>JAPXRJ010000006.1:0-14498 GCA_033813615.1 Microthrixaceae bacterium | reverse complement strand
GACGCCGTGCTCGCAGCGGACGTGCTCGAGCACGTCCGCTGCGAGCACGGCGTCATAGGGGCCGTCGAGCCCGACGGGGAGCCCCCGGTCCAGGTCGGCCTCGACGAAGCGGTCCACACGGTCCTTGACGCCGTCCATCGCGACGATGTCGACGCCGGTGACGTGCACGCCGTCGCGACGAAGCTCTGCGGTCACCGAGCCGTCGGAGCAGCCGATGTCGAGGAGCCGGCGCGGTGGCCGGGCGGCGATCCACGACGCCAGCACCCGGTGCGATGACTGCTCGTCGTCCTTCTGCTCGTAGGCGTCGCTGGCGAAGGCCATCTCTCCGGTTCCGAAGCCCATCTTGTGGGCCCGGTAGGTCAACGCCGCCTTCGTGACGTCACGGGCGTAGCTCAGCCCGTTCACCCGGCAGATCTCGTCGCCGTAGTAGGTCGGGATGGGGATCTCGACGATCTGCTTCCCGGCCTCGATCAGCTGCAGGATCACCTCGGTGTCGAAGTCGAACCCGTCGCTGTTGCGGTCGAAGGGGATCTGCGACAGCGCGTGGACCGAATAGGCCCGGTACCCCGAGTGCCACTCGGTGAGCTGCGCGCCGGCAGCGGCGTTCTCGACCGTCGTGAGGATCCGGTTGCCCACGTACTTGTAGGCGGGCATGCCGCCTCTGCGGGCGGCGCCGGCCTCCATCATGCGCGACCCGAACACGGCATCGGCACGCCCTTCGACGAGCGGCCTGACGATGTCGGCCAGGACCTCCGGGGCGTACTGGCCGTCGCCGTGGAGCAGCACGACGACGTCCAGGCCATTGTCGATGGCCCAGTGGTAGCCGGCCTTCTGGTTGCCGCCGTAGCCCAGGTTCCGAGGGTGGCGGATCACCTCGATCCGCAGGTCGGTCGACTGCTGCTGGTAGCCCAGCGCCACGAGGTGGGTGCTGTCGGAGCTGGCGTCGTCGCCGACGAGCACCCTGTCGATGCGGGACCGGAAGTCCTCGGGGATGCGGTCGAGCACCTGCTCCAGCGTCGACGCCGCGTTGTAGGCGACGATCAGGATGCCGATGCGCACATCAGCGGGAGCTCCGTCGACGAGTGGGTCGTCGACGAGCAAGCCGTCGGGTGCCGGGGAGGACGCTGCCACAGTGCGCCGAGGCTACTCCGCGGTCCGGGCCACACCCCCGCACCGGCGCAACGACGCCGAACTCGGGGGAATCGGTCGGCTCACACGTCGAATTCCCCCGAGTTCGCCCGCCCGTCGCCAGCCCGCGTGGAACTTGGGGGAATCGGTCGGCTCACACGTCGAATTCCCCCGAGTTCGCCAGCCCGTCGCCAGCCCGCGTGGAACTTGGGGGAATCGGTCGGCTCACACGTCGAGATCCCCCGAGTTCGCGGGTCACTGGCCCAGCCCCATGCGACGACACCACGCGTCGGAGGGGTCCGACACCTCCACCTCCACGCCGTCGCCGCCGACCGCCGCCACCGGTGGGATCCCTGCGGGGTCGAACGTCGAGTGCAGGAGCACGTCGCCGTCGGCGTCGGTGACGAACACCTCCCCGCCGGTCGGGTCGAGGGAACCTCGCAGCGCGAGCCGCTCGCCCGAGCGCAGCTCGAAGGGCGAGCCCACCAGGCTCCTGCGGGCGTCGGCACCGTCATCACCCGAGAGGACGACCAGACGATGGCCGCCGTCGACGGGCTCGAGGACCAGGCGGTCGCCCGAGGGACCTGCGGTGGCGAGCAGCGTCACCGGCTCGGTCGGCGGCTCAGCGACGTCGACCGTCGCGTCGAACCCACCACCACCCCGACCAGCGAAGAGGAGGAACCAGGTGCGGCCGTTGCTGCGGTACACCGCGTCGCAGTCACCCACGACCGCCACGGTGCCGATCCGCTCCGCCGGGGGCAGTGCCGTGTCGTCGTCGACCCGTACGACGTCGGACGGCGTCGATCCGCCGGTCTGGCGTTCCAGCCAGTCGGCGCGGGCCTGTGCAGTCAACCCCGCGGCCACCTCGAACCGGTACTGCAGCGCCATCGCGGAGTTCGCCCACGCTGCCCACAGCGCCCCGAGCCCGACCAGGACCGCCACCGCGACGGCGGCGACACGGGTGCCGCTGCTCCGCGTGCCATCGGCGTCGCGCTCCAACCGCGCGCACGACGCGTGCACCCCGACCGCCGCGGCGAGGAAGAGAAAGGGCCACACGTCGGACAGGTAGCGGTTGGCGATGTAGGCGAAGGCGACGTACACCGCGGCGCCCGCCGCGGCGCCGGCCAGCGGCACCCGAAGGAGGGTCACCTCCCGGCGAGGGAACCGACCGACGACCACGACGACGAGGCCCACCACGGCCAGGGCCACGAGCACGGGTTCGGCGACGGTGACGCTCGAGGTCCAGTCGCGTTCGGCGAAGACCGCCGAGCCGAACACCGACGGTCGCGTCCCGGGGAAGCCGAGCCACGGCGGGACCGAGCGGAACGAGAACGCGTCGGGACGAACCGTCTGCCACAACACCGACGGGATGAACCGCAGGCCGAACAACGAGTTGCCGTTCGCTGCCAGCGCGGCCTGACGGTCCAGGTCGCCGGCCACCAGCACCTGTCGATCGAGCGGGACGCCGAAAAGGGAGCCGAAGCGGACCAGGTTGACCGCGGCGTATGCCCCGACGCCGAGCACCAGCGCGGTGACCGCCACGGCGAAGGAACGCCACGACCTCATCGACCAGCCCCACCATCCACGCATGCGCTCCTGCCAGCGACCCGAGCGCGACGCGGACACCGTCCCGACGGCGATCGCTGCCGCGGCCAGACCCACGGCCACGACCGGACCCAGCCCGACCGACGCGCGGGTGTTGATCGCCAGGGCGGCGGCGACGGCGGCGACGGCGAGATGGCCGATCCTCGTCGCGCCACCACGGGCACCCGAGGCCCAGCGGATCAAGTGGTGGTACGCCGCGAGCGCGAACGCCACACCCCACAGGATCGCCTCGTGGTACACCCAGGACTTCCCCGCCAGGAACAGCAGCGAGGACGCACCGGCGGCGAACGTGAACAGGCCCACGGTCACGAGCTCGGTCGCGCTCGACCGACCCGGTGTGCGCAACGACCTCCGGAGGAACCACACCGTGGACACGACGTAGGCCATGACGACGGCGAACGCCACGACCATCGACGGACGGGTGAGCCGGCCGTCGAAGCGGTCCCCGAACGCAGCGACGACCGGCATGCGGGCAAGCGCCGGCACGAGGCCCTGGTAGATGTAGGTCCCGTCGTCCATGCGGAACCCCTCGAAGCCGACCGCCACCGGATCCACGTCCAGGTGACCGGCGACCAGCGCGTGGGCCTGTGCGTCGTAGAACCCGCCGACGACGTCGTCGCCGAGGACCGAGGGCTGGGCCCACAGCATCACGACGAGGAACACCACGACGGCGCCGACCGCACCGGCACCCGTCGCCGTCAGGTAGCGCCGCCGATCGGCCGTAGGGGACGACGCGTCGGTCACGGCGGGGAGCGTAGCCACGACCCGTGCCCCGACCGGGTGCAGCGGTGCCGGTAGGGTCTCTCGCCGTCGTGGCCACCGCAGAGCACGTCGATCCCCTCGGGCCACCAGCGTCCCGCTTGCGCCCGCCGCCGATCGGCGCGGTGCTGCTCGTGCTCGTCGCGTACGTCCCGCTGCTGCTCACAGCGCCCGGTCGGGTGGGCGCCGACACCAAGACGTACCTGTACCTGAACCCCGGGCGCCTGCTGTCGCGGGCCGTGTCGATGTGGGACCCGAACATCGGGCTCGGGACGATCACGCACCAGAACATCGGCTACCTCTGGCCGATGGGGCCCTACTACTGGCTCCTCGACGCGATCGGGGTCCCCGACTGGGTCGCGCAGCGGCTCTGGCTCGGGACGATCATCGCCGCGGCGGGCCTGGGCGTCCGGTTCCTGCTCAAGGAGCTGCGCTGGCAGTCGGCGGGCATCACGGTGGCGTCGTTCGCCTATGCCCTCAGCCCCTACCTCCTCGACTACGGCGCCCGGATCTCGGTCATCCTGCTGCCGTTCGCCGGGCTGCCGTGGTTGGTGGGGCTCGCCGCCCGCTCGATCCGCTCCGGCGGGTGGCGGGCGCCCGCGCTGTTCGCCCTCGTCACCCTCACCGTGGGCGGCGTCAACGCCACCTCGCTGCTGCTGGTGATGGTGGCGCCGCTGCTCTGGATGGCCCACGCCACCTTCGTCGCCCGTGAGGCCACGTTCGGACGGACCGTCGCTGCGGGGCTGCGGATCACGACGCTCACCCTCATCACGAGCTTCTGGTGGATGGCCGGCCTGGCGATCCAGGGCGCCTACGGCATCCCGATCCTCCGCTACACCGAGACCTACTACGTGGTGGCGAACGCCGCGCTGAGCACCGAGCTGCTCCGAGGCCTCGGCTACTGGTTCTTCTACGGACGCGACTCGCTCGGCGCGTGGATCCGTCCCGCAGTGACGATGGTCGAGTCCATCCCTGCTCTCGCCCTGAGCTACCTGCTGCCGATCCTCGCCTTCTGCGGCGGCCTGCTCAGCCGGTTCCGCCACCGTGGCTACTTCGGGCTCCTGGTGGTCACCGGGCTGGTCATCGGCGTCGGCGCGCATCCTTGGCAGAGCTCGACGCCGGCGGGTGCGGCGTTCAAGGCGTGGACCACGACCGATGCCGGGCTCGCCTTCCGCTCCACGCCCCGTGCCGTTCCGCTGATCGCGCTCGGCCTGGCGGTCCTGCTCGGTGCGGGCGCCGCAGCCGTGGGGAGCTGGCGACCGGCGTTGCGGGTGCCCACCGCGGCTGGCCTGCTCGTCCTCATCTGCCTCAACCAGATGGCGCTGTTCCGGGGCCAGATGGTGGAGCCGACCCTCGACCGACCCCAGGACGTCCCGCAGTACTGGACCGACGCCGCGGCGTACCTCGACACCGGCGATGCTTCGTACCGAGTGGCCGAGATCCCCGGCATCGACTTCGCGACCTACCGCTGGGGCAACACCGTCGATCCGATCACCCCGGGCCTCATGGACCGTGACTACGTGGCCCGGGAGCTCATCCCGTACGGCACTCCCGCCTCCGCGAACATGGTCAACGACTGGGACGTGCCGCTGCAGTCCGCCACCGCGGACCCCGACACGATCGCCCCGATCGCCCGTCTGCTCGGCATCGACCAGATCGTGCACCGGGCCGACCTGCAGTACGAGCGCTTCCGCTCACCTCGTCCGCGCTGGCTCGACTCGCTGCTGCACTCCGCTCCCGGCCTGGGCGAGCCCACGACGTTCGGCGATCCGGTGCAGAACGTCCCGTCGCCCACCCGCCCCCTCGACGACGACAGCGAGTACGCCACCCCCGCGACGGACCCGGATCCGGCGCCGGTGTCGGTGTTCCCGGTCACCGATCCCCGCCCGATGCTCCGCACCGAACAGGCGTCCGCCCCCGTGCTGCTGGCCGGCAACGCCGCCGGGATCATCGGACTGGCCGCCTCGGGCGGTCTCCAGGTGGACCGGCCGATCTTCTACTCCGGAAGCTTCGCCGACGACACCGAGGCGATGACGTCGATCGCGGACGAACCCGACGCCTCGCTCGTCGTGACCGACACCAACCGCAAGCAGGCGCGCCGTTGGGGATCGGTGCGAGAGAACGACGGCTACACCGAGATGGCCGGTGAGACGGCGCCTCCCGACGACTACTCCGACAACCGGCTCGACGTGTTCCCGGCAGCGACCTGCGCCGACGCCGACGCCGAGACGGGGTGCGACGCCGACGCGTCGTCGACCGTCTCGGTCCAGGACGGCGATGCGATGGCCTGGGCGTCGTCGTACGGCAACCCGGTGAGCTACACCCCGAGCGGCCGCGCCGCCCGGGCGATCGACGGCGACCCGACCACGGCGTGGCAGGTCGGGGCGTTCCAGGACGTGCAGGGAGAGTGGCTCCGGATCGCCTACCGGGACCCGGTCACGACCGACCGGCTGACGATCCTGCAGTCGCCCAAGCACTCGAACCGCTGGATCACCGGCGTCGACCTCACCTTCAGCGGCGGGAACGGGTCGAGCGCGACCGAGCACGTCGCTCTCGACGACGCGTCGCGCTCCGGCGGGGGTCAGACGATCACGTTCCCCGAACGCACCTTCTCCGAGCTGCGCATCACCATCACCGACACGAACCTGGGTCCGCGGCGCAGCTGGATGGGCGTGTCCGACGTCGGCATCGCCGAGGTCGGCGTGCCCGGTGTCGAGCCGACCGTCGAGATCGTCCGCCCTCCGACCGACCTGCTCGGGGCTCTCGGTCCGTCGTCGCTCGACAAGGCCCTCTCCTACGTGTTCCAACGCCGATCCTCGAACCCGACCGAGGTCGTCCTCGACGACGAGGAGCGCTCGATGCTGCGTTGGGTCGAGGGCCCGGTCGAGCGGACCTACCTGCCGTTCGGCAAGGCCCGGATCTCCGGTCGGATCCCGGACCAGCAGGTCGATCAGCTGATCGGGGCCCGCTCCGCCGCCGAGGGCGGGCTGACCGCGACCGCCGGGGCCACCCTGCCCGGTGACCCCGCATCGCGCGCGTCCGTCGCGGTCGACGGCGACGATGCCACCGCGTGGCAGACCCCGGTCGCCGGCGTCGTCGGCAACTGGATCGAGGTGACGTACCCCCGTCCAGTCACCGTCGACGGCCTCGCGATGACGTTCGTGACCGATGGCCGCCACTCGGTGCCGACCAAGCTGTCGATGCAGGTCGACGGCGTCGACGGGCCGGTGCTCGAACCCGCCGCTGCCGGCCTCCCCACCGGCGCCAGCCCCGATGGCACCGTCAACCACGGAGCGGCCCGCGGTCAGAGGACCACCGTCGACGTGCCGACCGGCCCGCTGACCGGCACCACGTTCCGGTTCCGCATCGACGAGGTCGACGAGGTCACCTCACGCGACTGGTTCAGCAACGCGCCGACGACCATGCCCGTCGGCATCGCCGAGCTCGGGCTCCCTGTCCAGGCCCAGCCGGCCGCCGATGCGCCGATGCCCGGCGAGTGCCGCAGCGACCTGCTCATGATCGGTGACGAGCCGGTGGGCCTGCGCCTGATCGGCACGATCGGCGATGCCCTCGCCCGCGACCTCCTGCAGCTCCAGGCATGCGAGCCTGGCGGCGTCACGATCGCCGCCGGACCGACGCTGCTCGAGACCGCCCAGGGTCGACAGACCGGCATCGACGTCGACCTGTTGACGCTCGCGTCGGCGGCCGGCGGAGCGGCGGGTGTCGACACGCTCGCAGTTCCGCCCGTTGCGGGTCCGACGCCGCCGGACACCACGACGGAGCGGCCTGGGCGCACGACCTACACCGCCGCCGTGCACGACGCTCAGGAGCCCTACTGGGTCGTGCTGGGTCAGAGCCAGTCCCCCGGCTGGACCGCCACGGTCGACACCGGCGAGGGAACCGTCGACCTGGGCACCTCCACGCTCGTCAACGGCTTCGCCAACGGGTGGCGCGTCGATCCGGCAGAGGTCGGATCCGACGTCACGATCACCATCGACTTCGCCCCCCAGCGCTTGGTCTGGATCGCCATCTGGGCCTCGCTCGTCGGCGTCGCCGTGTGCCTCGCACTGGTGCTGATCCCCCGTCGGCTGCTCGAACGCACCCCGATCCGGCGTCTGTCGGGCGCACCGCTCGACGCCACCGTGGGCACGGTCGACGTCGTCGGCATCGGACCGCTGTCCTCGGACGGCTCGGCGGTCCCGATCGCCCGGACGACAGCGGTCGCCGCCGCGGTCGGGGTGGCGACGTTCCTGTTCATGGGCCCGGCGGTGGCCATCGCCGCCGCCGCCGTGACGGCACTCGCGCTGGCGCTGCGTCGCGGCCAGGTGCTGCTCCGGGTCGCGTCGCTGGGAGCGCTCGGCCTGGCCGCGGCGTTCATCGTCGTCCGTCAGGCCCGCAGCGGACTGATGGTCGACTTCGAGTGGATGAACGTCTTCGAAGCCACCCACGCGCCTGCGCTGTTCGCCACCGCCCTGCTGGCAGTGGATCCGCTCGTCGAGCTGGTGCGACGGTCCCGAGGCATCGGAGCCGACACCGACGACGGCCCGCCGGCACCGTGAGCACGCGTCGGACCGACGCTGTGAGCCGGCGCCCTGACGGTCAGTCGATCGGGTCGGAGCACACGGCGAACAGGACGAGCGTGGAGTCGTCGATCTGGTCGGTGAGGAAGAACTCCTCGTCGGTGATCCCCGAGGCTCCGCCGACCTGCTCGGTGTTGGTGAACCGGTAGGCGACCCTGCGACCCGTGGCGTGCATCCACACGAACGCCCCACGGGGCAGCTTGTGGCGCAGGCCCAGCGGGTCGAGTCGGAGCAGCTTGTCGGCCATGGCCCGGCGCTTCTCGAAGTCGGCCTTGACTCTGGGCGTGGCGTCGAGCCCGCTGAGCTCCACCGACCGGAAGTGCCGACCCAGCATGGAGCGCAGCTCGTCGGGACCGAACAGGTACACGTGGTACGGGTTCTCGAAGTCCGCTGGTTCGTTCGGCGTGATGAAGAACGCCGTACCGCCCGGGGCCAGCACGCGGGCGACCTCGCTCACGTGGTGCTCGGGCTCGGTGAAGTGCTCGATGAGGTGCGACGAGCACACGTTGTCGAACACGTCGCCCCGCAACGCCAGCAACGACCCGTCGGAGCACACCGCATCCATTCCGGCGGCGCCGTGGGCGCGCACCGCCGACGCGGCCGTCGCCGGGTCGTAGTCCACGCCGGTCAGCTCCCGACCGCCGCCCGCGAAGCCCACCGACTCGTCGCCGAGACCGCAACCGACGTCGAGGAAGCGGCCGACGCCCATGCGGGCCCGCACCTCCCGGTAGCCGGCGGTGTGCAGAGCGAGCAGCGAGTCGGGCGTCTGGCCCTGCATGGGTCGCTCACCGGTGAGCTTCACTGAGGTTCCTCCTGGGTCGGTCCGACTCGGCGCTGTGCCCGAAGCGGACGCGGACCGCGTCGCAGCGTCCCCGGGATCGCGGGACGGTCTGCGTAGCATACGGGTCCCCATGGAGCGGCCCGGAGCACCTGAACCGATCCACGACGCGGTCGACGGCGTCGCCGACCTGGCCGAGAAGGCAGGGATCGAGCGCGTCCACGTCTTCGGCTGGCGCGACCTCGACGACGACGAGGCCGGCGGGTCCGAGGTCCATGCGGACGCCATCGAGTCGGTGTGGGCGCGGGCAGGCATCAAGGTCACGCATCGGACGTCGTTCGCCGTCGGTCGAGCGCCGACCGCCCTCCGCAACGGCTACCGGGTGAGCCGTCGCGGCAACCGGTACGTCGTCTTCCCCCGAGCGGCGGTCGCCGAGGTGCTGGGGTCGCTGGGCTCCGCCGACGCGGTGATCGAGATCTGGAACGGCGTGCCCTTCCTGTCCCCCCTGTGGTGGCACGGCCCGACCGCCATCTGGCTGCACCACGTGCACGGCCCGATGTGGCAGCAGAGCCTGCCCCGCCCTGTGGCGCCTCTGGGCAACCTGCTCGAGGAGCGTCTGGCCCCGCCGTTCTACCGGAGAGTCCCGGTCGTCACGCTCTCACCGTCCTCCCGCGACGAGCTGGTCCACGAGCTGGGCTTCGACGAGTCCCACGTCACGGTCATCCCCCCGGGCATCGACCCGTTCTTCTGCCCGCTCGACGCCGGGGACCCAGGCGTCGGTCGCTCCCCCACGCCGATGGCGGTCGCGGTCGGCCGCCTGACGCCCGTGAAGGACTTCTCCCGACTCGTGCGCATCATCGCCGCAGCCCGCTCACAGGTGCCGGACCTGGAGCTCACGATCGTCGGCGAGGGCTACCTGAGGGAGGAGATCGAGGCCCAGGTCGACGCCGTGGGTGGTCGAGGCTGGGTCCACCTGCCCGGCCGCATCAGCGACGACGAGCTGCTCGCCCTGTACCGGCGGGCGTGGATCGCCGTCTCGGCATCGACGCGCGAGGGCTGGGGCATGACGCTCACCGAGGCCGCCGCTTGCGGGACCCCCGCCGTGGCCACCGACATCGCCGGGCACGCCGACGCGATCGACGCCGGGCGCAGCGGCCTGCTGGCGCTGACCGACGACGACCTCGCGGGCCTGATCGCGGGGGTGATGACCGATCCGGTGCAGCGGGCCCGGCTGCAACGCGGCGCGCTGGACCGAGCGGCGGAGCTGACCTGGGACGCAGCTGCACTCGCCAACTTCCGCGTCCTGGCCGACGACGCACTGGCACTTGCCGCCGTGGGTGGCAGTCGTCGACGGCTGCCCCGCCATCCGAGGGGCAAGGCCGCGGGCGCGCCACGAGCAGCGGGCACAGCAGCGGGTGGTCGGTGACCGACGGGGTCGGCGACTTCGTGCTCGGCGTCGACCTCGACGGGGTGTGCGCCGACTACACCGAGTCGTTCGCGACGGTGGTCGCGGCCGATCGGGGTGTGCCGGACACGTCGCTGACCCGCGACATCAGCTGGGACTTCGCCGAATGGGACATCGATCGCGACGAGTTCCTCCGACTCCACCGCCTCGGTGTGCAGCAACGCCGCATGTTCGCCGACATGCCCGCCATGGACGGCGTCGCCGATGCCCTGTGGCGGCTGTCGGACGCCGGTGTGTGGATCCGCATCATCACCCACCGCTTGGCCACGAACTGGGGGCACGCGGTGATCGTCTCCGACACCGTCGACTGGCTCGACGCCAATCGGATCCCCTACCGGGACCTGTGCTTCCTCGGCGCCAAGCCCGAGGCGCAGGCCGACGCCTACGTGGAGGACGCCCCGCACAACGTCGCAGCGCTGCGCGACGGCGGCAACACGGTGATCGTGTTCGATCAGCCCTACAACCGCGATCTCGACGGTCCCCGCGCCAGCAGCTGGGCCGAGGTGGAGGCGGTCGTCGGCGAGCTCGTCGCCCAGCGGACCGGAGCGTTCACCCCTCAGCTCCCCGGCGTGGCGGCCGGCGCCGACCGCCTTGACCGCCGCAAGGGCAGCTGAGGTCGACCGACCGCACGGGTCATGGATGAGCCATCGTCGGGGTAGGTGTGGTTCACATGACCTCGCCACGACCACATCCCTCGGTCCCGGTGCGGGCCGTTCCGGCCACCTCGAACGAGCTCGTCCTGCGGGCGCTGCGCAGCACCTTCGAACCGTACGCCGCCGCTGTGGAGCTGCTGTCACCCGACGAGGCGCGCTCCGCCAACGTCGTTCTGCTCGACACCAGCGGCCTGGCCGACGACGGGGTGCCGGCCGCCACCGAAGCGCGATCGATCACCACCATGCCGATCCTGGTCCTCGCCGAGCGGACCGACGAGCGGACGCTGCTCCGGCTGCTGCGCACCGGTGTGCAGGGATACGTGTCCAAGCCGAGGGAGGCGCGACGGCTGGTCGACGACGTCATCGCTGCCGCCAACGGCGAGATCGTGGTCGACGCCGACGTCGCCGTCCGCGCCGCAGCGCTCGCCGCCCGCCTGATCGACCTCGACCGCTCCCCGGCGTCGCTGCTGGGCCTGAGCGACCGGGAGGTCGAGGTGCTGACGCGCCTCGACAGCGGTGCGACGGCCCGGGAGATCGGTGCCGAGCTGTACGTGAGCCACGAGACGGTGCGCTCTCACCTCAAGCGGATCTACCGCAAGCTGGGCGTGCACGACCGGGCCGCGGCGATCGACCGGGCCCGAGAGGAAGGCGTCCTCCCCCTCGACGACGCCTGACCGCCCGGAGCACACGTGGAACTCGGGGGAATCGGTCGCCTCACACGTCGAGATCCCCCAAGTTCGCTCGACCGCCCGGAGCACACGTGGAACTCGGGGGAATCGGTCGCCTCACACGTCGAGATCCCCCAAGTTCACCCGGCTGGGCCGGTCAGGGTCAGGGTGGAGGTGGGCCGAATCGGCGCAGCCAGAAGTCCCGCAGGCCCTTCATCCGGGCCGCAGGGTCGAAGATGTACGGCCGGCTCGACGGCTGCACGATGCCGCGGGCGGTCTGCCACAACGTGATCACGGATCGGATGGTGGCGTGGTACCAGCCGCTCATCTCCTGCACGAGCAGGAGCGTGTTGCGGGTCTGCAGGTGATCCACCCGAGCGACCGATGAGCCCATGTGGAGATTCTGCACGCGGGCGCCACGCACCAGGCCGACCGACCAGCCGGCGCGCCGAGCCCGCAACGCCAGCTGAGCCTCCTCGCAGTACGAGTAGTAGCGCTCGTCGAACAGCCCGACCTCTTCGAGCATCGACCTTCGCAGGAACATCAGAGTCCCGTGGGGATAGGCCGCGTCCTCCCAGCGGGGCAGCTCGTCGCTGTCGTCGTCAGGCACCTCGACCGGCACGGCCATCCCGCCGAAGTACGGGTCGATCGCCGGCAGCATCCCGTCACCCACGTCCGCGCAGGCCAGGCCGGCCATCGGCTCGGCGGCGACAGCAGCGAGCACCGCGGCCAGGCACCCGGGGAAGGGGTCCACGTCGTGGGGCGCCAGCGCCACCCACTCGCCGTCGTCGGGATCGTCGAGGAAGCGGCGGAGCCCGACGTTGGCACCGGGCCCGAACCCGGAGTTGACCGGGTGCTCGATCAGCTCGATGCCGTCTGGTCCGCTCGCCCACCCGTCCCGCAGGTCGTCGAGACCGCGGCGCAGCTCGGCGAGGGCGTCGGGTGCCGAGGCGTTGTCGACCACTGTCACGCGGACGGGGACCTCACGAGCGCCGAACCGCCGAACGGTGCCGATGCAGTCGGTCGGCTGGTTCCAGTGGACGATCACCACGCGCAGGGGCGCGTCGGCGGTGGCGTCGGTCCGATCCCGACCGCTGCGGCCAGCCATGCGTGCGGGGCCCGACGGCTCAGACCAGCGGACGATCCGTCGGCAGGACCGGCGCGGGCAGGTCCGTCTCCCCCATCAGGTGGGCGTCGACCGCAGCGGCGCACGAGCGGCCCTCGGCGATCGCCCACACGATCAGGCTCTGGCCCCGACCTGCGTCACCGCACACGAAGACCCCGTCCTCCGACGTCGCCCACGAGGCGTCGCGGACGACGTTGCCCCGAGCGTCGATCTCGACGCCGAGGGTGTCGAGGAAGCCGGAGCGCTCCGGTCCGACGAAGCCCATGGCCAGGAACACCAGATCGGCGGGCAGCTCGCGCTCGCTGCCCTCGACCGGCACGAACGACGGGCGGCCGTCGACGACCTGCTGCTCGACGTCGACCACCTTCAACGCCCGGACATGACCGCTCCCGTCGTCGAGGAACTCGACGGTGTTGATGGAGAACACCCGCTCGCCGCCCTCTTCGTGGGCGGAGCTCGTCCGGTAGATGAACGGCCACGTGGGCCACGGGTTGGCGTCGGGACGCTCCTCGGGCGGGCGCGACATGATCTCGAACTGGTGGATGCTGGCCGCGCCCTGGCGGTGTGCGGTGCCCAGGCAGTCCGCACCGGTGTCACCGCCGCCGATGATGATCACGTCCTTGCCCGCCGCGTGGATCGGCACGTCGTCGACTGCCAGGTCGCCCTCCTGGGCCCGGTTGGACCACGGCAGGTACTCCATCGCCTGGTGGATGCCGTCGAGCTCGCGACCGGGGATGGGCAGGTCGCGAGCGTGGGTCGAACCCGTGGCGATGACCACGGCGTCGTGATCGCCACGCAGCTTCTCCACGCTGATGTCGGTGCCCACGTCGACCCGGGTGCGGAACTCGGTGCCCTCGGCACGCATCTGGGCCAGCCGCCGGTCGAGGACGCGCTTCTCCATCTTGAACTCGGGGATGCCGTAGCGAAGGAGACCGCCGATGCGATCCGCCCGCTCGTACACGATGACCTGATGCCCGGCTCGGGTGAGCTGCTGAGCCACGGCCAGACCGGCGGGCCCGGAGCCGATCACGGCGACCTTCTTGCCGGTGAACCGACTGGGGCGGACCGGCCGGACCCAACCCTGCGCCCACGCGCGGTCGATGATCGTGACCTCGACCTGCTTGATCGTCACCGGGTCCTGGTTGATGCCGAGCACGCAGGCGGCCTCGCACGGCGCAGGGCACAGCCGACCGGTGAACTCGGGGAAGTTGTTCGTCGCGTGGAGGCGCTCGATGGCGGCCTCCCAGCGGTCCCGGTAGACCAGGTCGTTCCAGTCCGGGATGATGTTGCCCAGCGGGCAGCCGTTGTTGCAGAACGGGATGCCGCAGTCCATGCAGCGACTCGCCTGGGTCTGGAGGTGGTCGGAGGGGAACTCCTCGTAGACCTCGTTCCAGTCGCGCAGGCGCACGGGGACCGGCCGCCGGCTCGGCAGCTCCCGTCCGTGCTTCAGAAAGCCCTTGACGTCACCCATTCCTCTTCCGTGCCTCTCGTTCTCGCTGCTCTCGTTCTCGCTGCGTCTGCCCGTTCTGTTCCACAAAATCGACCGATTTTGGTCGATTTTGTGGAACAGAACGGGCGGGGTGGGGTGGGGTCAGGCCGGTTGGCTGGCCGCCATGATCGTCTCGACGATGTCGAGCCCCTCCGCCTGGGCCCGGGCCGTGGCGTCGAGCACCCGTTGGTAGTCCTTCGGCATGACCTTGCGGAACTGTCCGAGCGACGCGTCCCAGTCCTCCAGG
>JAPXRJ010000005.1:0-42696 GCA_033813615.1 Microthrixaceae bacterium | reverse complement strand
TCGACCTCGTCACCGACGATCACCCCCAGGTCGCGTGCGAGCTCGGGACCCAGGACGACCTCCTCGGGTCCGACCGCGCCGCGTCCGTCCAGCGTGACGACGTCGGTGCTCCCACGTACGGGATCCAGCGCGACGGCGCGCACCCCGTGGCCGTCGACGGTCACGGCGATGGTCGACCACTGGACGACGACGGCTTCGAGCTCCGGATCCCTCGCCAGCTGCGCCGCTCGCTCGTCGATCAGCTCCTTCGGCGCCTCGATGCTGAGGTCGGCGTCCACGCCGTACATCGACGGTGTCTCGACGAGCTGGTCGAGGCTGTGCAAGACGACCAACGAGGCCACCAGACCGATCGTCCCGACCGCTCCGCCGAGGACCGCCGCACGGAAGGCTCTGCTCCGGGTCGGTCGGTCAGGGCCGGTCGCCACGCGCAGACCCGTCTGGATCGCCGGCGGCAGCGACGGCAGCGCGCCAACCAACCAGCGGGCAGGACGCACCGGCCGACGCTCCCGCCGGCGCATCTCCCGATTCGAGACGAGCGCGACCAACCCCATCAGCGCACATCCTGCGAGCACCGCGCCGATCGACACGACGACGAGGTCGAGGTCGACCCCTGGGGCCGGTTCGAGGAGTCGAGCGCGACCGATCGGGAACAGCGGCGACACGGCGATCACCACCAACGGGACGATCAGCATCGCGACACCGGCGCTGAGCGCGGACGGGCCCACTGCGGCCATGGTCCGCTCGCCGCGGGTGAAGCCGATGCAGTGCAGCGTGGACTCCTCCGCCACCTGGGCCACGAGCTGTCGCCGGACCAGCTGAGCCAGGACGACACCACCGACCGCGATCACGACGGCAGCCATGATCCAGGTCCCGGTTCGGACGATGCCGTTGGACGGCCCGGCGGCCCGTTCGGCTTCGGCCAGGGCCTCCACGTCGACGCGTCCCGGGCCGAAGCGATCGGTGAGCCGCTCCGCCACACGGTCGAATCCCGCCGCGCCGTCCTTGGTCCGGACCTCGATGCCACGGTACGCGTTGTCGCAGCTGCCGCAGCCGTCCGCGCTGGTCGTGATCCGACGGTAGAAGGCATCGGACGCGAGCATCCGCCGTTGCGCTTCCAGCGGCGCCACGTCTGCCGTGTCGGCGACGATGCCCACCACCTCGAGGCCGACTCGCGAGCCCAGCGGCTGATCCTCGGTGGCGCTGGAGATCCGCTCCATCTGCGCGTTCGTGTACAGGTCCAGCTCCACCACCGAACCGACGCCGAGTCCGGTGCTCTCGGCGGTCGCGGCACTGATCGCGACCTCGTTCTGCGACGCGGGCGACGGCATCCGACCCGACCGCATCAGGGGTCGGGCGATCTCCTCGTCGGTCGCCGGTGCCGCGATCGGGTAGTACCAGTCCCGGGTGACCGTCGTCCGGCCGATGCTCGACGCCATCGGCCGATGGGCGACCACATCGGGATCGTCCGCCAGAGCATCGTCCAGCTCTGCGTACAACGTGGCGTCGAACGCCCGGATCGTCCCGTCGGCCGCCATCGTCACCGCGGCCAGGCGCGACGCGGCCGACATCGACCGCCGCTGACCGGCCACCGCGGCGGTCGCCAGACCCGCCGCCACCCCCGCGAGGAGTCCCACCACGACCAACGCTCGCCACGATCGCCGCACGCGCGACACAGCGACCAGACCGGGGGCACCCATCCCGCCATTGCGCCACAGCACCGAGCGGCGGGCAAGTGGGCGGCCACTCCCAGGCGCCGGGGTGCAGGCACCCCCGCCGCTCAGGCGCTACCCCCGCTCCCCGCCGCTCAGGCGCTCAGGCGAGGAAGGTCCTCAGCTCGTCGGCATCGGCGCGCGCCTGGCGCTGCGCCATGGCGATCGCGTCGGGAACCGCCGTCGGGTCCATCAGGCGCTCCAGATCGACCGACTCCGGCATGCGGCTGAACACCTTGGTCCCCGACGCCTCGAGGGCCTCGAGCTCCGCGACCGGATCACCGGGACGGAGCGTCATCGTGCCGTCGACCGCGTCCGCACCGTCGGTGAGCTGCACGACCACAGCACGTCGAGCACCGGCCAGGAGATCGAGGTGCAGGCCGGTGCCGCTGACACCTCCGTCCATCGCCCGACGGTCCAGCAACGGCTGGGGAGCGAACAGGCCCGGAACCGCGCTGCTGGCTGCGGTGGCACGCGGCACCGACACGCCGTGGCGCTCCGAGACCACGAGTCGCTCGCCCGTGAGGGCGTCGACGGCAGTGAGGTGCAAGGCCGTCGCGGGCCACCGGCGCGCGACGAGGATCATGGCCAGGTTGCGTCGCATCACGAGCGGTGACGGCGTCTGCGCGGCGAGCGCGGCATGGCCGATCGTCCGGATCGTGTCGGGATCGGCGTCCTGCGCATCCCGGAAGATCTCGAGCGCGTGCTCCTGGCTCGGGGACAGCTTCGACGCCGGGGCCAGCACCCCCATCAGCTTGGGGAGGCGAGCCAGCACGCCCAGCTCTCCATGCAGCCGCTTGAGGTTTCCCGCCTCCAGCACCGAGCTGACGATCGACCCGGCCGACGTGCCGACCACGCGGTCGGCACCCTGGAGGTCGACGCCGGCTGCGAGCAGCTCGCTCAGGTACGTGACCTGCCAGGCCACGAAGAAGAGCCCGCCGCCACCGAGGCACAGCCCGACATGCAGACCGTCTCCGTAGCCGGCGGTCATGTCGCGCGGCACGGCCATGCCGTCGGGCGACCCGTCGACGTGCAGTTCAGGGGACCGGGTTCTCACCCGCCGGAGGCTACCGACAAGTCGAACCGCGCTGCTCCAATCCGAGCAGCGCCTGCTTGCGCTCGATGCCGCCTCCGTAGCCGGTCATGGAGCCGTCGGCGCCGATGACCCGGTGGCATGGAACGACGATCGCCACCGGGTTCCTGCCGTTGGCGAGCCCGACGGCTCGGACCGCCGACGGCCGCCCGATGTGAGCGGCGAGCTGTCCGTAGGTCCACGTCGTCCCGTACGGGATGTCCCGCAGCCCCTGCCAGACCGCCCTCTGGAAGTCGGTGCCGACGAGGTCGAGCTCGACGTCGAACTCCTGCAGCTCGCCGGCGAAGTAGGCGTCGAGCTGGCTGACCACGCCCGCGAACGCGGTCGGGTCCTCGACCCAGCCGACCGTGTCCGGTGCGTGCGCCTGACCGTCCATCACCAGGTGGGCCACGACCTCGGTGCCGTCACCCGTCACCGTCCCCGCCAGCGTGACGACCCCGATCGGCGTGTCGATCGTCCTCGATCTCATCGTGGGGCCCCTGTTCGCCGTGCGGTCCCCGTACGTTCCGTCAACTCGTCCTCCACATCGCCGTCGGCCACCTCTCGCTCCTGCGATCGCTGCCCGGCCCCCGCCGCCCACAGGTGCTGGGCAGCGACGGAACGCCACGGCCGCCACCGCTGCGAACGCTCCAGGAGTGCGGTGGTGTCGACGGGCAGACCCAGCCGAGCAGCCCCGCGGCGGATCACCAGGTCGGTCGCGGGGAGCACGTCGGGGTCACCGAGCGCTCGCATGGCGATCACGTCCACCGTCCACGGCCCGATGCCCGCGAGTGCGAGCAGGCGATGACGAGCCCGTCCACGGTCGGCTCCGGGCCCCAGGTCGATCGAGTCGCCGGCGAGTGCGCCGACCAACGAGGCGAGCGTCGCCCGCCGTCGCGCCGGTAGGGCGACGGTGCCGTCGTCGGACGCGAGCAGGTCGACCAGCTCACCAGGAGTCGGGAACAGCAGGCCCGGAAGCCCCGACTGACCACCCAAGGTGGTGCTCCGGCCCACCGCTGCCACCAACCGCTCCGCGTGGGTCCGGGCGGCGGCGGACGAGACCTGCTGGGCGAGCACCACGCGCACCGCCATCTCCGAGCCGTCGACGCATCGACCCACGCGCATCCCTGGCGCGGTCGCCACCCGGTCGGCGAACGCTGGGTCCGCTGCGAGCACTGCGTCGGTGGCGACCGGATCCGCGTCCAGGTCCAGCAACCAACGGCAGCGAGCGACCGCCGAGGTGAGGTCGCGCAGATCGGCGAGGCGGAGCTCGACTGCGACGTGGTCGGTGCACGGCCGCAGCGACACGACGGCGTCGCCGTGGGAGAGGCGCAGCGTCCGATGGTGTGCCCGGGATCCGTCCACGTCCACGTCGGCCCGCTCCACGCCGGGCACCGCGGATGCCGCCAGACGGTCGAAGAGCGTGTCGGAGTCGAACGGCGGACGGAGCGCGAGGCGCAGCGACAGCGAGTCGGTCCGCGCCGTGGCGTTGCGTCGGGAGCGAGCACGCAGCTCACGAGGTGCCAGGTCGTAGACCTCCCGGACGGTCGCGTTGAACTGACGGATGCTGGAGAAGCCCGCGGCGTGGCACACCTCGGCGAAGGGGAGGTCCGAGGACTCGATCAGCGTGCGGGCCGTGCGGGCCCGCTGGGCTCTGGCCAGCGCCAACGGCCCCGTTCCCACCTCCTGACGCAGCAGGCGCTCCACCTGGCGGACGCTGTAGCCGAGCCGTTCGGCCAACCCCTCGACGCCTCCACGGTCGACGATTCCGTCGGCGATCAAGCGCATTGCCCGGCTGACCACATCGGCTCGGGGGTCCCACTCGGGCGAGCCGGGCGACGCGTCGGGACGGCAGCGCTTGCATGCCCGGAAGCCGGCTTGCTGAGCGGTCGCAGCCGTCGGGTAGAACCGCATGTTCGATCTCCGCGGCGTGCGCACGGGGCAGCTCGGTCGGCAGTAGATGCCGGTCGAGGTCACCGCTCCGACGAACCACCCGTCGAAGCGAGCGTCGCGGGACTGCACGGCCCGGTAGCAGCGGTCGCCGTCCAAGCCGGCGTGGGTGGTCTCCACACCCGCCAGCCTGACACGCGCCCCCGCTCCGGTCTGGCGGAAATCCGACACGGGTGTCGCAAGGCCTCGTTCTGTGTGCAGCGGGTTCGCCGACGGCGAACTCGCTGCACACAGAACGCTCTCCTCAGACGAGCTCGTCGAGCGCCGCGTGGATGGCCATCTCGCCCTGCTCGGCCACCTGCAGGCGCCAATCGCCGTCGCGGACGTAGAAGTGGTCCTCCATCAGCCGGCGGATCTGACGACCGGTGGCGCTCGAAGGGTCGCCGTGGTGGTGCAGCCAGTTGTCGGCCCGGAACGCGGTGACGCCGCTGGTGATGTCGAGGCCACCGAACTCGAGCACGAACGCGGCGGTGGCAGGCCCGTCACCGGTGGCCGAGGCCCAGGCATCGAAGCCGGGGCCGACGAGACCGTGGTCGATGGGGTCGGGATCGGATCGATCCGCTCGGAACAGGTGGTCGGGGTACCAACGAACGCCGAGGTCGGCTGCAGGTTCGTCGGCATCGGCGGTCTGGAACACGGTGAGGCGTCCGATCGGACCCAGGCCCGTGTGCACGTCGAGCGTGATGGCGAGGTCGGCTCCGACCACGTGCTCGCCCCAGATCGATTCGAGCGTCCGACGGGACCAGGTCATGTGGTCGCCCCCGTACTGGACGCCGTGCGGGACCGAGTACTGACCGCCGTTGAGCGTCTTCATGGCGGTGTGGTCACCGACGCGCGCCCAGAACTCGAGCAGCTCGCCCTGGAACGAGAGATCCGCCAGGTCGAGCTCGGCCGTTGCCGGGTTGAGTGCGTCGTCGACCTCTCCGTACAGCGGGTTGTCGGGTAGGTCGTCGTAGTCGACGAAGTTCCGGTTCACGTCGACGTTCTCGTGGTCGACCCGTCGCGACCAGGCCCAGCCGTGCGGGTTGACGCCGTGCACCAGCACGACGGCGACGCCGGAGGGCAACGAGGAGAGCCGCCCCGAGTCGACGAGTTGGCGCTGAAGGCCGTGCCCGGCGTGTCCCTCCACGCCGTGCACGCCCGAGCTCACGATCACGACACGGTCCGCGCGGCCGGCCGGAGCGCCGAAGCGGGCGACGTCGGCGGCGAGCTCTTCGCCGTCGGGACCGCGGAGCGGGTGAGGATGTGCAGCGAGGTCGGCCCCGGCTGCCCGCGCCCGGTCGAGGAACGACTTCCGCTCCGTTGCGTACGGGGCGATGTCGACGATGGGTTCGGTCACGGTCGTTCCTCGATCGGTGGATGGCGGATGGAGCTCGGACCCGTTGGACGCCGAGCGGCCTCGGTGGTCCAGCGATGCGTCGCGCCGGCAACCGTGGTGGACAGCACGACCACGTCGTCGAGGTCGGTTCTGGGGTCGGTCGGGTCCGAGTCCAGGACGACCAGGTCCGCCCGGGCGCCGGCAGCGATCGTCCCGACGTGGCCCTCGGTCATGCGGGCGCGGGACGAGCCGGTCGTGAACGCGGCGAGCGCCTCCCCGCGGGTGAGTCGCTGCGACTCGACCGGTGACGAGGTGGCAGCCGCCATGGCGGCCAGCACGTCCGTGCGCTCGATCGGAGCATCGGAGGAGCCGGCCAGCACGATGCCTGCGTCGGTCATCGTCCGCAGCGCGTAGGTGCGCTCCAGACGCTGCGCTCCGACGCGGCGGGCGAGCCAGTGCGCCTCGGAGCGGAGGTTGATCGGCTGCACCACTGCGGTGACGGCCAGCTCGGCGAACGCCTCGACGGTCCAGTCGTCGAGCACCGACGCGTGCTCCACCCGGTGGCGGTGCGTCCCGGGATGGCGGCGCAGCAGCCGCTGCAGCAACTCGGCAGCCGCGTGGTTCGCGGCATCGCCGATCGCGTGGATGCAGATCTGCAGCCCGGCCAGGTGCGCCGACTCCATGCGTCGGAAGGCCTCGTCGTCGTCAGTCGTGCGCAGGCCGCAGGAGTGAGCGTCGCCGGCATCGGAGAGCGCGGCATCGGAGAGCGCGGCATCGGAGAACGCGGCATCGGAGAACGCGTGGTGCATGCAGGCGGTGCGACCGCCCAGGGTGCCGTCCAGGAACAGCTTCACCGCGTCCATCCGTCGGCACCGCGACGGATCGTGCAGCGCCGGGTCCCTCCGGTCGATCGCCTCGTGCGGTTCGGGGGTGATGAGGATCGTCTGGATGTCGAACGGCAGGTCATCCGACAGCGCCGCCCAGCCGAACGCCTCGAGCTCGCCGGCGGGCCCGGCAGGACCCTCCGCCGTGGTCTGGCACATGGCGGAGATGGACGTCACGCCCTGGCGAAGGAGGCGATCGGACCACGACGCCAACCCGGCGACCAGGCCGTCGATCGTGATCTCGGGCATCAGGGCCATCAGCGGCTCCACGGCACGTTCGCCCACCAGCCCGGTCGGTCGACCGGCGACGTCGAACGCCACGCGACCGCCATCGGGGACCGAAGCGGTGCCCGACGCAGCATCGATCAGGCCGGCCGAGCGCAGTGCAGCGCTGGAGGCGACGGCGTGGTGGCCGTCGCGGCACAACAGGACGACCTCGCGATCGCCGACCGCGGCGTCGAGCTCCGCGGCGGTGGGCAGGCGGCGTTCGACGAGCAGCTCGCCGTCGAGCTGGAAGCCGATGAGCGCTCCCGTGCCGGGGTGCACCCGAGCCCGATCCGCGAGCAGGTCGCACACGTCGGGCACCGACGCGACCTCGTCGAGCAGCAGCTGCTCCTCGAACACGCACATGACCATGGGGTGCAGGTGGGCGTCGACGAAGCCCGGCACCAGGGTCGTGCCGGTCAGGTCCCGGATCGCAGGATCCGTCGCACCCGCCCCGGTGAGCGCAGCACGACAGGCCTCGTCGGGGCCGACCGCCAGGATCCGTTCGCCCAGCGTCGCGACGGCGGTCCCCGGCGGCTGTGGCTGCGGGGCGAGGACCGTCGCGCCGGTGAGGAGCTCGCCGACCGGCTCGGGCTGCATCAGAGCGTCATCACGGTCGGCTCGGCAACCAGGTGGCGCTCCAGGGCGTCGCGGTCGACCGAGATCCCCCAACCCGCTCCACCCGGCAGCACCAGCTCACCGTCGACGACCTCGTAGCGCCGGTCGACCAGGTGCTCGGAGAACATGACGTCGCCGGCCAGCTCGGGCGAGTGACCCAGCCGGTCCCAACGGGCGGCGGCGATGTGCGCGTGCGCGGCGGTGCCGATGCCCAGGGGCTGGTTGTGGATGATCGTGCCCATCCCGCGGGCGGCCACGTAGTCGATCGCCCGTAGCGCTGCGGTGATGCCACCGGGTCGTTCGGCGTTGATGCCGAGCACACCCATCCCGCCGGCATCGGTCAACGTCACGACCTCCGAGAGGGAGAAGAAGCCCTCGTGCAGGAACAACGGGACGGCGGTGCGCTGCTGCACCCACCTCATGGCGACCACGTCGCCGATCGGCAGCGGCTGCTCCGCCGCGTCCAGGTCGAACGGCTCCAGGAGCCGCAGCGAACGCACAGCGGTGGGGGCGTCGTAGGCCTGGTTGTAGTCGCAGCGTATGCGCACGTCCCACCCCACCCGCTCCCGGATGGCGGTCATGATCGCCAGATCCTCCCTCGGGCCGCTGCCGAGCTTGATCCGCAACGACCGGTACCCGGCTGCGACGTAGCCCGCGCAGATCTCCGCCATGAAGTCGGGACCCGCCAGGGGCACGAGGCCGCACAGGGGGATCCGATCGACGGCCGCTCCGCCGATGAGGTCGTGCACGGGTCGCCCGACCTGACGGGCGGCCAGTTCGTGCAGTGCGACGTCGAGCACTCCCTTCGCCATCTCGTTGCGCGGGATGTTGCGGTCCATCCGCTCACCGATGGCCTGGATGTCCGCCGCCCTGGCTCCGAGCACGTAGCGACCGATGTGCTCACGGATGACCATCGCCGCGCCGCGCTGTGACACAGCAGACTCCGGCACCCACACGTAGCACTCGCCCCAGCCCTCGACACCGTCCTCGTCCACGAGGCGGACGTAGAGGAAGTCCGCCGACAGCCACGGCTCCTCGGCCGCGATCGCCATGCCCAGGCCGGTGTCGCTCTCGGCCATGGCCGACCGGGCGATGTCCGACAGCGGCACCTCGACCTCGAACAGCTCGATCGTCGTGACGGGTGCGGAGGTGCTCACGGAGCTCGACGGTAGACGGCGGACGTGCTCCAGCGGGCCGTGATGCTCTCCACCCGACCGGACGGTTCGGCGCGAGGATGCAGGACGCCGCGTCCCGGAGCCTGGAGGCACCGGGAGCTGCGGCGGCCCGTTCCGGATCCGAGGAGCCACGTGTGAGCGAACTGCCCCCCGCCCCCGACGGCTCGTTCGCCAGCGACAACGCCGCCGGCGTCTCGCCGGAGGTCATGGACGCGCTGGCGGCGGCCAACCACGGCAGTGCCCTGGCCTACGGCGACGACGACCTGACGCGCCTGGCCCGTTCCGCCATCGCCGAAGTGTTCGATGCTCGAGTGCAGTCGTACTTCTGCTGGGGTGGCACCGGCGCCAACGTCGTCGGCCTGGCCAGCGTGCTGCAGCCGTGGCAGGCCGTGCTGTGCGCCGAGTCCGCCCACATCGTCGTCGACGAGTGCGGAGCGCCGGCGCGCTTCACCGGTGCCACCATCGCCCCGATCGTCACCACCGACGGCAAGCTCACCGCGGAGCAGCTCGACGGCCACCTGCAGTGGCAGGGCAGCGAGCACCATCCCCAGCCGGCCGTGGTCTCCATCACCCAGTCCACCGAGATGGGGACGCTCTACTCCGTCGACGAGATCGGTGCGCTCTGCGACGCCGCTCACCGCGCCGGGATGCTCGTGCACCTCGACGGGGCGAGGATCGCCAACGCGCTCGTCGCGACCGGTTCGGACCTGCCCACGATGATCCGAGACACCGGGGTCGACCTCATGACCCTCGGGCTCACCAAGGACGGCGCCATGTTCGGTGACACCGTCGTGTTCGTGACCCCCGGTCTCGACGCACAGGCCCGCTTCGTGCGCAAGCAGGCCGGCCAGCTGATCTCCAAGAGCCGGTTCGTCGCCGCCCAGGTGCTGGCCCTGCTGGCCGACGGCCTGTGGTTGCGCAACGCGTCGCACGCCAACGACATGGCAGTGCGCCTCGCCGACGCGGTCCGTCACGTCCCCGGCCTGCGCCTCGCCGAGGAACCCGCGGTCAACTCGCTGTTCGCCCACCTGCCGGCCACGGCCATCGCTCCCCTGCAACAGTGGTCGTTCTTCTGGGAGTGGGACCTGACCGTCGACCTCGTCCGCTGGATGACCAGCTTCGCCACCACCGACGACGACGTCGAGCGGTTCGCCGCCGGGGTCCGAGCGATCGTCTCGGAGCACGTCGGGGTGTGAGGATGGAGGACGAGTGGTCGGCCCGCCTCGGCCACCGACCGCACCGAGGCGAGCGCCGGCACACGCTCACGCACACGCACAGGCACAGGGGGACCGCATGACGACCATCGACGGGCACTGCGACGAGCGGTTCGCTCCTGTTCGCGACGTCTTCCAGGCGAACTTCGACAACGGGCTGGAGGACGGGGCCAGCGTGGCGATCGCGATCGACGGCGAACTGGTCGTCGACCTCTGGGGTGGCGTCGCCGATCCCGCCACCGGGTCACCGTGGGTGCGCGACACGATCTGCTGCTTGTGGTCGAGCACCAAGACGATGGCCGCGTTGTGCATGCACGCCCTGGCCGATCGCGACCTCATCGACCTCGACGCACCGGTCGCCACCTACTGGCCCGAGTTCGCCACCAACGGCAAGGACGACGTCCTCGTCCGCCACGTCATGGCGCACACCGCCGGGCTGCCGGGTTGGACACGACCGATGACCTTCGACGACCTCCTCGACACCCGTGCTGCCGCCGCGCACCTGGCGGAACAGGCCCCATGGTGGGAGCCCGGCACCGCCGCCGGCTACCACGCCGTCACGCAGGGCTACCTGTTGGGAGAGCTGGTGCAGCGGGTGACAGGAGAGTCCCTCGGCACGTTCTTCAGAACGAACTTCGCGGAACCTCTCGATGCGGACTTCCACATCGGGACCGGGCCCGAGCACGATGACCGCATCGCCACGATCATCGCTCCCAGCACGACGCTCGGTGGACGCTGCAGCGTCGGTTCCATGGGCGAGCGCGCCCTCAACAACCCGGTCATCTCCGCGGAGATCGGCAACACGATCGACTACCGACGCATCGAGCTGCCGGCTTCCAACGGCCACGGCAACGCCCGCTCCATGGCCCAGGTGCAGAGCATCGTCAGCAACGGCGGCACGTTGGGAGCCACGACGTTCCTGTCCAGCGACAGCGTGGAGCGGATCCTGACCGAACAGTGGGTCGGGCCGGACCTGGTCCAGGAGATGGACACGCGTCTGGGTCTGGGCTTCGGCCTCAACAGCGCCGCTGTCCCGATCAGCGCCAACCCCCGTGCCTGCTTCTGGGGAGGCTGGGGTGGCTCGGTGGTGATCAACGACCTCGATGCCCACACCACCTTCGCCTATGGCATGAACCGGATGGGCGACGGACTGGACACCGACTTCCGAGCGATCTCGCTCGTGCTGGCGTGGCAGATGGCCGCCATGGCCTGACCGCTCTGCTCCTGGATCGGCGCGGAGGAGCCCGCTGACCCAGGACCAAGGCGGCGTCGATCAGGCGCCCGGCACCGCGGACCACGCGTCGGCCAGGAGCTCGAGGCTGGCGATGCGCGACCGGGTCCCGTGGCACACGGTGGAGATCATGAGCTCGTCCGCACCGGTTCGCTCCTGCAGCGTCTCGAGCTGCTCGACGGCTCGGTCCGCTGTGCCGACGATGCGGTTCGAGCGAGCGTTGCGGGCGGCGCCGGCCCACGCGTGATCCTGCGCGGCCTCTGGTGAGACGAGCCGGATGATCTGACCCGTTCGGATCCCGTGGATCAGCAGCTGACCCGGCAACGCCTGGCGACCCGCCTCCTCGTCGGTCGATGCGACGAGGACGTTGGCCGAGACGATGAGATGGGGTTGGGACAGCTCCGCCGACGGTCGGAACGACCGCCGGTACGCCGCGACCGCCTCGTCGGTGCCGCCCATGTCGAAGTGGTGGGCGAAGACGAACCGCAGACCGAGCATCCCGGCGAGCTGGGCGCTGTAGCCGCTGGAGCCGAGCAGCAGGATCTGCGGACGGGTCACGGCACGCGGCGTTGCGCCAAAGCGCTCCCACAGCGGCTGACCGCTGCGCACCAGCTCGGCTCTGGCGTCGGGGCGGGGATCTCCCAGCAGTCCCATGAGGTCCAGCAGATCCCGGGGGAAGTCCTCGGCAGACAGGTCGTCGCTGCGACGCAGCGCCATCGCCGTGTACGGATCTGTTCCAGGTGCGCGGCCGATGCCCAGGTCGACGCGACCAGGGTGCAGCGCCTCGATCGTCGCGATCTGCTCGGCCACGACGAGCGGCGCGTGGTTGGGCAGCATGACGCCACCGGAGCCGACGCGGATGCGCTCGGTGCGCGCCGCAAGATGGGCCATCAGCACCGGCGGGTTGGTGCTGGCGATCGACGTCATGTTGTGGTGCTCCGCCACCCAGAAGCGCTCGTATCCCAACCGGTCGGCGGCCTGCGCCACCTCTGTGGCGCCCCGCAGCGCGTCGCCCGACGTGCCCTCCTCTGTGACGACAGCCAGTTCCAGGACCGACAAGGGCACGCGTGCGCTCATCCCGCCAACCTACGACCACCGAACCGGGTTGCAGCAGGCGATGTCGCGGGTGACAACCTGGCCCACATGCCTACCCCGTTCGACCGGCTCACGACGGTGAAGCGCTCGGTTCCCGGTGAGTCGACCGGGATCTACCACGCGGAGATCGACGAGTCGTGGGTGCTGCGGCCGATGCCGCAGGGTGGTGTCACCACAGCGATCGCGCTGGCGGCGATGGCCGCCGAGCTCGACCACCCGGAACAGGTGCTGCGGAGCATGCACACGATGTTCGTCGCACAGGTCCCCCACGGACCTGTGGAGGTCGCCGTGGAGGTACTGCGCAAGGGGCGATCCGTCTCCCACCTCCGTGCCGACGTGCGCTCGCCGGGTGCGGAGCGCGGCCACCTCGTCACCGCGGCGTTCGGCGCCGAGCGTCGCGGGTTCGACTTCACCGACATCGCCCCGCCGCTCGACGTCCCGAAGCCTCGCGACTGCCCGAGCTTCCGCGACAACCCACCAGAGGACTGGGAGGCAGCGTTCGAGCCGATGCCCTTCTGGACGGAGCGGGTGGAGGGCCGACCCGCCCTCGGCGACGCTCCCTGGACCGACTACGTCCCGGACCGGGCGGAGCGGGCGAACTGGTACCGCTTCGACGACGCCCCCATCCGCGACGACGGAACCCTGGACCCGTTCTCCTTCGCCATCCTGGTGGACTCCATGCCCGGAGCAGTCAGCCAGAAGCTCGGTCCCGGCCAACCACCTTGGTTCGCCCCGAGCGTCGACCTCACGCTGCACGTGCTCGACGACTGCCGTTCGGCATGGGTGCTGGCCCACTGCACCGCCCGTCACGCCGGCGGGGGCTACGCGTCGGCCGACATGACGTTGTGGGACTACGGACCGGGATTCGACGACCCTCGCCCGGTCGCCTTCGCCACCCAGGTGTGCCTGTTCTCCATCCAGGACTGATCGGTCCCCGTTAGCGTGCCCGGGGTGACGGGCGCGCCCAGCAATCCCCCACCCACCGACCCCACTCCCACCGACGGTGCCCCGCTGATCGAAGACCACGCCCTGATCGGCGACACCCGCGGCGTGGCGCTGGTGGATCGGAGCGGTTCGATCGACTGGTGGTGCCCGGCCCGGATCGACGCACCCGCGTGCTTCGCCAGGCTGCTGGGCACCACCGACCACGGACACTGGCGACTGGCCCCGAAGGGCCCCGTCGTCGCCGTCGAACGCCGCTACGAGCCCGACACCCTCGTGCTCGAGACGGTGTTCCGGACCGAAGCGGGGACCGTGGCGGTCATCGACTTCATGACCCCCGAGGACGAGCACCCGACGATCCATCGCCTCGTCCAGGGTCGCGACGGCACCGTCGCGATGGACATGGAGCTCGTGGTGCGCTTCGACTACGGCTCGGTCACACCGTGGGTCCGGGCGACCGGCGACGGCCTCGAGATGATCGGCGGGAGCGAGGCGCTGAGGTTCCACAGCCCCGTCCCGCTGCGGGGCCACGACCTGCGCACGTCTGCCGCCTTCGAGGTCGGGCCGGGTCACGACCGGGCGTTCTCCCTGGCGTGGCACCGATCGACCGATCCCGTCCCCCTGCCGCTGTCCACCTCGGCGGCACTGCACCGCACCCGGGGGTGGTGGCGGGCGTGGGTGTCGCACTGCACCTGGGACGGTCCGTGGCACGAGGAGGTGGTTCGGTCCCTGATCACGTTGAAGGCCCTGACCAACAGCCGGACCGGAGCGGTTGCGGCGGCTGCGACCACGTCGTTGCCCGAGTGGATCGGCGGAGTGCGCAACTGGGACTACCGCTACTCGTGGCTGCGCGACGCCACGTTCACCTTGCAGGCGTTCCTGGTCGCCGGGTTCCAGGAGGAGGCGCTGGCGTGGTCACGGTGGTTGCGCCGGGCGGTCGCCGGGAACCCGGGCGACTTCCAGATCCTCTACGGGGTGGGCGGCGAGCGCCGCCTTCCCGAGCAGGTGCTGGACTGGCTCCCGGGCTACGAGCAGTCCTCACCGGTCCGGATCGGCAACGCGGCATCCGGCCAGTTCCAGCTGGACGTGTTCGGAGAGGTGATGGACACCGTGTCGACGGCTCGACGCTCGTCCATGGCACCGAGCGGCATGGCCGGCATCGACATCGTCCGTGCGCTGATGGCGCATCTGGAGAAGGTGTGGGAGGAGCCCGACGACGGCATCTGGGAGGTTCGTGGCCCACGGCGCCACTTCACCCATTCGAAGGTGATGGCATGGGTGGCGTTCGACCGCGCGGTGCGTCTGGCCGCCGACCTGGGCAGCCTGCTGCCCGGAGGTGTCGATCAGGCGCGGGTGCAGCGGTGGGCGACGCTGCGCGATCGCGTGCACGAACAGGTCTGCACGCACGGATGGAACGACGACGTCGGAGCCTTCACTCAGTACTACGGATCCGACCGTCTCGACGCGAGCGTCCTCATGATGCTGCCGGTCGGGTTCCTTCCCCCCGACGACCCGCGAGCGGTGGCCACCGTCGAGGCGATCCAACGGGAGCTGTGCACCGACGGATTCGTCCGTCGGTACCAGACCGACCCGGATCCTCGGGCAGGCGGCACCGTCGACGGGCTCCCGCCCGGTGAAGGCGCCTTCCTGCTCACCACGTTCTGGCTGGCCGACAACCTGGCGATGATGGGTCGGATCGACGAGGCGACCGACGTGTTCCAACGCCTGCGAGCGCTCTGCAACGACGTGGGCCTGCTGTCCGAGGAGTACGACCCGGTCGCCGGTCGGATGCTCGGCAACTTCCCGCAGGCCTTCTCCCACATCGGACTGATCAACACCGCTGCCAACATCGCTGCCGCCCGAGCCGGAGCCGGCCGCGGACCGGGCCTGCGCCGCGCCACGGTAGACCGGACCCCATGACCGACCGGTTCAGCATCGACCACTGGAGCAGCACCGACGACCCGGGCCCCGACGACCCGGATTCGGGCACCGGCTATCGGGTCGAACACGACTCGCTGGGCGAGGTGCGAGTCCCCGTGACCGCTCGATGGCAGGCGCAGACGCAGCGTGCCGTGGACAACTTCCCCATCTCCGGTGTTCGTGTGGCGCCGTCGATCATCGTTGCCCTCGTCGAGATCAAGCGGGCGGCCGCCACCGTCAACGCACGGCGGGGCCACGTGGAACCCGAGCTCGGCGAGGCCATCACCGCGGCTTGCGACCAGGTCCGGTCCGGAGCACACGACGATCAGTTCCCCGTCGACGTCTTCCAGACCGGCTCGGGAACCTCCACCAACATGAACGTGAACGAGGTGCTCGCCACCATCGCGACCGCCGAGTCCGGGCTGGCCGTCCACCCGAACGACCACGTCAACGCCAGCCAGTCGTCGAACGACACGTTCCCGTCCGCGATCCGGATCGCTGCTGCGGACCGGATGATCCACCATCTGATCCCCTCGCTCGAGCACCTCGCGGCGTCCTTGCGGGCGGCCCAACGTCGCTTCGCTGATGTGGTCAAGGCGGGCCGCACCCACCTGATGGACGCGGTGCCGGTGACGCTCGGTCAGGAGTTCGGTGGCTACGCCACGGCGATCGAGCTCGGCGTCGACCGCCTCCGCTCCACGTCGGGCAGGCTCGGTCAGCTCCCCCTCGGCGGAACCGCCGCCGGCACCGGGCTCAACGCACCCCCGGGGTTCGCCGGCGAGGTGATCGAGCTGCTCGCCGACAGGTTGGACCTCCCGCTCGTCGAGGCACCGGACCACTTCGAGGCCCAAGGAGCACAGGACGTGCTCGTCGAGGTCAGCGGAGCGTGTCGCGTGATCGCGGTGAGCCTGCACAAGATCTCCTCCGATCTGCGCTGGATGTCCTCGGGGCCGGCGGCGGGTCTCGGCGAGATCCACCTGCCGGACCTGCAGCCGGGGAGCTCGATCATGCCGGGCAAGGTCAACCCGGTGCTGCCCGAGGCCACTCAGCAGGTCGTGGCGCAGGTCATCGGCAACGACGCCGCCGTGGCGTTCGCCGGCACCGCAGGCAACTTCGAGCTCAACGTGATGCTGCCCGTGATGGGCAGGAACCTCCTGGAGACGATCGAGCTGATCGCCAACGTGTCGACCCTCCTCGCCGATCGCTGCGTCGACGGCATCACCGTGGACGCGGCGAGAGCCCGGCGCTACGCGGAGTCGTCATCGGCCATCGTCACCGCGCTCGTGCCGTTGATCGGCTACGAGAAGGCCGCGTCGGTGGCCAAGGCGTCGGTCGCGTCCGGCCGCACGATCCGTGAGGAGGTCATCGCCAGTGGGTTCGTGACCGACACGGACGCGTTGGACCGGGCGCTGGACGTCCTCGCGATGACCCGCGGCGGCCGTCTCACCGACTGATCGGCACCAGGTCGGCGAACCGCAGGCCTGCTCGCCGGCCGAACCCGCTCACCGAGTGCGACGCAGCACCTTGCGGCCGAGTCGACGAGGTGACCAGCGGCTCGAAACCACAATGAGTCGTCCGAGGGACGGATCGATCGACCTTCCCCAGTCACGCCAGCTGGCACCGCCGGTCAGGTACAGGAGCTGCACGTCCACGGAGCGGGCTGCGAGCGACCGCAGCACCTCGCCGGCCTGCTGCGACGGCATCGGAGCCAGCGTGTCGCAGAGCACGACCGAACCGCTCGATCCGACGAGGGCGTCGATGCGGGCGGCCAGCGCCTCGACGACAGGGCCGACGTCGTCGGGTCCGTAGCGGTCCGCCGGAACGGAAGCCAGGACGCCGAGCTGCTCGGCGATGTGGTGCAGGTCCTGAGTCGCCTGCTGCGCCGCCGCGTCCAGGACACCACGTCGATCCGTGAGGCTGACGAGCTCGTCGCCGGCGCGGGCCAGCACGGTGTCGAGGTCGTTCGAGCGTGCCGTGAGCTGCTCCATCTGGGTCGACAGCTCGAGGGACCGGTCCGTGAGCGCCTGCTCCTCCTCGTCGAGCTCGGCGACCGCCTGGCGATACCGCACGACCTCGTCCTGGGCCGCCTCGACGGCCTCGTCGAGGCTGACGGTCAGGCGCGTCACTGCGTGGGGCACCTCCGGGACCCGAGCCACGGCGTCGAGCGGCGGACCTTCGGGCTCGTGACCGACGAGACGGACCATCCGCTCCCGGGCCGGCTCACGTCGGGCTGCCATCTCCTCGATCTGGCCCGCCGCTGAAGATCGTGCGGCGACCAGTCGGGTCTCCACCTCCGTCAGGCGCTCACGGAGCTCCTGACGCTTCGCCTCGACCGCTTGACCCACGCTGCGCGTCGAGGTGGCGATGGTGTACTCCAGGTACGAGTCGAAGCCGTAGCGGCTCAGCACCTCGTGCTCGGCGACGGCGAGGGCCTCCTGTTGAGGCTTGGCTGCCTGGAGCAGCGCGATGTGGGCCGCGTCGATCTGGGACTTCGCCGTGTCGCCGAGCACCCCGGAGGCCGAGAGCCCGTCGAGGAGGCTCACGTTCGACTCCATGTCGTTCTGCTCGTGGGCCAGCAGGGCCACGTCGGGGTCGCCCTCGATGCCGCGCCGCGACAGGAGCTGCCACTCCCCCTCGATCTGGCTGACCTCTGCGATGAGGGACTGCGCCGCTGCGCTGATCGGAGCACGACCGGCGGTCACGTCCGCCAGCCACCGCAGCGCCTCTGCCTGCTGGTCGGCTCGGAGTCCTCCGAGCGTGCCGGCCCGCTCGACCAGGTGCTTCAGCGCCTCGGTGTCGTCTCCGATCCGAACCGAGGCGGCGTCCTCGGCGGGGCCGAGCGCTGCGCCGAGCTCGGAACGCACCAACCGGAGCTGCTCGAGCCGTCCGGTCGCCGCCGCCGCCGCATCGGTCGCCGCCTGGCGCTCGGCCGCCAGGGCGACGGGACGTGCGTCGATCGTGGCGATCGACGCCTCGACGTCGTGTCGACGATCGGTGCACGCGTCGAGCTCCTCCTTGCCGGCGCCGATCGCCGCCGTGGTCGCGGCGAGGACCTTGGCCAGATCGTCGAGCTCGCCGCTGATCCGCTGCAGCTCGCGCTCGCCATCGACGATCTCAGCCCGCGCCCGCGCCATCTCTGCGTCCCGGGCGCGCCGGTCCGGCGGTGGGAGCTCTCCGGGCCCGAGGAGCGGGACTCCTTCGCCGACGAGGTCGAGCGCGACCACCGCCGTGGGATCGAAGGGCGTCAGATAGCTTCCGCCGTCGATCGTGCCGGTGACCTCGGTCCCGGCCAGCACGAACGCTCGCCCGAGCAGCGCAGCGATCCGTTCCTGTTCGGCCGCTCCGGCGACCACCACGTTGAGCCTCGGATGCAGCTCCAGGCTGACACCCGGATCCGTTCCCACCACGACGTCGACAAAGCGCACGACCGACCTCCTTCACCGCACCATCGGCAGCTGGGAGGTGAACTCAAGTGATCCTTGCGCAGCGCCGCGAGATCGGATCCGTGGCCATCCGACGCAGGCTCAGTCACGCTCCCTGGTGTCGCGGAGCAGCACCTCTTGCGCCACCGTCGCGACGTGGGTCCCATCGAGCGCGAACACGTTGCCCAACGACAGCCCGCGACCGCCCACGAACGTGTGGCAGGTGAAGTCGTGGACGTGCCATCGGTCCGCCTCGATCGGTCGGTGGAACCAGATCGTGTGGTCGAGGCTGGCGGTGAACAGCGCCTTGTAGAGGACGTCGTCAGGTTCGTTGCGAACCGGGTGTGCCTGGACGACCGCGTCGGTGGGCAGATCGTCGCTCATGTAGGCCAGTGCCGCAGCATGGGTCGAACGGTCGCCTTCGACGGGTTCTGCCGTGCGCAACCAGGCCGTGGCCCTTCCACGCCCGTCGCGCTCGACGGTGGCACTCACCCGGTCGCTCGGCACGAAGGCCCGCTCGAAGGCCGCACTCCACGAGCTCTGCTCCAGCGCCTCGGGCACAGGGAGGTCGGGCGGCGGCGCGAGCGTCTCCACATCCGCTGATCGCTCGTCTCGCTGGAAGCTGGCCTCCAGGTTGAGGATGGCGCCGACGGCCTGACGAGCGACGACGCGACGTGTGGCGAACGAACGGCCGTCGCGGATGCGGTCGACCTCGTAGCGAACCGGCTCGTCGTGGTCGCCACGACGGATGAAGTACGCCCTCAGCGAGTGGACCGGCAGCTCGTCGGGCACCGTCCGCGTGGCCGCCATGAGCGCCTGGGCGACGATCTGCCCGCCGTAGAGGCCACCCCACGGGTATCGGGGACCGATGCCGACGAACACGTCGCGACCGTGGTCGGCCAGGTCGAGGATCGTGTGCAGGTCCACGTGCTGGAACGTAGCCGCGACCCGACGGAGTCCGACGACCCCGGCCCGCGGATGGCATCATCGCCACATGCCCATCACCACCGGCGTTCCGCCCGTCGACTCGTCGCTGTTGGACCAGGCTGTCCTCTGGACCCGAGCGGCCGGCGAGCTGACCCTCGGCTGGTTCAACCATCCGGAGATCGGCCTGGAGCACAAGCACGACGGATCGCCGGTCACCGCGGCGGACCGCGCCGCCGAACGACTGCTGCGGGAGGAGATCGTCGAGGCGCTGCCCGATGACGCCATCCGGGGCGAGGAGGAGGAGGACCGACCCGGGACCTCCGGCCGGACGTGGGTGATCGACCCCATCGACGGCACCAAGGCGTTCACCCACGGCGTCGGCACGTTCTCCAACCTCCTCTACATGGAGGACGAGCACGGTCCGGCGATCGGCGTGATCAACCTTCCGGCGCTCGGCGAGACCATCTGGGCGGGTCGGGGTCGTGGTTGCTTCCACGACGGTTCACCCTGCCGGGTTTCGGATCGGGCCGACCCGTCGGGCTCCTATCTGTGCACCACCGGCTTCCACGGCTGGACACCCCAGATGTTCGGGGCCGTCGATGCCGCCGGATTGGAGTTGCGCACCTGGGGCGACGCATACGGCTACGCGCTCGTGGCATCGGGTCGGGTCGAGGCGATGTTCGACCCGTTGCTCGCGTGGTGGGACCTTGCGGCGATGCTGGTCATCATCCCCGAGGCGGGGGGGACCCTCACGTCCTGGGATGGCGGTGACCCCGCCGTCGAGAACCCCGCTGTCGAGAACCCCGACCACCCCGAATACCGGTGGTCGGCGATCGCGTCCAACGGGACGTTCCACGACCGGCTGGTCGAGCTCCTCGCCCGCTGAAGCTCGACACGCCGATCCGGGCCGGGTCGTCCGGACCCCGACAGCGATCGACCGACAGCGATCAGCCGACGGCGACCAGCGACTCGACCAGCGAGACGAAGGCGACATCGGACTCGGGACGATCCCGCTCGATGATCCGCTGGGTCGGAACCGACGCAGCACCGATGGCGTCCACGTACCGCGCACGGCGACGCGCGACGAGCCCCTCGGGCTGCTCGCGATCCTCTGTGGCGACGTACTGGCCCTCGATGCCCATCCTGAGCATGGCGAGCGCCTCGGTGCGCATCTGCGACACGCGGGACTCGGTCACACCCAGGAACGCCGCCAGCTCCGCGGACGTGCGCTCCTCGATGAAGTACCCGAGCACGATCACCCGGTGCCGCTCCGGGAGGAGGGCGATGGCATCGCGGAGGTAGGCGTGCAGCTCGCGCTGCTCGAGCTCCTCCGCCGGCTCCCGTTCGTCGGGGTCCGCCATGATGTCCACCAGCGTGAGCTCTTCGTCATCGGTGTCACCGACGAGGTGCTCGAACGCGAGGACGACCGACCTGAAGATGCGATCGCGCAGTCCTTCGAGATCGGTCCGGGTCATGCCCAACGCGTCGGCGGTCTCTCCGATCGACGGGACGCGACCCAGCTGAGCGGCCAGTCGCTGTTCGGTCTGCTCCAGTCGCCGGGCCAAGGTGCGGACCGAGCGGGGTGCCCAGTCCGCAGATCGCACGGCGTCGATGATCGCTCCGCGGATTCGCTGGGCGGCGAAGCGGTTGAACGGGACTCCGCGATCGGCGTCGTAGCGACGAGCGGCCTCGACCAGCCCGAGCGCACCTGCCCTGGCCAGCTCGTCACGGTCGACGTGACGGGGGAAGTGCACCGCGACCTGGAACACGACGTGCTGCACCAGGTCCATGTGCTCCTCGATGAGCCGAGAGGTGTCCTGGCCGGCCGCGCTGCGGGCCGGCGGCACCAGCTCGCTCGCCGTCGACGCGGATCGTCGTGCTGCTGAATCGATTCCCACTGCTGCGCCCATGTCTCGTCGCTCACTCCTCGTCGCCCGGGTCGGCCAGAGGGGTATCGGCGCGCGTCGGCGTCGAACTTGAGCAGAAATCCGAAAGATCTCCGACCAACGTCCGACGTCGTCCAATTCTCACTGTCCGTGGTCGTATCGGTTGATCGGCCGGGAAAACTTGAACGCTGAGAGCGAGATTCTTGAGTCGTCCGGCGGGAACGTCGAGCACGCCGACTGCTCCGCCGGGGCGGAACCGCCAGAGCTCTCATCCGACGGGTCGATCAGATGCCGTCGAAGGTGGCGACACGCACGCCGCGCCGGGCCAACTCCCGAAGGATCGGGACGGGATCGTCGATCGACGCTGCGCCATGACTCCCCGTCGGGACGGCACCCGAGGCCACGTGCAACGCCAGCACCGCGGCGGTGGCGGCCGCCGCCACCGCCGGTCGGTCGAAGACCCCGTAGACCAGGATCTCCTTGCGGCCGTCGACGGTGCCACGCACCTCGACCCGTGCGCCGCCCGGGCCGCCTTCTTCGGGCGGTCCCACCAGGACCGGCAACGGGGCCAGGACCCGGTCGAGCGGCGACGCTGCCAGGCGGGCTGACACCCTCTCCGCGTCGGGGAACGCGTCGAGGAGCACCAGCGGCTCGGCCAGATCCGCCCGGTAGCAGTCTCGTGCCCCGATCGGGTCCGGGAACCAGCACAGCTCCCGGCCGGAGAACCCGGAGCGACGGACCCATGTCCCGTCGCGCCACTCCTGCGCCGACCCGCGCAACGCCCGCAGCCGCTGACGGGCGCAGGCCGGACCGGCCGCTCCGTCGCGGGCGACGTGGACCTCCTCGACCGTGTCCATGGCGTTGCCGGCGTGTCGAGCGAGCAGGCAGGTCAGCCCTGGCGACATCACCGCACCGACGACGATCGAGCGCCCGGCGGACTCCGCCTCGGGATGGAGGCGAAGGATCGACTCGACCTCATCGGGATCGTCGGTGGTGGCGACGACATGGCTGCCTGCAGCCAGCGCAGCGCTCACCGCGTCGAGCTGCTCCCTCGGTCCGCGGGCCACCACGACCACGTCAGCTGGTCCGTCGGGTCCCGATCCATCGACGACGCCGCTCTGGTGACGCACCGTCACCGAGGACCCGAACACCGAAGCGAGCCGGTCCCGTCGATCCCGACGCCGAGTGCTGATCGACACGGCCGACACCGTCCGGGTGCCATCCGCACCTGGCGTCAGCAGCTCCCTCGTCAGGCGGGCACCGAGGATCCCTGCTCCGACCACCGCAACCGAGGGTCGTCGGGGGTCCTGCTCGTCGCCGGGTGCGGATGCGGATGCGCTCAACGGAGGTCGTCCCCCGACAGCTCGCGCCATCCACCTCGTTGCGGCGGGGTCTCGGTCGAGCCGCGGAACCGGAGCACCAGCCCGATCAGGCCACCGATCGCCACGGCCGCAGCCGCTCGTCGCAGACCTCGCACGGGTTCGGTCCTCCCTCGGACAGCCGGGATGGTGGGGCTAGCTGGAATCGAACCAGCGACCTCACCCTTATCAGGGGTGCGCTCTAACCGACTGAGCTATAGCCCCGGCACTGCCGGGCCGGGGCGCGAGCGCCCGAGCCGGGCGGTCAGCGTACCTGCATCGCCACCGTCCGCGCACCTTCGGAATCGGCCCGTGGCGACGGTGCTCGCCCGTGCCCTACTCGGTGTCCGGGATCGGTCGGGCCGACTCCTCCTCGATCACCGACACCCAGACGCCCCCGATGATGTCGCTGATGAGGTTGAACACCAAGGTGGCGATCACGATCGACACAGCGATCCCCAGATGCGTCAGCAATGAGATCAGCCCGAACTGACGGAACAGCAGCTGTCCGTCCAACGTCCAGTCCTGCAGCTGCAGGGAGGAGTTGACGAAGCTCTCCAGGCTCGACACCGTTCCGGAGCTGCGCGCCACCGCCCACAGGATCACCGCTGCGATCAGCGAGATCAGCCACATGCACAGCGCCACCAGCACGGCGAGCTTCAGCATCGACCAGGGGTCGACGTGGCGAACAAGTCGCCGCACCTTGCGGGCCTCGAACCGCTGCCGGCGGTACCCGAGGATCCGGTTGGGTGTCGGAGCGGAGGACACCTCCACCGCTCGACGGCGTTCGGGTGGTCCGCTCGGCGGCGCCGGCCGCGGCTGGACTGCGGCACTGCGCTCGGTCGGTGCCCCGGTCGCCGCGGCAGTGCCCGTCACGACCCCTTGGGCATCAGCACGCGCCTCATCTCGAGGGCCTCCACCCGGGGCGGCGGGCTGCTGCCCGGGCTCGGCCGGACGGGTGTTGCTCACCCCATCACACTATCCCGGCGTCCTGTCCCCTTCGGTGAGGCACCCGCCGGAACGCTCACCCGGGTCGCGCGGCGCTGACGTCGGTGATGCCGTCGAGAACGACGACCGCCGTCACCGTGGCACCGGTGCGGGTGAGCGACCGCACCGACGCGGCGTTGGCCGCCGCGACCGTCGAGGCGGCGGTGTCGCCGCCGGTGACCGCGGCGAGTGCCGTCAGGTCCGCCACCGCCGCAGCCCGAGCACGACGCTGTGCCGCGACACCCGCGTGCGACACTCCCCACGTCATCGACACCCCCAGGACGAGCGATGCTGCCAGGACCAGTGTGGCCGAGCCACGCTCAGTCCGTCTCGGTGCCCGTCTCGGACTCGTTGCCTCCCGCTTCGTCCTCGCCGTCCACGTCATCGTCATCGCCTCCCAGCACCCGGGCCACGGCAGCGACGCGCGTGTCGTCATCCAGGTTCATGACCCGGACACCGGTCGCGTCGCGACCCTGGACCGAGATCGTGTCGACCGCCGTGCGGATCACCACACCCGAGTCGTTGATGAGGAAGATCTGATCGTCGTCGGCCACCAGCAGTCCGGTGATCACCCGGCCGCGGTCCGCGTGGAGCTTGTGGGAGCGAACGCCCTGGCCGCCGCGGCCCTGCAAGTTGAACTGCTCCACCTCGGTCCGCTTGCCGTACCCGGCGTCGGTGATCGTCAGCAGCTTCAAGCCGTCCCCGATCGGTCCCGCGCCCACGACGCCGTCGCCCTCACGGAGCTTCATGCCACGAACGCCGCTCGCCGTGCGTCCCATCGGTCGCACGTCGGTCTCGGAGAACCGGATGCCCTGACCGGCTGCGGACACCACGAGGATCTCGTCGTCTTCGGATGTGGCGAGCACGCGCACGAGCTCGTCGCCCTCTCGCAGGTTGATCGCGATCAGGCCGTCCTGACGGGAGCTGTCGTACGCGTTGAACAGCGTCTTCTTGACGACCCCGTTCGCGGTCACGAAGAAGAGGTAGCGGTGCGACTCGTAGTCGCGGGTGTCGATGATCGTCTGGATCTTCTCGTCGGGCTGGAGCCGGAGGAGGTTGACGATCGCCAGGCCCTGCGCCGTCCGGTCCCGCATCGGAATCCGGTGGGCCTTGAGCCGGTACACCTTGCCCCTGTTGGAGAAGAACAGCAGGAACGCGTGGGCCGAGGTGTGGATGAGGTCCGTGATGTAGTCCTCGTCCTTGAGCTTGGCCCCGGCGACGCCGCGACCACCTCGACCCTGGGTGCGGAACGTGTCGGCGGCCACGGTCTTGATGTAGCCGCGGGCCGTCATCACCACGACGACCTCTTCGTCGTCGATGAGGTCCTCGATCTCGAGGTCGCCGTCATCGTGCTCCAACGTGGTGCGGCGCGGCGTGGCGAACTCGTCACGTATCTCGGTCATCTCCTCCCGGATCACCCCGCGCAGGACCGACTCGTCGGCCAGGATCGACTCGAGGAAGGCGATCGTCTCCCGAAGCTGCGCCATCTCCTCCTCGAGCCGCTCCCGCCCGAGTCGCGTGAGCGTCGACAACCGCATGTCCACGATCTCCGTGGCTTGGATCTCTGAGAACCCGAACCCGTCACCCTGCAGCGTCACGATCGCTGAGGCCCGATCTGCCGACGCCCGGATCGCCGCGATGATCTCGTCGATCAGGTCGAGTGCCCGGAGGAACCCCTCGACGATGTGGGCACGACGATTCGCCCTGTCGAGACGGAACTGGGTGCGTCGGGTGATCACCTCGACCTGGTGGGCGATGTAGTGGACCAGCGCCTCGCGCAGGTTGAGGGTGCGAGGCACGCCGTCGACGAGGGCAACGAAGTTGGTGGCGAACGTCGTCTGCAGGGGCGTGTGCTTGTAGAGGTTGTTCAACAAGACGTTGGCCGGCGTGTCGCGCTTCAGCTCGATCACCAGGCGGGTCTGGCCGCGGCTGCGCTCGTTGCGGATCTCACGCACACCCTCGATCACACGTGCATTGGCCAGTTCGGCGATCTTCTCCTCGATGATCTCGACCGACGTCTGGTACGGGATCTCGGTGACCACGATGCGGTCGCCCTTGGGGCCTTCCTCGATCTCGGCCTTGGCGCGCATCTTGATGGAGCCCCGGCCTGTCCGGATGGCCGAGACGATCCCCGCACGACCCATGATCTGGGCACCGGTCGGGAAGTCGGGTCCCTTGACGAACTCCATGAGGTCGTCCGGGGTGGCCTCGGGGTGCTCGAGCAGGTGCAGCGCGGCGTCGACGACCTCGCCCAGGTTGTGCGGTGGGATGTTCGTCGCCATGCCGACGGCGATGCCCTGGCTGCCGTTCACCAGCAGGTTCGGGAATCGACTGGGCAACACGACGGGCTCCTCGGTGGAGCCGTCGAAGTTCGGCGTGAAGTCGACGGTGTTCTCGTCGATGTCGGCCAGCATGTGCATGGCCAGCGACGTCAGTCGGCACTCGGTGTAGCGATACGCGGCCGGCTGGTCGTAGGGCGAGGGCGAGCCGAAGTTGCCGTGCGGGTCGATCAACGGGTGCCGCAGCGAGAAGTCCTGGCCCATCCGCACGAGCGCGTCGTACACGGACTGGTCGCCGTGTGGGTGGTACTTGCCGAGCACGTCGCCCACCACGGTGGCGCACTTGCGGTGGTTGCGGTCGGGACGAAGACCACCCTCGTGCATGGCCCAGAGGATCCGGCGGTGCACGGGCTTGAGCCCGTCGCGCGCATCGGGCAGCGCTCGCGCCACGATGACCGACATGGCGTAGTCCAGGAAGGACTGCTCCATCTCCTGTTGGATCTCGATCGGTTCGATCGTGCCGAACGTGGTGCCGATCCCGGTCTCGGCACCCTCACCTGGGTCCGTCGGCATCGGTTCGGTCGGCTCGGTCGGGCCTTGGGGTGTGTCGTCGCTCATGTGCCCTTCAGATCAGCTGCGCTGCGGTGCGGCTGGCTGCCAGTTCGGCCGGCAGCCAGTTCGACGGGGAACGGTCAGATGTCGAGGAAGCGGACGTCGGACGCGTTCGTCTGGATGAAGTGCTTGCGGCTCTCCACGTCATCGCCCATGAGGATCGAGAACACCTCGTCGGCGATGACGGCTTGTTCCACCGACACCTGCAACAGCGTCCTCTGAGCCGGGTCCATCGTCGTGGCCCACAACTCCTCCGCGTCCATCTCTCCCAGGCCCTTCAGGCGCTGGAACTCCTTGTTGTGGTTGGGTCGACCGGCCATGAACGCCGCCTTCGCGGCGTCGTCCTTGAGGTACACCTTGTTGCTGCCGACCTCGGTGGAGTACAGCGGCGGCTGAGCGATGTAGATGTGGCCACCTTCGATCAGGGGTCGCATCTGACGGAAGAAGAAGGTCAGCAGCAGCGTGCGGATGTGGGAGCCGTCGACGTCCGCGTCGCACATCAGGACGATCTTGTGGTACCGGATCTTGTCGATGTCGTACTCGTCGCCCACGCCGGCGCCGATCGCCGAGATCAGCGCCTGCACCTCGGTGTTCTTGAGCATCTTGTCGAGCCGCGCCCGTTCGACGTTCAGGATCTTCCCGCGGATGGGCAGGATGGCCATGGTGGCTGGGTTGCGAGCGTCCTTGGCGGACCCGCCGGCCGAGTTGCCCTCGACGATGTAGAGCTCGGACTCCCGGGGATCCTTGGATGAGCAGTCGGCGAGCTTGCCGGGGAGTCCAGCACCGTCGAGCGCCGACTTGCGGCGGGTGGCGTCACGGGCGTTCCTGGCCGCCTCCCGCGCCCGGGCCGCCTGGACGGACTTCTGGAGGATCCGCTTGGCCTCCGACGGGTGCTCCTCGAGCCACTCCGAGAGCTTCTCGTTGGTGGCGCGCTCCACCAGGGAGCGCATGGGCACGTTGCCGAGCTTCGCCTTGGTCTGGCCCTCGAACTGAGGATCGGTCAGCTTCACCGAGATGATGGCCGTGAGACCTTCCCTGATGTCCTCGCCCTGGAGGTTCTGGTCCTTCTCCTTGAGGTGACCGTGCTCACGTGCATAGCGGTTGATCGTGTTCGTGAGGGACTTCTTGAAGCCCTCCTCGTGCATGCCGCCCTCGATCGTCGAGATGCCGTTCGCGAAGCTGTGGAGACCGTCGGAGTTGTAGCCCGTGTTCCACTGGAACGCGATCTCGACCTCCATGGAGGAGTCGTCGTCGGTCTCTTCCTGGACGAAGTAGCCGACGTCGCTGAACAGCGCTTCCTTCGCGGCGTTGACGTGGCTCACGAAGTCGCGGATCCCACCCTCGTAGTGGAAGACGATCTCCTCGGGAGGAGCCCCGCCCGGCATCGGTGCGCCAGGAACCGACGCCGCGCGGTCGTCGCGGAACGAGATCCGCAGCCCGGCGTTCAGGAACGCCATCATCTGGAACCGCTCGGTCAGGGTGGCAGCCCGGAAGTTCGTCTCGTCGAAGATCGTGGGATCCGGCCAGAAGCGGACCGTGGTGCCGGTCCGGGGCGTGCCGTCCGGGTCGAGCGGTGCATCACCGATCACATGGAGCTTGTCCACCAGCTCGCCGCCGTCGGCGAAGGACATCGCGTGACGTTTGCCGTAGAGGTCGATCTCCACCTCCACGCGGCTCGACAGGGCGTTCACCACCGAGATCCCGACGCCGTGGAGACCACCGGACACCTTGTAGCCCCCGCCGCCGAACTTCCCGCCGGCGTGCAGCACGGTCAGCACGACCTCCGCTGCGGACATCTCGGGGTACTGCAGCGAGGCGTCGACGGGGATGCCACGTCCGTCGTCGCGGACTTCGCAGCCTCCGTCGGGAAGCAGGCGGACCTCGATGCTGGTGGCGTAGCCCGCCATCGCCTCATCGACGGAGTTGTCGACCACCTCGTACACCATGTGGTGCAAGCCCGCCGGACCTGTGGATCCGATGTACATGCCGGGACGCTTCCGCACGGCCTCCAAGCCCTCCAGGACCTGGATGGACTCCGCGCCGTACGTGGTGGGTTCTGCTGACAAGCCCGGCCTCCGAGAGTGGGATCAGTGGTCGCCGCGGTGCCCCGACACGGTCCCCGGTGGGCACTCCAGCGGCACCCCCGGTGCTGTGGACAACTTGTGGAGAACGGTGTTTGCGAATGCCGTCGAACGAGTCCTCATCGTACCACCCGGACCACACCCCGACCGGCCACCGGACCCGGGCATCGGTCCCCGGCCTTCGTCGCCCCGACACCGCAAGACCCCGACACCGCAGGACCCCGACACCGCTGCGTCGTCGGCATCGTCGTCGATGCCGACGGGATCACGCGACGGGCGCCACCCGGATCTCGACGCGCTCCACAGCCTGGCAGCCGCAGAGCTGGTTGGCGGCGGCTGCCAGGTCGTTGCACTGCCAACGCAGGTGCTCGCCGATCGCGGGATCGTCGACGGCGATCGTCAGGCACCCGTCACGAAGCGAGTGGATCCGACAGGTCGACGCCAACCGGGCTCCCATCAGCGACGTCCAGGAGTCCTCGAGGATCCGCACCGTGTCGGGCCGAGCGAGGCCCAGGTTGCGATGCAGCCGCTCGAGCGAGCTCGAGAGGCTGTGGAGGGTGTCTCGGTCCTGGGGCAACGGTTCGATCGCCACGCCACAGAACCTAGCCATCACGTGCGACGACGGCTCCGTCTGCGACGTCGAGCACCAGGTCGACCGCGATGCCCTCGGGCAGTCCGGACGCGGAGGACAGGACCGCCTGTCCCGCTGGCAACGAACGCAGGAGCGCTGCGCAACGTTGCGGGTCGAGCTCGGAGAACACGTCGTCGAGCAGCAGCACCGGCGGTGATCCGTGGGTGTCCAGCAGGACCCTGTGCGATGCCAACCTCAGCGCCAGGGCGAGCGAGCGCTGCTCGCCCTGGGACGCGTGCGTCCTCGCCGGCAGACCTCGAAGCGTCAGCTCGACGTCGTCGCGGTGCGGACCGACCAGCGTGACACCACGACGCAGCTCGTCGGGGCGCGCCGCTGCGAGCGCGGCTGCGAGTCCCCCCGCTGCACCACCAGCATCGCGATCGCCTCCTGGACCGTCATCGCCAGCACTTCCACCGACACCGGGACCGACGACACCGGAACCACCACGCCAGGTGGCCACATAGCGAAGACCGACGTCGAGGTCGTCGTCGGCCACGTCACGGTATGCCTGCGACACCGTCGGAGCGATGCGCTCGGCCAGCTCGTTGCGGAGGCGGGCCAGCTCGTCACCGGCGCTCGCCAGCTTCTGGTCCCACACGTCGAGGGTCACCAGGGCGGACTCGTCGGGCCGGCCGTGGATCTGCTTCAAGAGTGCGTTGCGCTGCTTGAGCGCACGTTCCCAGTCGGATCGCACCTGGTCGTGACGCGGGTGCAACGACACGAGCAGATCGTCGAGGAACGACCGTCTCAGGGCTGGTCCGGCCTTCACCAGGTCCAGGTCATCGGGCGCGAACACCGTGACGCGAACCACCTCCAGCAGGTCCCGACGACGGCCCAGACGCTGGCGGTCGAGCAGGACGCGGTTGCGTCCCGAAGGGGCGATCTCGGCTTCGACAAGGTGGTCGCGACCGTCGGTGACGACCTGGCCGCGCACCACCGCTCGGTCGCTGCCGACGCGGACGAGGGCGTCAGCCGGAGCACCACGGAACGATCGCATCGATGCCAGGTACGCGATCGCCTCGAGCAGGTTCGACTTGCCTTGGCCGTTGCGCCCCATCACAGCGGTCAACCCGGGAGGCAGCTCCAGATCCGCTGATGCATAGGACCGGAACTCGTTGAGCCACAGGTGCTGCAGTTGCACGTCGCCGTCCGCGGCGCCGTGCTCAGGAGACCCGGACTGGCATCAACAGGTACAGGAAGTCGTTGCCGTCGGTCGATCGCAGGACCGCTGGTCGCTGCGCATCGCGGGTCTGCAGCACGACCTCGTCGCTGCCGGTGACCTCGAGCCCGTCCATCAGGTACTCGGGGTTGAACGCGACGGTCAGCTCGGCTCCTTCGTACTTGGCGTCGAGCTGCTCGACGGCCTCGCCGACGTCCTGTGTGATCGCCCGCAGCTCCAGGCCGTCGGGACCCATGGTCATCCGGATCGGGCTGTTCTCCCGTGCCATCAGACGCACACGACGGATCGCATCGGTCAGCGTCTGGCGCTCCACCGTGAGCTCGTTGGGCATGTCGGTGGGGATGAGCTTCTGGTAGTCGGGGAAGTCGCCCTTGATGAGGCGGGTGCTCAGGTGGAGGTCTCCTACCGAGAAGCTCACCATCTGATCCGACAGCACCAACGTGACGTGGTCGTCGTCGGACAGCGCCCTCGTCAGCTCTTGCAACGACCGGGACGGCACCAGCACCTGCTGTCCCTGCTGCAGCAACGACGTCCCGGGCAGGTCCCGGAACGCCAAACGGTACGAGTCGGTGGACACGAGTCGCAGTCCGTCGTCTTCGGCAGCGAGCAGCACACCGGTGAGGATCGGACGGGATTCATCGGAGCTGGCTGCGCCGACGACCTGGCGGAGACCTTCGGCCAGGTGACCCGACTCCAGCGTGACCGATTCCCCGTCAGGCTCGTGGGGGGTGGGGTACTCATCCGCGGGGATGGCGTTGAGGAAGAACTCCGAGCGTCCGGCGCGGATGCTGGGACGATCACCGGTGGTGTCGAGCTCGACACCACCGGGCTCGAGGTTGCGCACGATGTCCACCGCGAGCTTGGCCGGCAGCACGACGACGCCGTCGTCCGCACCGGCGACCTGGAGGGTCTTCGTGATGGTGAGGTCCAGATCGCTACCGGTGATCTGCAGTTCGTCACCGCGCAGGTGGAGTCGCAACCCGGACAGCACGGGCAGCGCTGCCCTGCTCGTGGCCGCACGGCTGGCTGCGCCCAACGCGTCGACGAGGACGTCTCGCTCACAGCGGAACTTCACCTGGTCTCGCTTTCCCCACTGCAGTCGCCGAGTCGGTCGTTCAACCAGTAGGAGTGGTAGTTGGGCCTGTGGATTGTGGGAAACCTAGCGCAGGCCTTGTGACGGTTGGGTTGTGGTGTGCACAGCTGTCCACCGCCGTCCCCGTGACACGCGTGGAACTTCACCGATGTCTGTGCACGACGTCGTGGTCGAGGTCCTCTGCCCCCGTCGCGATCCCGCTCCCTTCCCCGTCGCGATCCACCTCCCACCCGGCGCGGGACAGCGAATGTGCAGGGGTGCGGGCTCGTCGAAGGGCGCGTTCGCCGGTGGTCGGAGGAAGCAGCGACCGGACTCAACGCTCGGAGAGCAGCGACTGGATGAGCGCGGTGACGTCCTCATAGGTCTCGTGCTTCTCCTGCATCAGGGTCGAGACCTTGTCGTACGCGTGGATCACCGTCGTGTGGTCCCGCCCGCCGAACTCACGGCCGATCTGCGGATACGAGAGGTCGGTCAGCTCCCGACAGACGTACATGGCGATCTGGCGGGCATGGACCAGGTTGCGGGTGCGGCTACGGCTCTGGAGCTGATCCACGCTGAGGTTGAAGCGCTCGGCAGTGGAGGAGAGGATCAACTCGGCGGTGATCTGGCGGGGCTTCGTGGAGCTGATCGTGTCGGCCAGGATCTTCGATGCCAGATCGATCGTCAGCTGCGTCTGGTTCAGGGCGGCGTAGGCGCTGACCCGGATGAGGGCTCCTTCGAGCTCTCGGATGTTGTAGGTGATGTGCTCGGCGATGAAGTTGAGGACTTCGGGTGGCACCGATGTGAGCGCCTGGTCGTTCTTCTTGCGGAGGATGGCCAGGCGGGTCTCGAAGTCGGGCGGCTGGATGTCGGTGATCAGACCCATCTTGAAGCGGCTTCGCAGCCGGTCCTCGAGCGTGGCGATGTTGTCCGGTGGGCGGTCCGAGGACAACACGATCTGACGCTGCGCCTCGTAGAGGGTGTTGAAGGTGTGGAAGAACTCCTCTTGGAGCGTCTCCTTGCCTTCCATGAACTGGATGTCGTCGACGAGGAGGACGTCGATCTCCCGGTAGCGACGTTTGAAGTCGGGCTGCTCGTTCTTGCGGATGGCGTCGACGAACTCGTTGAGCAGCGTCTCGGTCGAGATGTAGCGCACCTGGTACGCCGGGTAGTTGTCGCGCACGTACTGAGCGATCGCATGCAGGAGGTGCGTCTTGCCGAGACCGGCGCTGCCGTAGATGAACAGCGGGTTGTAGCTCCGCGCCGGAGTCTCCGCGACCGACAGCGCAGCGGCGTGGGCGAACCGGTTCGACGGACCGATGACGAACGAGTCGAACGTGTAGCGCGGCAGACCGGTCGACGGCGTGGGAGACGGTGCTGGAGCGGTCGCCTCGTCATGGGAGCGGACCGGTCCCGCTGCATCGGATCGGGTCAGGTCCACCGTGACGCGGTCGTCGGAGTGGGGGGTGTCGATCTCGACTTCGAGGAAGAGGCGGACCTCGGGATAGCCGGCGTCGGTGAGAGCTGCTTCGATCAGCGGGAAGTAGCGCTGTTCGACACGTTGGCGGACGAGTTGGCTCGGGACGGCGAGCGTCAGGACGTCGTCGCGGAGATCGATCGCCTGGATGTCCTGGAACGTCGAGGACCACACGGTGTCGCTGACCTGTTCGATCAGCACCTCTGCCGTGCGCTCCCAGACCTTGGTTCCCTCCGCGGTCACGCGGCCTCTCCTGTCGACGTCGGCGCTGGTCCCACGGTTGTCCACAGTGGATCCACAACTGTGGACACGCGCTTCCGGGTGGTCCGGGCGCGGCGATGCGCCTGCGACGGACCGTAGCGAGCGACGTCACAGAACCGCAACCCAGCGTGTGACGGGTGTCTCGCCGATCGACGTGGTTGGCGCGACGGCGCCGGAGGCTCTAGCGTGTCCCGGTCAGATCCCCGTGGGGTGTCCGCTCGAACCCGGTGTCATCACGCCGGTGTCCGGTCGACGCCGAGCGGGGCCGACGACGGGCGTGTGCCCGGTGCCGAGGATGCTGCAGCCGGGGAGTGCTGAAGCCGCTCGTCGTGTGCGCCGGAGCGCCGGTCGACCTCTCGAAGTCTCGTGGAGTCAAGGTGAAGCGTACCTACCAGCCCAACACCCGACGGCGTGCCCGCAAGCACGGCTTCCGGCATCGCATGTCCACGCGCGCCGGGCGGTCGATCGTGAAGGCCCGACGCCGTCGCGGTCGAGCCCGCTTGTCGGCCTGAACCGAATCGCGCCGGATCGTGCTCACGCTCGGCGTCGGAGCGCACAGGTGCCCGAGCGGATCACGCGGAGAGCGACGTTCCGGGGGTTCGCTCCCCCGGCACCTCGCTACAGGTCCAGTTTGGTCACGCTCGTCGTCGCGTCGCGCGCTCAGAGTGAGGATTGTGGCCGACACCACGACGGAACGACGGCACGGGCCGGGGTCGCCTATGCGATCAGCCGCAAGGTCGGTTCGGCGGTCGTCCGCAACAAGGTGCGTCGTCGACTTCGGTCAGCGGTGGTCGAGCTCGATGCCGCACGTCACCTCCGGACAGGTTGGTATCTGGTGATCGTGCATCCCGGTGCTGCTCGTGCGTCGTACCAGGAGCTCCGCGACGCCCTGGCGAGCGTCCTGGACCGCGCAGGTGCACGATGACCGAGGCACCATGGAGCCCACGGCTATGACCGATGTCACTGATGAGGGATCTGTCAACGAGGGGCCCGTCGATGGTGACGTGCGTGACGAGGGCGACGTGCGTGACGAGGCTGACGCTGCTGCAGCTCACCGTCGGTCGTTGGCGGCCCGTGGGCTGACCGGCGTGGTACGGGTGTACCAGTACGCGGCTGCCGGCCGGCCGTCTCCGTGTCGCCACGTTCCGAGCTGCTCCACCTACGCGGTGGAGGCGCTGGACGCTCACGGTGCGCTTCGTGGATCGTGGCTGGCCGTTCGCCGCCTCGGCCGTTGCCACCCATGGGGGACGTCGGGCTATGACCCCGTCCCGGCACCACGAGAGTCCCGACGATGACCCGCCTGTCGATGTTGGAGGCAGCCTGATGTTCGAGCAGTTCTTCGAGGCGTTGGGCAGCGTCCTCAACTTCTTCTACACCCTCGTACCGAACTACGGGATCGCCATCGTGCTCCTGACGGTTCTGGTGATGGTCCTCATCACCCCGCTCAACGTCAAGAGCACGCGCTCCATGTTGCAGATGCAGCGGTTGCAGCCCGAGATGAAGCGGTTGCAGGCCAAGTACAAGGACGACCGCGAGCAGCTCAACGCCGAGCTGATGAAGTTCTACAAGGAGAACAAGATCAACCCCCTCGGCGGATGTCTGCCGCTCCTCGCGCAGATGCCGGTGTTCATCATCATGTACCAGCTGCTGCGGGGACTCACGACCCGTCAGGGTGGACTCGGCTCGGGGCTCGGCCACATCGCTGGACAGGTGCAGCAGGGTGTCGAGCTCACGCCGTGGGTGTTCACCGATCAGTACTTCCGCCCGGAGCACCTGAACCACTCGAGCGACCTCTACCAGTCGCTGTCGAGCACGAACACGATGAACTTCTTCGGGATGGACCTGGCGATCTCGGCGTCCCAGGCGCTCAAGATGGGACTGATCATCGCCATCCCCTACCTGGCGCTCCTGGTCGTCATCCTGATCACCGGCGTCTACCAGAACCGTCAGCTGCAGGCTCGGAACAAGAACGCAGCGGTGAACCCGCAGCAGCAGATGCTCATGAAGATCATGCCGTTCTTCCTCCCGGTGTTCTCGTTCGGATTCCCTTCGGGCTTGGCGCTGTACTGGGCGACGCAGAACTTCTGTCGGATCGGCACGAACGCCTACATCACCCGATCCGTGTACAAGAAGGAGCACGAGAAGGGCCCGGTCGAGGCCACCGCAACCGAGAAGGGTTCCTCGAAGGGTTCCTCGAAGGGCTCCGGATCGAAGGACGCTGGTGGATCGAAGGACGCTGGTGGGAAGGCGTCCTCACAGCGCTCCGATTCAGCAGATGGTGCCAAGAGCACCAAGAGCGGAAAGGGCGCGGCGAACGAGGACCGCAAGGGAGGTTCCTCGGTGAAGAGCCAGAAGGCCCGCCAGAACGCGTCGGCTGGCGACAGCGCCGGACGGCGTTCGGGTTCGGGCAGCAAGAGGACGGTCAACCAGCGTCGCTCGGGGGAGACCCGGGGCGGACGCGGTGCACCAGCACGCGACGATCGCGACGAGAACGCCGGCGACGGCGACGAGAAGGAGTGAGTGCCACGGTGGAGTGGGTCGAGACAACCGGCAGGACGGTCGAGGCCGCCAAGGAGGCGGCATTGGACCGCTTGGGCGTCGACGAGCAGGACGCCGAGTTCGAAGTCATCGAAGAGCCGAGGTCCGGTCTGTTCGGACGAACTCGAGGCGAGGGACGCGTCCGGGCGCGGGTGATCCCGCGATCGCCGCGCCCCAAGCCGGAGCGTCGCCGACGCTCACGCAACGACAAGCGTGGACGTGGCGGGGAAGGCGAGCGCCCCGGCAACAAGGACGCCGGCAACAAGGACGCTGCCAACAAGGACGCCGGCAACGGCAACGCCGACGCCGGTGCCCACTCGGTGACCGATGCCGATGCCCGGTCCGACGTCGCTGCCGGGACAGCCGCCCCAGCGCAGCGGTCCCGTTCGGGACAACGCAACCGTGGCAGCCAGGGTGGGCGCGGTGAGAACCGGTCCGAGCGGTCGCGCGACGGTCGACCGTCGGGCAACGACAAGGAGCGAGAGGTCATGGAATCAGCAGCGCAGTGCGAGGTGGTCACCTCGTTCCTCGACGGATTGGGCGAGGCGTTCGGCCTGGAGATCACCACGAGCGCCACCCTCCAGGACGGCGTCCTCGCGGCCTCGATCGACGGCAGCGAGGTCGGCCTGTTCATCGGTCCGGGCCTGGGCACGCTCGAGGCGATCCAGGAGATCGCCCGCAATGTCCTCCAGCGCCATGCTGACGGGCGCGAGTACGCCAAGGTCGTCCTCGACGTCACGGGTGTCCGTGAGCAACGTCGATCGAAGTTGGTCGAGTTCGTGACCGATGCCGCCCAGCAGGTCCTCGACGACGACGTGGAAGTGGCGTTCGAGGTCATGTCCAGCTTGGACCGCAAGATCGTTCACGACACCGTCGCCGAGATCGACGGGGTCGCGTCGAGCTCGATCGGTGAAGACCCTCGACGTCGAGTGGTCTTGAAGCCGACGTGACGTCACCGACACCTCCCGACCGGGATCGACACGGGCACCCCGACGGGGTGCCCGTGCCGCGTCCGGGCCTCGATGATCGGCTGTTCGAGGTCCTCGAACGCTCTCGTGACCTCGGTTTCCTGGGTCCGGGCGACATCAGAACCCACGTGCACCACGCGGCCGCCTTCCTCCCGGGGCTGGAGGAGGCTGGTCCGCAGCAGACCGTGCTCGACCTCGGTTCGGGTGGTGGCGTTCCCGGACTCGTGTTGGCGGTGCGTCGCCCCGACCTCAGCTTCATCCTGGTCGATGCGTCGGAACGACGCACGGAGTTCCTGACCTGGGCGGCGGACCGACTCGAGGTGGCTCACCGGATCTCGGTGGTGCGTGGCCGAGCGGAAGATCTGGCACGGACCGTCGAGCTTCGGGGGGTCGTGGACGTCGTGACGGCCCGGTCGTTCGGATCACCACCGGTCACCGTCGAGTGCGCCATCGGATTCCTGCGGGGGCCCGGATCCCGGCTGCTGGTGAGCGAGCCACCGAACGGCGACGGGTCTCGTTGGCCGATCGGTGCACTCGCCGATGTCGGCCTGCGGCCGGGAGCGACGTGGACGGTCGACGGTGCCACGGTGACCGGCCTCGAGGTGTTCGCTCCATGTCCCGACGCTCTCCCCCGCCGGGTTGGCGTTCCGTCGCGTCGACCCCTGTTCTCACCGGCTCGGGTGGCAGGGCCCGAGTAGCGCTGTGCCTCAGTAGCTCTGGGTCTGAGTTGCCCTGTGTCTGAGTTGCCATGGGTCTGAGTTGCCCTGTGTCTGAACTGCTCGGGCCCGCTTTCCTGCGAGGTCTGACCTTCTTCTGGCAGCGGCGGATCCGCCGCTGCAGCGCGTGGCAGCAGCGACGTCGGACGGACAGCATCTCCGTCGGACCTCGCGGAGTCGACCGACCGTCATCTCAGCGTTCCACGTGGAACATCCTCGACGACCACTTGGACCCGTCGACCGGAGCAGCGACGTGAGGCCAACGCATGTGGGTGTGGCCCGACCGCGCCAGCGGGTTGGCCTCCACAATCCAGGGAGCGCCCAGTGGCCAGCCGAGCAGGCGACGCTCCACGGCGACGGGCTGCCGGGCGAGCGTTCCACGTGGAACATCTCCGGACCGATCCGAGGGTCCTTGACCTGAGGCCAACCGGCCGGAAGGATGGACCGACACCCCGGCGCGGTGGCCCCGTGGCCATCGTCACCCGGGACGTCGTCGACGGGACCATCCTGCAGGCACCCGGCCCGAGATGGCAGAATCCTGGAGTGGGAGTTCGTGATGTCTGATCTGTCGCCCGAGCCGGGCGTCTCAGAGGGTGTGGTCGCAATGGGCGAAAGTCCACCGGCTGACCAGAGCTCGTCGCCGGCTTCTGATGAGGTCGGCGGCCCGGTGCAGGAACGGGTGCAGTTCGCTGCCACCTCTGAACGCGGGCACGAGGATGCGTCCCCGATCGCTCCGGCCCGGTCCGAGGACGGATCCGACGGTGACGCCGATCCGGGGGCCGTCATGGGTCCGGCGAGCGAGGTCATGGGACCGGCGAGCGAGCCGACCGAGGCACCCCAGGGCGTAGGTGGGCGGCCGCTCCCCCGCGTCATCGCCATCGCCAACCAGAAGGGTGGCGTCGGCAAGACGACCACGACGGTGAACATGGGAGCCGCACTGGCCGAGCTCGACCACCGGACGCTGGTCGTGGATCTGGATCCCCAGGGCAACGCGACGACTGGTCTGGGCATCAATTACCGGACGCTCGACCACACCATGTACGACGTCCTGCTCCACGACGTCCCGATGGAGGACTGCATCGAGCCGACCGAGGTTCGGAACCTCTTCGTCGCACCGGCCAGCCTCGATCTCGCTGGCGCAGAGATCGAGCTGGTCCCTTCGTTCAGCCGCGAGTCACGACTCAAGCGGGCACTCGCTGAGATCATCGACGACTACGACTACGTCCTGGTCGACTGTCCACCGTCACTTGGTCTGCTCACCGTCAACGGACTGGTTGCGGCCACCGAGGTCATGGTTCCCATCCAGTGCGAGTACTACGCGCTGGAAGGGTTGGCGCAGCTCACCCGCAACGTGGATCTGGTGCGTACCAACTTGAACTCGGAGCTCGAGATCAGTGGCATCGTCATGGTGATGTACGACAGCCGGACCCGCCTGGCCGAGCAGGTGGTCTCGGAGGTGCGAGGGCACTTCGGCGCCAAGGTGTGTCGGAACATGATCCCGCGCAACATCCGGTTGTCGGAGGCCCCGTCCTTCGGCCAGCCGATCACGACGTTCGATCCGAGCTCCCGCGGCGCCGTCGCCTATCGGGAGCTGGCACGGGAGGTCAGCAGTGGCTCGTAAGAGTGGACTGGGTCGGGGCCTGACGTCGCTCATCCCCGCCGGTGCGGGTGAGGAAGCCGTCACCTCGGTCCCGACGGGATTGACCGAGGTGACGATCGAGTCGATCCGACCGAACCCGTTCCAGCCGCGGCGGGCGTTCGACGAAGAGACGTTGGAGGGTCTGTCGGACAGCATCCGAGAGATCGGGGTTCTCCAGCCGGTGCTCGTTCGGGAGCTCGACGATGGCGGCTACGAGCTGATCGCCGGGGAGCGTCGCCTTCGTGCGGCCAAGCGGGCCGGGCTGCGGTCGGTGCCCGTCGTCATCCGCACCGCGGACGACGTGTCGTCGCTGGAGCAGGCACTGGTGGAGAACCTCCACCGTCAGGACCTCAACCCGCTGGAGGAGGCGTCGGCCTACCAGCAGCTGATCGAGGACTTCTCCTACACGCAGGAACAGGTGGCGCAGCGCGTGGGGCGCAGCCGATCCGCGGTGACGAACCTCCTTCGGCTGTTCCAGCTGCCGCCGGCCGTCCAGCGACTGGTCGGGGAGCAGCTGATCAGCGCCGGCCACGCCAAGGCGCTGCTCGGTCATCCAGATCGGGCGTACCAGGAAGCACTGGCCAAGCGCACGGTCGCCGAGCAGCTCAGCGTGCGCGACCTGGAGCAGTTGGTCCGCGAGCGATTGGAGCTCGAGGCGGATCTCGGTTCCGACGACCGGGATCCTGGTGCCGATGGGTCGACGGTCGGCGGTGAGGCGGGCGCTCCCGGCCCCACCGCTGCGCCGCTGCGACCGCCTGGACTCCTCGAGTTGGAGGAGTTGCTGGCAGACCACCTCGAGACGAGGGTCTCGATCACGATGACGGCGAAGCGTGGCAAGGTCGTCGTGGAGTTCGCGAACCTCGAGGACCTCGAGCGCATCTATCGCCGCATCATCGACTGATTCCGGTATCGACAGCCGTTGTCGGTCGCCTACACCTCTGATCGAGGTCGTTGTCCACAGGCTGGGCACAAGGTTGGGGAAAGAGCAACCTGAGGTGCAGGATCGCTGCCCCAGCCTCGACCTCTCCTTGTGGTGCAGGGCGGCTTGCCGAAGGAAGTCGGCGCCCGGTTCAGGAGGAAGTGCCGCGACCGCGCTCCGAGTCGAGCTCGGTGCGCTCAGCGGCCGGATCCGAGGCCCAGTCCTCCAGGGCGCGCTGCAGCGAGGCGATCACCAGGTCGAGGCTGTGGTGCACTGCTGCTCGATCACCGAGCTGGAGGAGCACCGCGGAGGAGCGGGTCTCGCGCAGGATCGGGAGACGCATCCCGGTCACGGCCCCGATGTCCCAACCAGGGCTCGCCGGAAGCTCCTTGACCACCAGCTCGGCCAGGTTGCGGCCACCAGCTGACGCGAATCCGGGTACCTCGAAGTAGCTGGCTTCCACGACCGTGCCCGCGGCCATCGACAGCCCGAGGTACACATCAGCGTCGAACTCGTTCGCCCCGGCGGCCTGGTCAGACCACTCACCTTCGAGGAGCAGCGTGGTCACCCCGCCGTCCTGCAGCGACGCGGCGAGACGGACCACGACGGTCCGCATCGCATCGTCGGAGCCGACGGCCACCCTCAGGGACTGCAGCGATCGCAGTGATCGTCGAAGCCGATCGCGTTCCCGCACGGCGGTGACCGTGGCGCGTCCCGCTCGGCCCTCCAGGCGGATCAGCGCTTCGACCGTGTCGGGCCCGCACACCTCGTCGGTGATCAGTCCCGCGTTGCGTTGGAAGTCGCCGACGGCGGCTCGAGTCGCCGGGCCGAAGATCCCGTCCACTCGACCGGCGTCGAAGCCGAGCGCGCCGAGCCGCAGCTGAAGATCGGCGACGTCGTTGCCGCGCATCATCGGGGAGCGCAGGCACACCAAGCGGTCGCCGAGCTGGAACTCCGACTCGACCAGCGCTGCCCATGTCGAAGCGTCGCAGATCCCGTCGCTGCGGAGCCCGGCCTGCTGCTGGAAGCTCGAGACGGCGCGGGTCGTCCCATCCTCGTATCGGCCGACGCGGTCGCGACACGAGTGACCTGCGGCTGCGAGCCGTCGCTGCAGGTCGGCGACTGCCGGGCCGACGGCACCGGTCTGCAGGGGGAGTGCGGAGAGGGTGATGGTTGCTCCCGAGTGATGACCCGACCGGGGCGGCCGGACCCCACGATGCTACGGGACGAGTGGGCAGCGGGAGGCCGTCCCGGTCAGAGGTAGGAGTCCAGGTCCTCGAGGAGCTGCGGCTTCCCCCGGGCGCCGACGAGGCGCTGGTCCTCCGCCCCATCTTTGAAAACGATCATCGTCGGGATGCTCATCACATTGAACTTCGTCGCCAGGCCGGGGTTGTCATCGACGTTCACCTTGGCGATGCGCACCTTGCCGGCCTGTTCCCGGGCGACCTCTTCGAGGATCGGGGCGATCATCTTGCACGGCCCGCACCACTCGGCCCAGAAGTCGACCAGCACCGGTTCGGTCGCGCTGCCGATCTCTTCGTCGAAGGTGGATTCGGTGAGTTGGGTGATCGAGCCCATCCGGCTCTCCTTGGGTCTGTTGCTGTGGGTGGAGGGTGCAACACCACGGTGCGCGACCCCATTCCAGCACCGGTGGGGGCTGAACAGGTGCATCGACCAGGGCGGAGCGCCCGGGGCCGGACCGAGGCGATGGCGGAGTGAAGGGATGGCGAGCGAGGGGACGGCGGGCGGCGGTCAGCTCGGGTGGTGCGCTTGGGTCTCGAGCCAACGCTCGGCGTCGATCGCCGCCATGCAGCCGGATCCGGCAGCGGTGATCGCCTGGCGATAGGAGTCGTCCTGCACGTCGCCGCAGGCGAAGACGCCGTCGACGTCGGTGCGCGAGGTGCCGTCCAGGGTGAGCAGGTACCCGTTGTCCTTGAGCGGCAGCTGGCCGATGAACAGGTCGGTGTTCGGCCGGTGCCCGATGGCCACGAACACCCCGGTCGCCGGGTGGTCGGTGACCTCGTCGGTGACGATGTTGCGCAAGCGCACGCCCTCGACGCTGCCCTCTCCCAGGATGTCCTCCACCACGCTGTCCCAGATGAACGTGATCTTCTCGTTGGCGAAGGCGCGGTCCTGCATGATCTTCGAGGCGCGGAGCTCCTTGCGGCGATGCACGATCGTGACCGACCGTCCGAATCGGGTGAGGAAGATCGCCTCTTCGAGGGCCGAGTCACCTCCGCCGACGACGACGATGTCGTGGTTGCGGAAGAAGAACCCGTCGCAGGTGGCACAGGTGGACAAGCCGTGGCCGAGCAGTCGTCGTTCCGACTCCAACCCGAGCATCAGGGCGC
>JAPXRJ010000004.1:0-45536 GCA_033813615.1 Microthrixaceae bacterium | reverse complement strand
GGTCACGTGAAGACGCTGTCGATCACGCTCGGCGGGCTGGCTGGCGTCGACGGCCGCGTGGAGCGCGTGCTCGCCGTGGCGTCCGACCTGACCGAGGAGCGGCGGGCCCAGCGCCGACGACGACGGATCGCTGTCGAAGCCGCACATGTCGCGGGGACCGACGACCAGACCGGGCTCCCCAACCACCGAGCCCTCGGCGTCCTCGTCGGATCCGCAGTACGACGGGCGGCCGCGCACGACGCCCCGTTCGCCGTGTTGCGCTGCGAGGTCGTCAACCTCGACGTGCTCGAGGCCCTTCACGGTCCAGCCACGGCACGTTGTGCCATGACGGCGCTGTCGGAGCGCCTGACCCAGCGGCTGCGCAGCGCCGACACCGTGACGCGCTCGGGCACCGACGCCTTCACCGTGGTCGCGGAGGACCTGGGCGACGCACAGGATGCCGCCGGGGTCGCCTATCGGCTGCTCGCAGCGGTGGTCGAACCCATCGCCGTGGACGGAGAGGCGATCGCCGTGGAGACGGTGATCGGCATCGCCGTCGGAGATGGAGCGTCTCCGCCCGCCACGATGCTCTCCGATGCGCAGGCCGCCGCGCACACCGCCCGCGTCGACGGCGTCGGTGGGTTCCGGATGACCGACACCCGTACGACATCGCCGGCCTGACTCGTCGTGGGAGCGCGACGCGGGGACCACCGTGTGCTCAGATGGTCCGCGTGCTCCTGGGAATCGGCATCTTCGCCCTGTTCGGTCTCATCCTCATCGGCGTCTGGTTCGCCCTGCGCGACAAGCGTCGCGACTACGAGGACACCGGCAACCCCGATGACGAGCTCACCGACGAGCAGTTCCGTCGGATCGAGTTCGGCGACGAGGAGATCTGACGCTTCCCGGTTGTTGCTGTCCCCCGACGTCGACGCCACGTCAGCGCCGGTGCCGTCCGATCGACATCGGGGAATCCATCGGATGATCTCAGGTAGGGCCGACCACGTGTCGACGACGTTGGCGTGCCGCACTCCACGTTCGAGGTCATCTGCAACCTGAGCTTCGACTCGTTCGACGATGTTCGCGCCGGCCGGGCGGCAGCTCGCTCGGCAACGGCCGAGCTGCGGCGCCTGACGCGACGTGACCGACGGGTCGGTGCGCTTCGATGTCGTCACCGCCGCTCGGCGATGGCGATCAGGTTCCGCGTGACGACCGATCGAGCGACCGACGCGCGGGAGCTCGCGGTGGTGCTGCTGCGCACGTCGGTTCACGCGACCGGCGGTTCGACCGCGGGATGGAACCAGCTCCACGTCGCCGTGTCATCGGAGGCGAACACCGCCCGGGACCGAGGACTTGACGCCGGACCGACCGGCACCGAGGCGAACCGGCTCCCCCGGAGCTGGGCCGACCATGCGGCAGCGACCGCTCGTCTGGCGCAGGGCCCCGAGCTCCCCGCGCTGGCCGGGACCGGGGCGTTCATCGACCTCCGCTGAGGCCGCTCGCGCCCGCGCTCTGCGGTGAGATGCCGACCGTTTCGGTGCTGACTTCTCGTCAGAACCTGGGCTTCGCGGATCTCAGCCCACGCTGCCTTCCATCTGGAGCTCGATCAGTCGGGACCACTCGACTGCGTACTCCATCGGCAACGTGCGGGTGACGGGCTCGATGAAGCCGTTGACGACCATCGACATGGCCTGCTCCTCGGAGAGCCCGCGGCTCATCAGGTAGAAGAGCTGCTCGTCGGCGACCTTGGACACGGTGGCCTCGTGACCGATGACGGCGTCACGGGCACCGACCTCCATGTACGGGTACGTGTCGGAGATCGAGTCGGGGTCCAGGATCAGCGCGTCGCACTGAACGTGGGCCTTGCAGCCGTAGGCGTCGTCCTCGACCCGCACCAGCCCGCGGTACGAGGTCTTGCCGCCGTCCTTGGAGATCGACTTGGAGACGATCTTGGAGGTGGTCTCCGGCGCGGCGTGGATCATCTTCGATCCGGTGTCCTGGTGCTGGCCGGCTCCCGCGTACGCGACCGACAGGACCTCGCCCGACGCCTTGGGACCGACCATGACCACCGACGGGTACTTCATGGTCAGGCGGGACCCGATGTTGCCGTCGATCCACTCCATGTGGCCCTCGGCCTCCACCCGGGCCCGCTTGGTGACCAGGTTGAAGACGTTGGAGGACCAGTTCTGGATCGTCGTGTAGGTGACCCGGGCGGCCTCCTTCACGACGATCTCGACCACGGCCGAGTGCAACGAGTCCGACGTGTAGACCGGTGCCGAGCAGCCCTCGATGTAGTGCACCTTCGAGCCCTTGTCGGCGATGATCAGCGTCCGCTCGAACTGACCCATGTTCTCTGCGTTGATGCGGAAGTAGGCCTGCAGCGGCATCTCGACCTCGACACCGGGCGGCACGTAGATGAACGAGCCGCCAGACCACACCGACGAGTTCAGCGCGGAGAACTTGTTGTCGTTGCGAGGGATGACGGTACCGAAGTACTGCTTGACGATCTCGGGGTGCTCTCGCAGCGCCGTGTCCATGTCGCAGAAGATGACTCCCTGGCGCTCCAGGTCCTCACGGTTGCGGTGGAAGACGACCTCGCTGTTGTGGACGACGAAGCCTTCGGCGACGAAGTTGTGGTGACCCTCCACCTCGATGTCGAACGTCGGCTCCACGCCGACCGGTTCGATCGACTCGATGCGCACGAACCCGAGCATGTCGGAGGTGTGGGCCTGGAACGACGTTCCCTTCGCGGTGCGGTACGTGTGGCCATAGGAGCGACGAGCAAGGCGCTCGGCGCGTCGCGGCGACCGGGCGGGGATGCGATCGAACCGACCCGAGAGGTTCAGCCGGTGCGCCGTCAACGTGCGACGCCGATCGGTCGGGTGCGCGTTGGTGAAGGTCACGACCTTCGACGACCAGATGCCGCACAACGCCGCGAGCTCCTTGACGTCCTCGAGTAGCGGTTCGCTCACGCTCGTGAGCACCACGTCCTTGTTGGATGCGTGGTTGCGGACGTACCCGTCGGCGTCGAGGTATCCGGCGAGGAAGGAGAGCCGCTCGATCGTCGGCAGCTCATACACCCAGCGAGGCACCCGCTTCGAGTGTGCGGTCCCGCCGAGTCCGTTGAGCTGCAGGAACTCGGCCAACGCAGCGGTCCCCCTGGCGGTGAGGCGAACAGCATCGGTGCTCAGGTCGAAGTCCAGCCCGAACAGCTCACGGCCGACCCGGATGATCTCGTGGACGAGCACAGCATCGGTGGCATCCACCGCGATCTCCACGGAGTCGTACGCGCCTCGGTGGTGGATGTAGCCGTCACCGAGGTAGAGGCCGGCGAACCATGCGAAGTCGGGTGAAGAGACGGTCGGCAGGGAGCTCGCGCCCGGGCGATCGGGCACGAGCATCGCCACAGGATCACCGAACTCCGGCAGATCCGTCGGGATCGCGACCAGGTCGCCCACTCGGAGGTCGTCGACCTGTACCCACTCGGGGAGGTACCGGGCCTTGCGGGTCCCGTCCGCGCGCCGGTCGCGCAACGTCAGGAACGGATGGTTGCCGGACGCGCCGATCGTTCGGCCGCGAGCCGTGATCTCGTAGACCTCCTTGTCACCCGAGCACGCCGCTCCGACGACTTCGGCCCGAACGATCCGCTTGGTCGAGGGGTCGAGGGAGAACACCTCGTCCCCGGCGACGAGCTCCTTGATCGGTCGCATCCCGGTCGTCGTCCAGACACGGGTCGACCCCCGGAGGCACTCGTACTGCGCGGTGACGCCGGCGAGGTACTTGCGCTCGGCCTCGGGGATGCCGAGCTTCTCGTAGGTGTTCTTGATCGCGTCCGGAAGGTCGTCCCACTCGTCGACCTGAGCGTCGGTGGGCTTGATGTAGTAGTAGATGTCGTCGAAGTAGATCTCCGACATGTCGCCACCCCAGCGGGGCATCGGTCGACGCTCGAACGCCTTGAGCGACTTGAGGCGGAAGTCGAGCATCCACTGGGGCTCGCCCTTCATCCACGACATCTCCTGGACGATCGCCTCATCGAGCCCGCGCTTGGGCTTGAAGACGTAGTCCTCCTCGTCGCTCCAACCGAGCGAGTACTTGGAGAGGTCGAGGTCGACCGACATGGTGGGCTCCTCACACGTAGGAGAGCGGGCAGGGATTTCTCCTACGCAGATAGTAACAACCTCATCCAGCTCCCGGAATTCCCGCCGACCGAGCGGGCCGACGCCGGCTCCTGACGCGGCGGCGCCTCGGCCAGCGCCGCCCGGACCTGCCGGTGGGGTCCTAGGGTGGTCGACGTGACCGTCACCGACGGCGAGATGCCCGACGCTGCACCTGCTGGCTGGGTGCCCCCGGAACGAACCGCACGGCCACCGCGCCCGCGTTGGGTGGCTCCTGTCGCCACCGGCGCTGCGGTCGCCTGCGGCTGCGCGGCGATCGCGCTGTGGGACCCGAGCGACGGCGGCACGGCGGTGTGCTGGTCCAAGGCCGTGTTCGGCATCGACTGCCCGCTCTGCGGTGGCCTCCGGGCGACGAACGCGATGCTCCGCGGCGACTGGCTCGCGGCCGCGGACCACAACGTGCTGGTCGCGGTGCTGCTCCCGATCGCAGCGGTGCTGTGGGTGGTCTGGCTCGTCCGCTCGCTGCAGGACCGGCCGTTCACGCTGCCGAAGATCCCCACCGCTGGCTGGATCGCCATCGGCGTGTTCCTGTTGGCGTTCACCGTCGTCCGCAACTTGGACGTCGACGTCGCCTGGATCCACTGGCTCGCGTCCGACACGTCCTGACTCCGCCCCCACACTCCCGTTCTGTTCGTCCTTTCACAAGGTTTTCGTTGTGGAAGGACGAACAGAACGGGGGTGTGGGGTCGAGCGACAGTCAGTCGAGACGCCGCAGCTGCGTCCGGTACCGGACGCTGCGCTCCACGTAGGACCGGACGCCCATGTCGAAGTGACCGGGCGTCACCGCGTCCTCCTTGATCGTCGCGGGGATGCCCAGCGCCATCGCCAGCGGCGGAACGACCTTGTTGTTGCCCACGAACGCGCCACCACCGACGATCGCCTCCCGTCCGACGGTGGCGTTGTGCAGCACCTTCGAGCCGATGCCGATGAGCGCCTTGTCCTCGACCCTGCACCCCTCGAGGTGCGCGAGGTGGCCGATGGTGACGTCGTCGCCGACGGTCGTGGGCCAGTACGGCGTGGTGTGGATCACCGCACCGTCCTGCACCGAGCACCGCTCGCCGATGAAGATGAACCCGTCGTCGCCGCGCAGCACCGCGCACGGCCAGACCGAGGACTCGGCGCCGATCACCACCGAGCCGATCACCACCGCGTCGGGGTGGATGTAGGCGCTCGGGTGGATCTCCGGCTCCTGGTCGCCGAGGGCGTAGATGGGCACGCTGCTCCTGTTCGTTCCTGACCCGTCGCCGATCCGGTCGACGGCGAGGCTCAGAGGTCGGAATGCCGGCCGTAGCCGCCCTTGAAGAACAGCAGCGGGCCGACGTCGGGGCGGTGCACGTCGAGCGATCGCACCAGGCCCTCGACGATCAGGTGGTCGCCGCCCTGGTGCGTCTCGTAGACCTCGCAGTCGATGTGGGCGACCGCACCGTGGATGAGCGGCGAGCGGGTGATGGGCGACGGATCCCACGAGATGCCCTCGAACTTGTCCGGCGCCTTCGACGCGAACTGGCCCGACGTCTCGTGCTGGTCCTCCGCGAGCACGCTCACCCCGAACACGCCTGTCTCTGCGATCAGCGGCCACGTGGACGAGGTCCGGGCGACGCAGAAGCCGACGAGCGGCGGGTCGAGCGACACCGAGAAGAAGCTCCCGATCGCCAGACCGAGGGGTCGGCCGTCGACCTGGGAGGAGATCACGGTGACTCCGGTCGGGAAGTGCCCGAGCACCTGTCGGTAGAGCATGGGGTCGATCTCGATCGACGTGTCGTCGACGGGGAGGTCGGTCGGTTCGGCAGCCACGTGGGTGAACCTATCCGGCGGCGGCGATCGGGGCGGCGTCGCGCTCGCGGGCGTCGTGTTCACCGCCGTCGCGTTCCATGCCGTCGCGTTCCATGCCAGCGACGTCGACCGTCTCGGCGAGAACGATCGTCAGGCCTTCGCTCGCGGCGATGACCTCACCGACGCCTCGTGCGACAGCCAGCTCCCGGGCATCAGCGAGCAGCTCGTCGATGCGCTCGTCGTGGTGCGAGGGATCGTGGTGGAACAGCACCAGAGTGGCGCACCCGGCCTGGGCCGCCACCTCGACGGCGTACTCGACGGTGCAGTGACCCCAGTCGGAGCGCCGGTTGAACTCCTCGCCGTCGAACTGGGCGTCGTGGATCAGCACGTCGGCGCCCCGGCACAGCTCGATCACGGCCGGGTCCACCTCGGTCGATCCCGCCCCGGGCTGCTGGTGGTCGCTCACGTACGCGACCGTGCGGCCACCGAGCTCGACCCGGTAGCCGAGGGTGGCGCCCACGTGCGGCACCCACGCCGAGGTGACCGTGGCAGCACCCACGGCGAACGTCTCCGCGTCCGTGCCGTGGAAGCGGATCTCGCCCGGGAGGGCGTCGACGCCGACCGGGAAGTAGGGCGGTGACAGGAAGCCTCGAACGACCGTCTCGAGCGATCCGCCATCCTGGCGTGGCGCGTACAGGTCGAGCACCGCACCTTCGGCCAGCAGCGGCGCGAAGAACGGAACGCCCTGGATGTGGTCCCAGTGCAGGTGGGTGACGAGCGCTGTGCCCCGGAACGGGGTGCTGGTGTCACACGACAGCCCGTAGAAGCGCAGTCCGGTGCCGAGGTCGAAGATGATCGGGTCGTGGCCAGGTTCATCGACCACGACGCACGCTGTGTTGCCGCCGTAGCGCGCCAGTTGCTCGTCCGAGCACGGGGTCGACCCGCGCACGCCGTAGAACGTGACGTTCAGAGCGTTGTCCCCCTGTTCCTCCGGATCGGTCCTGCCATCCGTCCGGGCACGTGAACAGTAAATGAACGGACCTGGTCCACTCCCGGGGTGTGACCGAATTCTCAACAACGCCGACCTGCACGTGTCGCACAGCGCACCTCGCTCAGCGTTCCGAACGGATTCTGCGGTAAGGATCTGACCGGAACGGTCCTGACTTCTCGTCAGAACCGGGATGGCTAGGGGTGGCGGAGCACGCCGTCGCGTCCACGTACGACCAGCCCGTCGCGCTCGAGCGACGCGACGACCGCCGTCAGGCGGGCCGGTTCGACGCCGTCGGCGAGGATGGTCGCCTCGATCGCGGCGGCCAGACCGGCACCGTCCGCGATCGCACCGAGGATCCGGCCCCGCAGCTCGCGGTCCGATCCGGCGAAGCGGGCCTGACGACGCGAGACGCCCGCGGAGCCGACGGCGGGGTCCGGATCCGGACGGCCGGCATCGCGCCAGCGGCACTCGACCGGGCATCCGTCGCAGTCGGCTACCGGTCGGCAGCGCTTCGCGCCGAGGTCCATCAGGACCTGGTTCCACTCCCACGAGCGCCCCGCCGGCACCCAGGAGTCCGCAGCGGCCTGTGCCGCCGCCGCGGTCATCGGACCGCCGGCGCGACGAGCGAGGATCCGGGCGATGTTGGTGTCGACCACGCCGACGTCGGCCTCGAACGCGAACGCCAGCACGGCCCGAGCAGTGTACGGACCGACGCCGGGCAGCGCGACCAGCTCGGCGAGATCGGCCGGGACTGCGCCGCCGTGGCGGTCGACGCACGTCGCCGCCGCGCTGCGGAGGTTGAGCGCCCGCCGCGGGTAGCCCAGCCCGTGCCACTCGGTCAGCACCTCGCCCAGTGTCGCCGCAGCACAGGCCGCCGGCGTCGACCAACGTTCGATGAAGCGCTCCCATCGGGGGATGACCCGTACCGCCTGGGTCTGCTGCAGCATCACCTCGCTCACGAGCACCGCCCAGGGGTCGCGGATGCGTCGCCACGGCAGGTCCCGGAGCTCGGCCGAACCGGCAGCGAGCACTGCCGCCTGCTCGGCAGTCGGAACCGAGCCCTCAGCGGTGAGCGAGTCGAGCTGCATGGACGATCGTGTGATGCGGGTAGGCGAAGGTCCCCACCAGCTCGGGGTGTCCGGCGAGGAGGTCCCTCGCCGCATCGAGCAGCACGGCGCGCTCGGCGTCGTCGAGGACCGCCACGAAGCTCGTCGAGCGGAGGCGGTCGATCACGCCGTCGAGCGTGGTCGGGATCGGGTTCGGGTACCGGCGCTCGTCGAGCGGACCGAAGCGGCCCGATGCGGCCACCACCTCCGACCACGACACCTCGCGGTGGTCGTCGTAGGGCCGCCCGCCGGTGCGCTGCTCGACCAGTCGGGTCAGCTCGTCCACCCACGGGACCGACGCGTCCCGGGCGTTCCACACGAGCACGAGCACGCCGTCGGGCGCCAGGACCCGGGCGAGCTCCGACAGCGCCGCCTGGAAGTCGAACCAGTGGAACGCCTGGGCCACCGTCACGACGTCGAACGAGTCGTCGCGGACGCCGAGGTGCTCGACCACGCCGCGCACGAGGGGAACGGCCGGCAGCGCCAGGCGCAGGTGCCGAGCCATCTCGGCCAGGGGCTCAACTGCGGTGACGTCGAGGCCGGCACGGACGAGCTGGCCCGTGAGGATGCCCGTCCCGGCCGCCACGTCGAGCACCCTGCCCCCGGGTGGACACAGGTCCTTGATCGCGCCGATGGCAGGCCTCGCGTACGTCGGACGGATGCGGGCGTAGGTCGACGCTGCAGCGGAGAACCCGCCTGCGGCCACCGGGTCGATCGTCACAGGGGCAGCCTCGCGCGAGCCCGCATCCGCAGCGCGGTCGACCGGCATGGTCCGAACGACTCCTTCCGATGGGTCCCGAGTCCCGATGCCCGGACCTCAGCCCCATCGCAGCCCGATCTTCGTCTACCCTCAGCCAGAGACCACTGTACGTGATATGAGTATCACTGACTGTGAGGAATCCCTCCGGCAGCGACGACCAACACCAGGCAGGGAAGGACGACCATGGGCGCAGACGCGCACGACGGCGGTGAGCCGCCCGGCAACGTCGCGCCGAGGAGCCACCTCACCGGGACGACACGCGTCCCACCGACCATGGACATCGCAGCGACCAGCGACGACGCCGCACAGCGGAGCGAGCACCAGGCACCGCACGAGCGCCATCCGTCCGCTCTGACGCTGGACGGGCGCGAGCGCGAGCGCCGCGTCACCGACATCGAGGTCCTCCGCTGGCGGACGCTGGCCTCCCTGATCCTCGGCTCGGCGATCATGGTGATGCCGCTGTTCGGCGACATCCGCCTGCAGATCGGCGCTGCCGTCGTCGTGTTCGGCTGCGCCGCCAACCTGTGGTTCTCCCACAAGGTCGCCAAGGGGCACCCCGTCCCACGGCTCGTCGCGGCCAGCGATGCGCTCGCCGCGGTCCTGATCGCGCTCCTGGTCCCGGACTCCTTCGGCATCGTGGTGGTGGTGCTCGTCTCGGCCACCGGCCTGTACGTCTTCTGGTACGGACCGCGGACGACCGTTCGCCTCCTGCCGCTCGCCGGTGTCGGCCTGCTGGCCGTCGGTCTGCTGCTGTCACCGGAGCTGTGGGTCGCGTACCTGATCGCGTGGCTGGTGGCGTGCACGTTCGCCACGATCATCTTCGGCCACATCGCCCGGGCGCTCACCGCTCAGCGCGATCGCTACGACGAGCTGATCAACGGCATCGACGCCGCCGTCTGGGAGGGCGACGGTCCGAGCGGTCCGGCCGACTACGTCAGCGACAACGTCGGCGAGTTGCTCGGGTTCGACCCCGCCGAGATGCGACGATCGGACTTCCTCCTGGACCGCGTCCACCCCGACGACCGAGCGGTCGTGGTCGAGGGTGAACGCCTCGCCGCCGACGGCCAGGACGTGGAGATGCACTTCCGGGTCATGGACGCGTGGGGACGGACCAGGCGATTCCAGAACCGCGTTCGCACCACGGTCGACCACAGCGGACGCGTCGTGCGACGCCGGGGCGTGTACGTGGACGAGACGGCTCGATGGGAGGCCGAGGAGTCCGTACGGCGCTACACCGACTTCGTCGAGGGCATCCCGATCGCACTGGTCGTGATCCGCATGGAGGACCCTGACGACTCCGCGAGCTTCGTGCTCCAGGCCGCGAACCCTGCCGCAGTCGCGCTCGCGCAGCTCGACGACCAGGCCATCGGGCTGCGCATCGTCGACCTGATCCCCGTGACCGACGAGTTCGTCCAGGACATGGTCGACGTCGTCCGGACCGGCGAACCCCACGACGAGCCCTTCGTTCGGATCCGTGGCGTCGACGAGGTGTTCTCGATGCGGGCGGTGCCCCTGCCCGACCGGTGCGTCGGCATCTCTCTCGAGGACGTCACCAAACGGGCCAGGATGGCCGAGGCGTTCCGCCACCAAGCGACCCACGACGCGCTGACCGGCCTGGCGAACCGTGCGCTCCTGCACGAGCGACTCGAGCACGCACTCACCGAGAGCCGGCGCACCGGCGCACCCGTCGCGCTCCTCATGGTCGACCTGGATCGCTTCAAGGACGTCAACGACGCGCTCGGCCACGAGTACGGAGACGCCCTGCTGCGCGAGCTGTCGCGGCGGATGTCGAACCAACTGCGTGACTGCGACACCGTCGCCCGGTTGGGTGGCGACGAGTTCGCCATCCTGATGACGACCGACGTCACCCACGCTGGTGCCGAAGAGGTGGCCCGACGCCTCAGCGACCTGGCCACGACCCCCGTGCAGGTCGGCCAGTACCGGCTCCAGGTGAGCGCCAGCATCGGCATCGCCGTGTCACCTGAGCACGGCGACGACGCTGACACCCTGATGCGTCGCTCGGACGGTGCCATGTACGACGCGAAGCAGGCCGGTGGTGGCCACGAGCTCTATCGGCCGGAACAGGAGGTCGCGGCCGTCCGCCGACTCGAGCTGCTCGCCGAGCTCCGCGAGGAGGGCTTCACCGACGAGGTCGAGGTCCACTTCCAACCTCGCGTCGACCTGGCGACGATGTCGATCTTCGGCGTCGAGGCGCTCGTCCGCTGGCGCCATCCCCGTCACGGCCTCCTGCCGCCGAGCGAGTTCATCGAGCTCGCCGAGGTGTCGGGAGCGATCCGGGCGATCACGCAGGCTGTCACCCTGCAGGCCTGCGCCGCTCTCGAGGCGCTCACCGGACATGGTCTGAGCTCCGCCAACGTGAACCTGTCGGTGCGCAACCTCTACGACCCGGTGTGGGTGGACTGGCTCTGCGATCTGGCGACGACCAGCGACATGGCGCCCGGCACGCTGTGGCTCGAGCTCACCGAGGCCCAGCTCATGGACGATCCCCGCCAGAGCGCCGAGGTCATCGGTCGCCTCCACGACCACGGCCTGCGCTTCAGCATCGACGACTTCGGAAGCGGGGCCTCGTCGTTGGCGGTGATCCGCGATCTGCCTGTCGACGAGGTCAAGGTCGACCGACGCTTCGTCGACGAGCTGCTCGTGGGCGACGAGCGCATCGTCCGCTCGATCGTCGAGGTGGCGCACCACCTCGGCCTGAGCGTGACTGCGGAGGGCGTCGGAGATGCGGCTTCGATCGAACGCCTCCGCGCGATCGGGTGCAACTCGGCGCAGGGCTTCGCGCTCGCCCCGCCGATGCCGTTGAACGAGCTGATCGAGCACTTGGAACGGATGCCGACCGACGTGCCGAGCACTTGGAGCCCCGTCATCGCCGATGGGTAGCCTGACGCCATGACGAGCGCACACAACCCCGGCCCGGATCTCGACGCGGTGGCTGCAGCCCTCGACGTGGCCCAGGGTGTGCTGGACAGCGGCGTCGCCCAGCTGGCCCGGAACGGCATCACCGAGAACCAGGTCCTGGCCTACGACGTCGCGCACGCCGCGGCCGGCGTCCAGGCCTCACGCAGCCTGCTCGGCTACGCGAAGGCCGGCGACGACCAGGCCAGGATCGCCTGCGCGTTCGCGGCCGAGGCACTGGCGGACCTGGCGGCCAAGGTGTTCGGCCGGGAGGCCGAGTGGGGGGTGGATCCCTCCGACCTCGATGGCACCCGGGCCGTCGCCGCGGCCTACGGGTCCGCGTCGTTCCTGACATCGCTCGCGCACGTCGACGGCCCCCGCGGCCTCGACGACGACTTCGAGATGGTGCAGGACACCTTCCGCCGCTTCGCCGAGGACAAGATCGCCCCGGTCGCCGAGCACATCCACCGGGAGAACGCCGACATCCCCGAGGAGATCATCTCCGGCCTCGCCGAGATGGGCGCCTTCGGCCTGTCGATCTCCGAGGAGTACGGCGGCTTCGCCAGCGGCACCGAGTCCGACTACATCGCCATGATCATCGCCACCGAGGAGCTGTCACGCGGCTCGCTCGGCGCCGGCGGGTCGCTCATCACCCGGCCCGAGATCCTGGCCCGGGCGCTCGAGGCCGGCGGCACCGAGGAGCAGAAGAAGGAGTGGCTGCCTCGTCTCGCCTCCGCCGAGGTGATGAACGCCGTCGCGGTCACCGAGCCCGACTACGGCTCCGACGTCGCCGGCGTGAAGGTCGCCGCCACGCCGGTCGACGGCGGCTGGCTCATCAACGGCGTCAAGACCTGGTGCACCTTCGGTGCCCGCGCCGACGTGCTCATGCTGCTCGCCCGCACCGACCCCGACCGGTCCAAGACCCACAAGGGCCTGTCCATGTTCATCGTCCCCAAGGAGCGCGGCGACGGCCACGGGTTCGCGCAGACCCAGGACAACGACCACGGCGGCGGGAAGATGGAGGGTCGGCCGATCGACACGATCGGCTACCGCGGCATGCACTCCTACGAGATCGCCCTGGAGAACTGGTTCGTCCCCGACGAGAACCTGATCGGCGGTGACGGCGGACTGGGCCGCGGCTTCTACTACCAGATGGCCGGCTTCGAGAACGGGCGCATCCAGACCGCGGCGCGTGCCGTCGGCGTCATGCAGGCGGCGCTCGAGGAGGCCCGCCAGTACGCCGAGGACCGCAACGTGTTCGGCCAGGCCGTCGGCGACTACCAGCTCAACGCCGCCAAGCTCGGCCGGATGGCCGTCGTCGTCCAGGGGGCCCGGCAGTTCTCCTACGACATCGCCCGTCAGGTCGCCGGTGGCGACGGTCGACTCGAGGCCGCCCTGCTCAAGGCGTATGTGTGCAAGGCGGCCGAGTGGGTCACCCGCGAAGCCATGCAGATCCACGGCGGCATGGGCTACGCCGAGGAGTACACGGTCAGCCGCCTGTGGGTCGATGCCCGCGTGCTGTCGATCTTCGAGGGCGCCGACGAGGTCCTGTGCCTCCGCGTCATCGCCAAGCAGCTCGTCGAGCGCCACAACAACGCCGCGGCCTGACCGACCCGACGCGTCGAGTTCGGTCGACGGCGCCCGACGCCGGGCCCCTCACGACGACGCTCAGAGCTTGACCATCACGTGCTTGATCTCGGTGTAGTGCTCGAGCGCGTAGATCGACATGTCCTTGCCGTAGCCCGACTGCTTGTAGCCGCCGTGGGGCATCTCCGACACGATCGGGATGTGGTCGTTGACCCACACGGTGCCGAACTGCAGGCGCTTGGCCATGCGCATCGCCCGGGCCACGTCGTTGGTCCACACCGAGGACGCAAGTCCGTAGTCCACGCCGTTCGCCCAGGCGAGCGCCTGGTCCTCGTCGCTGAAGCGCTGCACGGTGACCACAGGGCCGAACACCTCGCGCTGGACGATCTCGGAGTCCTGGGCCGGGTTCACCACGACCGACGGCTCGTAGAAGAAACCGGGTCGGTCCGGCGTGACGCCCCCGACGGTCACGTCCGCTCCGGCATCGGCGGCCCGATCGACCATGCCGGCGACCTTGGCCTGCTGCTCGGCGGAGATCACCGGACCGACGGCGGTGTCGGGGTCCGACGGGTCGCCCCACTTGAGCGCCCGGACCGAATCGGTCAGACCGGCGACCACGTCGTCGAACACCCTGGGTCCGGCGACCACCCGGCACGGCGCGGTGCAGTCCTGGCCCGAGTTGTAGTAGCTCATGTCGGTCAGGCACTCGACGACCGCGGCCGGGTCCGCGTCGTCGAAGACGATGACCGGCGCCTTGCCGCCCAGCTCCAGGTGCACCCGCTTGAGCGTCTCGGCCGCGTTCCGGGCGATGAGCTTGCCCGTCGACACGTCACCGGTGATCGACACCATGGCCACGTCGGGGTGCGCCACGAGCGCGGCGCCGGCCGACTCGCCCTGGCCGAGCACCACGTTGAGCACTCCCGGCGGGAAGATGTCGGCGGCCAGCTCGGCCAGTCGGATGGCGGTGAGCGGTGTGAGCTCCGACGGCTTGAGCACCACGGTGTTGCCGGTGGCGAGCGCCGGGCCCACCTTCCACGTCGCCATGTTGAGCGGGTAGTTCCACGGGGCGATCGACGCCACCACGCCGAGCGGATCGCGCCGCACGAAGCTCGTGTGGTCCTCCAGGTACTCCCCTGCTGCGCGACCTTCCTGGAAGCGGGCGGCCGCGGCGAAGAACCGGAAGTTGTCGACGGTCAGGTCGAACTCGAAGTCGATGATCGATGTCGGCTTGCCGACGTTCGTCGACTCGAGCTGCTTCAGGGTGTCGAGGTCGCCCTCGATGGCATCGGCCAACGCCGAGATCTTCTCGAACCGCTCCCGCGGCGTGGTCTCGGACCAGGTCGTGAACGCGGTCCTGGCGCCCTCGACCGCGGCGTCGACGTCCGCGGCGCCCGAGCTGGCGACCGTCGCGATCACCTCGCCCGTCGCAGGTGCCACGACGTCGTCGGTGGCACCCGACAGCGCGGGGCGGAACTCGCCGTTGATGAAGTTGCCGGTCTGCCCGGAGCCACTCTGCATGGAGCCAGTCTGCATGGAGCCAGTCTGCACCCCGACTCCGGAGTGAGCGACCTCAGTCGGAACGGGTGGAGATGGCGTCGGCGATGGCGATCGCCCGGCGGGCGTTGTCGACGTGCAGGTTCTCGATCATGCGTCCGTCGACGGTGATGACGCCCTTGCCCTCGGCCAGGCCCTGCTCGAAGGCTTCGATGACTCGACGCGAGTGCTCGATCTCCTCATCCGACGGGGAGAACGCCGCGTTGGCCGGCTCGACCTGGCTGGGGTGCACGAGGGTCTTGCCGTCGAAGCCCATCTCGGCGCCCTGGGCCGCCTCGACGGCGAACCCGTCGGGGTCGCGGACGTCGTTGTAGACACCGTCGAGGATCGCCTTGCCGGCGAAGCGGGCCGCGTTGAGGCAGCGCGCCAGACCCCAGAGCAGCGGGGCGCGACCCGCGACGAGCCCGGCGCGCAGCTCCTTCGCCAGGTCGTTGGTGCCCATGACGAGCACGGCGAGGCGCTCGGAGCTGGTGGCGATCTCCACGGCGCGCTCCACAGCGGCCGGTGTCTCGAGCATCGCCCAGATGCGGGTGCGGTCCGGCACGCCGGCGGACTCGATGATCTTCTCGACCACCGCTACGTCGGCGGCCGAGCTCACCTTCGGCACGACGATGCCGTCGGGGCCAGCAGCAGCGGCGGAGCGGAGGTCGTCCTCGTACCACTCGGTCTCCAACGAGTTCACCCGGATCGTCAGCTCACGGTTGCCGTACTGCCCGGACTGCACCGCGGCGGCCACCTTTTCGCGGGCGACGGCCTTCATGTCGGGCGCGACGGAGTCCTCGGTGTCGAAGATGATTGCGTCGGTGGGCAGCGACTTGGCCTTCTCCAACGCCTTGTCGTTGGCACCGGGCATGTACAGCGCGCTGCGCCGCGGGCGGATCTCGTCGGTCATGTCGGTGGTCTCCTCGATCAGAACCGGATTCTCATGACGTTCGACAACCTCCAGGGTTGTGACGAATCGTCAGAATCGTGTTCGGGCTGGGTGTGGGTGAGGGTTGCTCAGAATCCGTACAGCTCGGCGAGGGCGGGGTCGCGGTCGGCCAGCTGACGGGCCAGGTTCACCACGACGTGGCACTGCTTGACCGATGCATCGTCCTCCATCTTGCCGTTGAGCATGATGGCGCCGGTGCCGTCGCCCATGGCCGCGATGACCTCCTGGGCGTGGGCCACCTCGGCAGGCTCCGGCGAGAACACCTTCTTGGCGATGTCGATCTGCACCGGGTGCAGCGACCAGGCGCCGACGCAGCCGAGCAGGTAGGCGTTGCGGAACTGGTCCTCGCACGCAACGGTGTCCTTGATGTCGCCGAACGGTCCGTAGAAGGGAAGGATCCCCGCCATCGCGCAGGCATCGACCATGCGGGCGATCGTGTAGTGCCACAGGTCCTGCTGGAAGGTGGAGCGATCTGCGCCGTACTGCGGGCCGTCGTCGCCCGCCGGGGGGTCCTCCCGGACCAGGTAGCCGGGGTGGCCGCCGCCCACACGGGTCGTCTTCATCCGACGGTTGGCGGCGAGGTCGGCCGGGCCGAGCGACAGGCCCTGCATCCGGGGCGACGCCAGGCAGATCTCCTCGATGTTGGCCACACCCCTGGCGGTCTCCAGCAGGGCGTGGACCATGAGCGGCTTGGTCACGCCCGCCTTGGCCTCCAGCTGGGCGAGGAGGCGGTCGACGTAGTGGATGTCCTCAGGGCCCTCGACCTTGGGGATCATGATGACGTCGAGCTCGTCGCCGATCTCGGTGACCAGCGTGGTCAGGTCGTCGAGCACCCATGGCGAGTCCAGGCTGTTGACACGGGTCCACAGCTGGGTGTCACCGAAGTCGACCTCCCTGGCGACCTTCACGAGGCCGGCGCGAGCCGCCTCCTTGGCGTCCATCGGGATCGCATCCTCGAGGTTGCCCAGGAGGATGTCGACCGTCGGAGCGATCTCGGGGAGCTTGGCGGTGACCTTCTCCAGGTGCGGTGGGAAGAAGTGGATCATCCGCGATGGCGGGAACGGGATCTCCCGCAGCGGACGAGGTGCGCCGACGGCGAGGGGCTGGAAGAAGTCCTTGGGGCTCCGCATGGACCTCGACGCTAGGACGGCACCCCGGACCTGTCGAAGTCGAGCCCCGCCCGGTTCTGTGTGCAACGAGCGCGCCGGCGACGAACCGGGTGCACCGAGAACGCGATCGGTCAGGAGTCGAAGCCGAGCCCCAGGCGGTCGAGGAGGCGCAGCCACGGTCCACGGCGACCTCCGTTCACGTCGGCCTTGGCGATCGCCCGGCGTGTCATCTGGATGCCGGCGGTGCGGATCGGCTCGGGCGGGAACGGGACCTGCGACCGGCGAACCAGATCGAGGTCCAGCGTCGGCTCCTCGGGACGGAACAGGAGGTCGACGCAGACGCGGCCGCCGAATCGGGAAGCACCCACCCCGAGACCGGTGTAGCCGACCGCGTACGCCACCCGGCCATCGAAGGCGGTCCCGAATCCCACCGAGAAGCGGGTCGACGTGTCGATGATGCCGGCCCAGCGGTGGCTGAAGCGCACGCCCTCCAGCTGAGGGAACGTGGTCAGGAAGTGCTCGGCCAGCTTGCGGTAGCTGGTCGGCCGATCCTCGAACCGCTCGTCGATGTGGCCCCAGTCGTGGAACACGGCGTCGTAGCCGCCCCACACGATCCGCCCGTCGTCGGTCAGCCGTGAGTAGTGGAACTGGTTGGTCGTGTCAGAAAGCCCCTGGCGTCCGGACCAGCCGACCGACTCGAGCTGGACCGCCGACAGCGGCTCGGTGGCGAGCACGTAGTCGTAGACCGGCACGACCCGACGGTTGATCGAGCGCACCGGCGATGCCGCGGCGTTGGTGCCGAGCACGGCGGCGCGGCAGAGGATCCGTCCGCGGTCGGTCTGCACCGCGAGCCCGGCGCCGTGGCGCGAGATGGCCGACATCGTCGTTCGCTCCACGATCCGCCCGCCGGCCGTTCGGACCGCGTCGGCCAGCCCCCAACCCAGCCGCGCGGGGTCGACGAGCGCCTCGCCGGACCGTGTCCAGGAACCGCCGAGGAAGGTTGGCGAGTCGACCAGCGCTCGGGTCTCGTCGCCGTCGAGGAGCTCGACGTCCTCGCCGTGGACCCGGGCCAGTTCGGCGTGCTTCGTCACGATCGGGACGCACCAGGGCTCCGTCGCCACCGACAGCGCTCCATTCAGCTCCAATCGCGCGTCGATGCGGTGCCGTTGGATGTCGTCGACGAACCCGTCGAAGTTGGCCCGGCCCGCGGCGAGGGTCCGGTCGATGTCGCCACCGAATCGAGCCACGCCGTTGGCGAGGCCGTGCGTCAGCGACGCCGAGACGAACCCACCGTTGCGCCCCGAGGCCTGGCCGATCACCGATCCGGCATCGATGACCAGGACCGAGCGCGACGGCTCGGTCTCGAGCGAGTGCAGCGCCGCCCACAGTCCCGTGTAGCCAGCACCGACGACCACCAGGTCGACCGAGGTGTTCCCATCGAGCGGCTCACCCGCCGACGGCGGATCGGGTGCGTCGAGCCACAGGACCGACAGCTCCGAATCGGCAAGCGACGCGTCGAGCACCGAGGAGGGTGGGATCGAACCGGGGGCGTCGGCAGGCACCGACCGATCCTGTTCGCGACGATGCCACCCGTCAACGGCAACTACCGTGCCGGCCATGCGTGCAGTGGTGTGCCGTGAGCTGGGGGAACCCGAGACGCTGGTCGTCGAGGACATGGACACGATCCCGTGCGGACTGGATCAGGTCCGCGTTCGGATCTGGGCATCCGGCGTCAACTACGTGGACGCGCTGTTCGTCCAGGGCCTCTACCAGATCAAGCCGCCGCTGCCGTTCGTGCCCGGCTCGGAGATCGCGGGTGAGATCACCGAGGTGGGCCCGGCGGTCGAGGGCTGGGCGCTCGGCGAGCGGGTGATGGCATCGATCGGCCTGGGTGGCTTTGCCGACGAGGCCGTCCTCGACCCTGCGCAGCTGAGCCGCATCCCCGACGACCTGGCGTTCGGCCAGGCAGCGACGATGGGCCAGTCGTACAGCACTGCGTGGTTCACGCTGACCAAGCGCACGGTGCTGCGGCCCGAGGACTGGGTCGTGATCTTCGGCGCTGCGGGCGGTGTGGGCCTGGCCATGCTCGACGTCGCCCGATCCTTCGGCGCCCACACCGTCGCGGTCGCCTCGAGCCCCGAGAAGCTGCAAACGGCCATCGAGCGCAGCGCCAACGCGGTGATCGACTCCTCCGTCCCCGAACACGAGGCCGGACCGTTGCGGGCACAGATCCGCGAGGTCACCGGCGGCGGAGCCGACATCGTGATCGACCCTGTCGGCGGGACGATGTCGAACGAGGGACTGCGCGGACTGAGGGAGGGCGGTCGCCTGATGGTGATCGGGTTCGCCTCTGGAGAGATCCCATCGTTGCCCGCCAACCAGGTGCTGCTGCGCAACAGATCCGTGCTGGGCGTCGACTGGGGAGCGTGGGCCATGGCGCACCCGGAGGAGAACGCGGTGCTGCTCGACGAGGTGCTCGCCCAGGTCGCGGTCGGTGCGCTGACGCCGGTGGAGCCGACGATCCTTCCGCTCGAGGACGTCGGCACCGCACTGCGCGACCTGCTGGAGCGCCGCGTGATCGGCAAGCTGGCGCTGGAATCCCGCGCCCGCTGACGCCCCCCTTCTGACCCGATCTGACCCGTTCTGTTCGTCCTTTCACAACGTTTTCGTTGTGAAAGGACGAACAGAACGGGGAGGGCTGGACGACGGTGGTCAGCCGGCGGCGGCGATCGGGTCGTTGCCGGCCGCCAAGGCGTCGACGGCCGGACCGAACACGTCCATCGGGATCTCGCCGCTGCCACGAGCGACGACCTTGCCCTCGCCGTCCAACATGACGAAGTACGGGAAGCCGGACAGTCCGTACTTGGCCGACGCACCGGAGTCCGCGTCGTCGAGCACGACCTGAGGGGTGACGCCCTCGTCCGCGATCCACGTCGACACCGGGTAGTTGCCCCGACCTTCGTCGACGGCGGTGCTCACGAAGACGATCTCGACGTTCTCCGGGAGGTTGCCGTCGTCGATCCACTGCTGGATCGCTGGCACCTCCTTCTGGCAGTGCGGGCACCAGTGGGCCACGAAGACGATCACCTTGGGAGTCCCGTCCGTCGGATCGACCGTGACGGTGGAGCCGTCGAAGGACTCACCCTCGATCTTGGGTGCTGGTAGCCCGATCCCCTTGTCGGTGGCCGGGTCGGTGAAGTACTGGCCGTTCGTCTCGGGCATCTGCGGGAGCGGCTCGCCCGAGACCGTGATGTCCGCGGTCTGCTGCTTGGCGTTCGCGGCTGCCGCGGCGCCGGTGCCGGCGGCCGCTGACGAGTCGTCGTCGCCGGAGCGCGTCGCGAGGAAGGCGACCAGCGCGCACACCGCGACGACCAGGATGGTCCCGCCGATGACGAGCGGGTACGTCATCTTCTTGCGCTCTTGGGCCTGGGACAGCTTGGAGTACGGGTCTGCTCCGCCGTGTGGGTCGCGCTTGCGGTTCGAGCCGGTCATCCCGGCACCTCCTGGTTCTCTGGCTCGTCCGACGGATCGTCGGTGAGATGGGGGTCGGTGAGGTCGCGACGTGCCGCGGACCTGGCGATCAGCATGAGGGTGGAGATCAGCACGAACCCGACCCACGCCATGGCCGGGATCGACAGGAAGTGCAGCTCCCAGATCCACAGCGTGGAGCACGACGCCTCCAGGCTGCACGAGGTGCTGACCGAGTCGGGGAACCGCTCATGGAGGTAGTGGTAGGTGCTGATCCCGGCGCCGATGAGGGCGACCGGCAGCACGTAGCGCCACACGAGGCGGTCCCTGCGGATCGTGGCGACCAGCAGGATGACCGTCAGCGGGTACATCGCGATCCGCTGGTACCAGCACAGGTCGCAGGGCGTGAAGTGGCGGACCTCCGACATGTAGAGGCTGCCGAGCGTGCAGGTCGTGGCCACGGCGAAGGCCAGCAACAGCGCCGCGTCCGACACGCCGTCGCGCAGCGAGACCATGCCGGGACCGAGCCCACGGAACCGGGCGAGGAGAGCGACGGCGACGGTCCCCACGACGAACATGAGGCCGAACACGGCCAGCATCGCCAGGAAGAGGCTCATTCCGTCGTTGGACATCGAGCCGAGGGTATCTGCACCTGACTCGGCCGCCGACGTACTCCGTGGCCCGGCCTGAGCGAACACGTGGGAGCCGACGAGTCAGGAACGACTCACCCTCACCGTCGGTGCAGACAACCGAGCGAACCGCGCTTGTAGGGTGCCTGCCATGTCCGTCTACGACGCAGACCTCACCGCACTCGACGGCACGCCCGGCGTGCTCAAGGAGCAGAAGGGCAAGGTCACCCTCCTCGTGAACGTCGCATCGAAGTGCGGGCTCACGCCCCAGTACACCCAGCTCGAGGAGCTGCAGGGACGCTTCGGCGACCAGGGCTTCACCGTCGTCGGAGTGCCGTGCAACCAGTTCATGGAGCAGGAGCCGGGCACGGCGGAGGAGATCGCCACGTTCTGCTCCACCACCTACGGGGTGACGTTCCCCCTGACCGAGAAGATCGAGGTGAACGGCGACGGCAGAGATCCGTTGTACGAGGACCTCACCTCGGTCCCCGACTCCGACGACGGCACCGTCGGCGACGTCCGCTGGAACTTCGAGAAGTTCTTGATCGGCCGCGACGGCGATGTGCTCGCCCGGTTCAACCCGACCGTCGTCCCCGACGACGACAAGGTGGTCGCAGCGATCGAAGCGGCGTTGTAGCACACCCGGTTCCCTCTGGCAGCCGCCCCGCTTCGAACCGCGCCTCGTTCGAACCGCGCCTCGTTCGAACCGCGCCTCAGTCGAGCAGGACCACGTTGCGCAAGCCGCGGCCTGCCGCCGCGTCGGCCACCGCCTCGTTGATGTCCTCCAGCGGCCGCCTCGCGCTCACCATGCCGGCAAGGTCCAAGCGGCCGGACTGCCACAGACCGACCAGGCGGGGGATGTCGCGGGGGGCCCAACACGAGCCGAGCAGCGACCCGACGATGCGCTTCTCTGTGAACATCACGCCGACCGAGCTCAGCGGAACCGGCTCGTCGGTGATCGCCGCGCCCACCAGGACCATGGTCCCGCGGCTGCGGATGGCATCGATGCCCGCCGAGACGAGGGCGGAGGAGCCGACGGCGTCGAACGCCACATCGGCGCCGATGCCGGTCAGGTCCATCGTCGTGGAGACGACGTCGCACTCCGACGGGTCGACCACGTCGGTGGCACCGAAGCGCAACGCCGATTCACGCCGAGCCTCCGACGGGTCCGACACGATGATCCGCGACGCTCCGGCGATGGATGCTCCCTGGATGATCGACACCCCGATCCCACCTGCACCCATCACGAGCACGCTGTCGCCGGGCTGCACGTGCGCCGTGTTGATCGCGGCGCCGACTCCGGTCTGGACCGCGCAACCGATCACGCACGCGACGTCCATCGGCACGTCGACGTCGATGCGCACCGCTCCGGCCTCGGGGACCACCACCTCGTCGGCCCACGCCCCGAGGCCGAGTCCGCGGTAGACGGTGTCCCCACCTCGCGACAGGTGCGTCGTGCCATCGGGGAGCGTGGATGTGGCGATGGCGATCGAGTCCACGCACACGGAGAACTCGCCGCGACGGCAGTAGGCGCAATGCCCGCACGCCGGGTTGGGGCTCAGGATCACGTGGTCGCCGACGGACAGCCGGGTCACGCCCGGCCCGACCTCCACGACCTCACCCGCGGCCTCGTGGCCGGGGATCGTCGGCCCCACCGGCTGCATCGTCATGATCGACAGGTCGGAGTGGCACACCCCGCACGCGGCGATCCGGACACGGACCTGTCCGGGCCCCGGACCCTCGATCTCGACGTCGTGCACGACTTCGAGCGGATGACCGACCTCGGTGAACAGCGCTGCTCGCACATCGGCCAACCTACGCGCTACCCGTCCGGAGTTCCTCCCGACTCAGGCCGCGGCAGGTGAAGACGCATCGGTGCGGTCGTTGGCGGAGCGGCGGCGCACGATCCACACGACGAAGGTGCGCAGCTCCGAGATCACCAGCAGCGGCAGTACCGATGCCACGGCGACGAGCCACTCCTGAGCGGTGAGCGACGTCGTGCCGAAGACGCTCTGCAGGAACGGGACGACGACGATGAGGACCTGTGCGAGGACCACGCCGCCGACCGCCAACCAGAACGTGGAGTTCGTCAGGCTGAACCGGTTGAACACAGAGTTGTCCCCGGACCGCACGATCAGGGCGTTGGCCATCTGGAGGAACACGAACGACGTGAACGCCATCGTGAAGCCCGGGTCGGCTGCGATGTCGGTCGCAGGAGCGGCGTCGGTGTAGTTGACGAGGATCCACATGATCGTGGCGGTCATGATCGCCCCGGTGATCAGGATCGGAGCCAGCCGCCCACCCGAGAGGATCCGCTCCTCCCTGTCACGTGGCTCGCGCCCCATCACCCCGGGCCGCGGTGGGTCCATGCCAAGGCTCATCGCCGGCGGTCCGTCGGCCAGGATGTTCACGAAGAGGATCTGGATCGGGTTGAACGGCGCCGGGTAACCGGCCAGTCGGGCGGTGAGGATCGCCCCGATCGCCGCCACGTTGGTCGTGAGCTGGAAACGGACGAACGTGACGATGTTCTCGTAGATGGCCCGCCCCCGCTCGACCGCCGTCACGATCGTGGCGAAGTTGTCGTCGGTCAGGATCATGTCACCGGCTTCCTTGGTGACCTCGGTCCCGGTGATGCCCATGGCGACACCGATCTCGGCCTGCTTCAACGACGGCGCGTCGTTGACCCCGTCGCCCGTCATGGCGACGACCTCGCCGTTGGACTGCAGCGCCTTGACCACGCGCACCTTGTGCTCCGGTGACACACGGGCGCACACGCCGATCTCCTCGATGCGCTCGGCCAGCTCCTCGTCGCTCATCTCGTTCAGCTGCGCGCCGGTCACGACGCTGCCGGGGATACCCAGCTCCGCGGCGATGGCGCCGGCGGTCGTGGCGTGGTCACCGGTGATCATGCGAACTCCGATGCCGGCGTCCGCGCACTCGGCGACGGCGACCACCGCCTCGGGTCGGGCGGGGTCGAGGATGCCCACCAGCGCCTCGAGGGTCAGCCCGTCGATCTCGGCGGCGAGGTCGATCGAACCGACGGCGTCATCCGACGTGGATCCACCTGCAGTCGGATCCACGGCGTGGTCGCCGAGCACCTTCGAGGCGACAGCCAGCACCCTCAGTCCCTGGCGGCCGAGCTCGTCGTTGCTGGCCTGGGCCTGGGTCCGGGCATCGGCGTCCATGGGGACCGGGCCGTCGGACAGCCGTTTGCGGTCGCAGCGTGAGAGGACGATGTCAGGTGCCCCCTTCACGACCAACAGGGACCCCTGACCCTCGAGCGGGTGCAGCGTGGCCATGTACTTCACCGCCGAATCGAACGGCACCTCGTCCAGGCGCGGCGCATCGGAGCGCAGTTCGTCGGGGTCGAGCCCGACCTTGCGCGCCGCGACCACCAGAGCGCCCTCGGTCGGGTCGCCGACCAGCTGCGGGGTGCCGTCATCGCCTGTGCGGACGTGGGCGTCGTTGCAGAGGACCGCAGTCGTGAGCGCCCAACGCAGCGCGTCGTCGGACACCGGATCGTTGCCTGCCACCGGGGCACCGTCACCGTCGAGCCGGGTCACGTCGCCCTCGTCGCCGTAGCCGAGCCCGTCGAAGGCGAACGTCTGGCCCGCGGCGATCACGCGGGTCGCCGTCATCTGGTTGAGGGTCAGCGTGCCGGTCTTGTCGGAGCAGATGACCGTCGTCGACCCGAGCGTCTCCACCGATGCCAGGCGCTTGACGATCGCCCGCTCCTTGGCCATCCGCGACACGCCGATGGCCAGCGTCACCGTCACCACGGCGGGCAGGCCCTCGGGGATGGCCGCGACGGCCAGCGCGACGGCGCCGAGCACCGCGTCGCCGATCTCGTCGCCCTGGGAGAGCCCCACCAGGAACACCGCCAGCACGGCCACACCGGCGATCGCGGCCAGGCGCTTGCCCAGGCGATCGAGCTGCTGCTGCAGCGGCGTCTCCTGCTCCTCGGCAGCGCTCAGGAGCCCCGCGAGCCGCCCGACCTCGGTCGCCATGCCGGTGGCCGTGACGACGAGCTCGGCCCGACCCCGGGTCAGGGTCGTGTTCATGTAGCCGCAGTTGGATCGCTCCGCGAGCGGCAGGTCGCCGTCGGCGTCGGACTCGTCGACCTCGACGACCTCGACCGTCTTGTCGACGGGCACGGATTCGCCGGTGAGCGTCGACTCGTCGACCGACAACGAGCTGGCCACCAGGAACCGACCGTCGGCAGGCACGCGGTCACCGGCTTCCATCAACACGATGTCGCCGGGAACCAGCTCCGCAGCCGGGACCTCCTGCACCTCGCCGCCGCGCCGGACCCGGACGACGACCTCGAGCATCTGCTGGAGCGCCGCCAAGGCGTCGTCCGCCTTTGCCTCCTGCACGTAGCCGAGCACCGCGTTGATGACCAGGACGACAGCGATGACGATCGGATCCTTGAGGTCGCCGACCGCTGCTGAGATCACAGCGGCGCCGATCAGGATGAACACCAACAGGTCGTTGAACTTGTCGAGGAATCGGAGCCACGCGGGGCGCCGGGGTGCGGCCTCGAGCCGGTTCGGACCGTATCGATCGATCCGCGCGGCGACGGCTGCAGCGTCGAGGCCCGAGACGGGATCGACATCGAGTCGTCGTGCCACGCCGGCACCGGAGATCCGGTACCAGGGGGTGGCGTCCTCGGGCCCGGACACCACCGCAGCGGCATCGGAGGAGCGTGGGTCAGCGGGCATGGTCGCAGGAACCTACCGGAGTGGACGAGTGGGCGGTTCGCGACCTGGCGGGAGCGACCGTGCCGACCGATCCCCTCGTCGCTGGTCCTCGTCGCTGGATCAGCGCAAGCGGTCGCTGACGATCGACACCGTGGCACCGACGTCGCGGAGCAGCGAGACGGTGTCGAGGTCGAGGTCACCGGTGACGTAGTCGGCGAGCAGCAGCAGCAACCCAACCGTCGAGGTCGCCTGACCGCTCCACTCGTCGGAGACGATGATCACCTCGCCGTGCTCGCCGGTGCCGGCGTCGAGCTCGCCGACGTAGGTGGCCGCCTGGAACCGCACCGTGAGCGGCACCTCGCTCTCGGCCACTGCCGCCAGGTCGGTCCCCTTGATGCGCCCGAGCGTGATCGTCAGCGACTCACCCGCGCCGCCGGCGAACCGCAGATCGTGGTTGGTGTCACCCGCGGTGCGGTCCTCGGTGGTGAAGCCCTGCGACTCGGCACCAGAGACGACGGCATCGGCGACGGCCGCGTCGAGCGCTGCGATCCGCTCGCCTGCCTCCGAGCGGGCCTTGGACCGCGCCACAACTCCGGCGAACAACGAACGGTGCTCATCGGTGACGGCTGAGCTCTCGACCACTTCGGCCTCGACGAACTCGGTGACGGGCGCCTCCGCCGAGGCGGGTGTCGACGTGTCGGTGACCGTCCAGCCAGCGGGCACCTCGGTTCCGGTCGCGCTTGCGCCATCGGCGATCCCCGTGACGGCGGCGGTCGCATCGGCGGGCGCATCGACGGTGCCGAGCCCGGAGCTCACCGGCAACTCGGCGTCCCCACCCGACGTCAACTCGGAGCCGACCGCCACGCCGCCGGACGCGTCGTAGGAGTAGTCCTGACCGGGAGTGGCGGCCACCGGGTCCGCGGTCCCGTACGCAGCTGTGGCATCGGCCGACTCGTACTGACCGGCCTCGTAGGTCTGGGCAGGAGCAGCCTCGTAGGTCTGGGCAGGAGCAGCCTCGTAGGTCTGGGGCTGTTCGTAGGTCTGGGGCTGTTCGTAGGACTGGGGCTGCTCGTAGGTCTGGGGCTGCGCCGCGACGGGCTGAGCCGCTGCAGCACTTCGTCGGCGGGCGATCTCGGCCGCGAGGCCCGGGTGGCCGTTCATCGTGGTCCACTCGGCGAGTCCCGGCCACCACACCGGCGTGGCGTCGTGCAGCCGGCCCGCCACGACCTCATCGATGAGGAGGTCGAGGGTGTAGGTCCCGCGTTGGTCGTTGGGTCCGACGACGACGTAGGCCTGGGACTGGTCGAGGGGTGGCAGATCGCTCATCCGTGAAGCCTGCCACAGCGACGGCGACTTCCGGACCGAACGACCGGCGAACACCCCTTCCGGGGGTCGATTCCTCAGGCTGCCCGACACGGCGTGAGGCGACGCGACGGGCCGGGGTGCTCTCAGCTCCCCGCGAGCTTGCCGGCCGGCAGCCCACCGTCGGCCCAACCCCAGAACTCCAGGATCTCGGAGGTGCCGTCGTAGCCGTCGACGCTCGGATACGTGTGGGTGAGGCCGGCGATCACGTCGAGGCGGACCGCCACACCTTCGGCGCACGGATCCCACCTGGTGGACCGGGCAGGACCGGACTGCTCGGTCCGCTGTGCTGGGCAGGCGAACGCCGTCGCCACCTGCTCGATCGCGCGGGACGCGGGAACGAGCGTTCCGAGCGACGCCATCGCGGAGGTGGAGGAGTTGAGCGGCACGATCTCGTCGTCGGACCCGGTGATCTGGATGACGTCGGTGGGTCGATCCGGCGTGCAGCCGTCGACGTCGGTCCCCGCGATCGAGGCAGCGCCACGAAGTCGGACAGAACCCTCGCACAGGTACCGGTACGTCATCATCGCCCCGTTGGAGAAGCCGACCATGTACACGTCACCGCGGTCCGAGCGGGTCCGCTTCGCGACCGTGTCGATGAGCGCATCGAGGTAGGCGACATCGTCGACCCCGTCGGTCATGGCATCTCCGCAGCAGGTGCCGGCGTTCCAGCTGTTCTTCCAGCCGTCGGCGAAGGCGACGACCGCTCCGCGATCCGCTGCCAGATTCGGCCAGCCACCGATCCCCGCCATGTGCTCGGCGTCCTGGCCGAGTCCGTGCAGCACGACGACGAGGGGTGGATCCGCGCCCATCGGTGCTCGCTCGCCGTCGACGGCAGGAGTCACCAGGAGCGCCCGGCGAGCATCTGATCCCTCGACGTCGATCCAACGGGCATCGACGCCCTCGACTCCGACGTCGACCTGGTCGCTGCACGCGACGGCGAGCGCAGCGACGATGCCGATCGCAAGGGAGAGCACCACGAACCGCCGCGCTCGCCACCACGGTCGACGGGGCAGGATCGCCCGATCGACCCGGGAGCCTTTTTGCACCGGTGGAGCGTAGCGGTCCGCCTGACGCCGATCGGCAGTGCCGAACGGTGATACTGCTCACCATGGTTCGTCGACGTCGCGCCGCGCGCGCTCTGCTGGTCCTGGTCACGTCCTCGACGGTCGCGTTCGTCGGCTGCTCCAGGGACGACACCGCTGACACGACGACCACCACGCGCCCGACGACGACCACGACCCCGCCGACCACGTCCACACCGGACGCGGCGAGCAGCCGACCCCTACCGGTCGCGTGGGTCCGCCAGGTCGGCGGTGCCGGTGACGACGTCCTCTCCGCTGTGGCGGGACGTGACGACTCGGTGCTCGGCGTCGGGACGACCACGGGCCTCGATCCGGAGCACCCCGCCTCCCCTGGGCCGACCGCCGCGTTCGTCGACGTCGTCGCTGCAGCCGACGGCACGCCGACCGCCACTGTGCAGTCGAGCCAACCGCACACCTCCGCCGCGTTGGGCGTGGGCAGCGGATCGGTGACGAGCGGCGACGCCACCGACAGCCCTGGTGCCACCGCCACGACCACCACGCTCAGCTGTGGCATCGCCGGGGATCCCGCGGCTGTGGGCACTCGTCCGGCGGGCATCGACGCGTGGTGCGCTCCGGTCGGAGCCGACGGCGTGCTGGGGACGGCTCAGCCGATCGGCAGCGACCTCGACGACGCGATCAACGCGGTCGCGGTGCACTCCGGAGCGGTTCCCGCCGGGTCACGATCGAGCGACCTCACGGCCTTCGCCGTCGGACGGGCGACCGGGCTCTTCCCCTCGGCGAAGGACCCGACCGGTGGCTACCTGGGCGACGGCGACGCGCTGGTCACCCGGCTCGATGCGACCGGTGCGGTCAGCTGGGCCCGCCAGTTCGGAACCACCGCGGCGGACGACGCTGCCGCGGTCACGACCAGCGACGACGGCGACGCGATCGTTGCCGGCTCGACCGAGGGACGCACCGACGGCGACGTCGGCGGCATCCTGGGTCAACGTGATGCATGGATCGCCCGGATGGATCCGTCCGGCAACCTGAGGTGGCTCACCCAGGCCGGCACCCCTGGTCGCGACAGCGCGCTGGCCGTCGGCAGCGGCGGCGACCCACGCCGGGGCGACGAGGTGTTCGTCACCGCCGGCACGACCGACGGGGCGACCGGCACGGCAGCGAACCTCGGCGGGAACGACGCGTTCGTCAGCGCGTTCGACGCCTCCGGCCGCCAGCTGTGGTCGCTGCAGCTCGGCTCTCCGGGCGACGATCGGGCGACGGGCGTCGTCGTCGACGGCTCCACGGTGTACGTGAGCGGCACTGCCGCCGGAGAGATCGTCGGCGGCGAGCGCATCTCACTCCTGCCCGAGGCGTCCGACGGCGCCGCCGAGGACGGGGCGACGACCACGACCACCGAACCGTCGAGCACCACGACCCCGGCGGGCGGCGGCCTCGACGGGTTCATCGCCGCGATCGACGCTCAGACCGGAGAGCTCCGCTGGGTGGCGCAGTTCGGCTCGACCGGCGACGAGCAGGTGAGCGGCATGACCCTCACCGAGTCGGGCCTGGTCGTCGTGTCCGGATCGACAACCGGCCAGCTCGCCGCGACGGCCCCGGGCGGTGGCACCGACGGCTTCCTGGTGGCGTTCGTCCCGCCGTCGAGCGGCGGTGGCGCCGCCTCGATGGTGTGAACGCGGCGACGGCGTCTCAGCTGGCGCCGCGGCCGGTGATCACCGCCGGCACGGTCCGCAGCAGGATCCCCATGTCGATCAGGATCGACCAGTTGTCGACGTAGAACAGGTCGAGCCGCTGGTACTCCTCGAAGCCCGAGTCGCTGCGTCCGCTCACCTGCCACATGCCGGTGATCCCCGGCCGGACCCGGAGCCGCTCGTGCAGCTCGTCGTTCCAGTCGGCCACCTCACGGGGGAGCGCCGGCCGCGGCCCGATCAGGCTCATGTCGCCGCGGACCACGTTCCACAGCTGCGGAAGCTCGTCGATCGACAACTTCCTCAGGATGCGCCCTGCGCTCGTGATGCGAGGGTCGTCGCGCATCTTGAACAACGGTCCGTCGGACTCGTTGTGCTCGATCAGCTCAGCGAGGCGATCCTCGGCATCTGGGACCATCGTGCGCAGCTTCAGGACGAAGAACGGCTCCCCGTCGCGACCCACGCGAACCTGGCGGAACAGCACCGGACCGCGGGAGGTCGCCTTGATGGCGATCGCCGAGGCCAGCAGGATCGGCGCGGCGACCAGCAGTGCGATCGTCGACAGGACGACGTCGAAGATCCGCTTGGCGACCGCCCGCCAGCCATAGCGGCGGGCCGGCTCGAGGTACACGATCGGGTGGCGGCCGAGCGGCCGGACCGTCATCCGTTCGGGTGTGACGTCGCGGAGGCCCGAGGTCATCTCGACGTGCAAGCCGCCGTCGAGCAGCTCGCGGAGCAGCCGGTTCGAGAGTCCGACCTGCAGGCTGGTCGTCGCCAGGATCACACCCTGAGCACCGAGCGAGTGCGCGAACGGCACCGTGTCGGCGGTGCCGGCGAGCACGGGCAGGCCCCGCAGCATCCGGCCCGTGCCGGGGTCAGTGGAGACGTAGCCGACAAGGCGGTAGCCCAGCGCCGCGTCCTCCAGTGCCGTGGCCAGATCGAGGGCTTCGGAGTTCGTCCCGACGATGACGACGTCGCGGAGCGACCGGCCTGTTCGGCGGCGGTGCACGAACCACCGCCGGACGACGAACCGCTCCACGGTGACGCAGACGAGCGCCACCGCCAGGAACACCCCGACCCAGGCCTGCGCCAGATCGACGCCGACCAACCATCCGAGGACGACCAGCGCGACGGTGCCGACGAAGACCACGTGGACGACGCGTCGCAGCTCGTCCATCAGCCGGGTCAGGAAGCGAGCGGCGTACATCTGCTGGCCGGCGAACAGGATCGGCCAGATGGGCAGCGACAGCCCGGCGATCCGGAGGTGGTCGTCGATGGAGTCCGTCCCCCAGCCGAACCATCGGCCCACCACCAGCGTGCTCACGGTGTAGGCCATGGCGATCGTCAGGACGTCCGCCGCGACGACGCCCGCCTTGAGCGCCACCATCCGCGCCGACAGATGCGACAGGACGGGCCCTCGCTCATGACGGGCGGGGACCGTGGGCGGCGTGGGAGCCGGTGGACGTCGCATCGTCGCAGCGATGTCGTGCAGCGCACCGTCACGGCGGTGGACCACCGACGGTGCGATCACGTCCTGTGCGTTCGTATCAGAGTCGGTGACGGCCACTCGATGTCCCAGTCGGTTCCCAGCGTTTCGTGGGTCGACAAGAACAGGAGTCCCGCGTCCCCAGCATTCGACGAGTGCGATCGACGCCGGGTTGCACCCGTCCGATCACGACCTCGGTCGTGACCCCAGGGTAACGAAGCGGCCGCGAATCGCCCGTGGGCAGAGGTGCCCGCGACGATCGACGGTCCACATGGGCCGATCGGCCCAGTTCGTGGATCGAACTGGGCCGAGTGCCAGCAGGGACCGTCAGCCGAAGTCGACGGTGGGCGGCGCCGAGTGGCCCTCCGGGGCGTCGTAGAAGACGCCCTTCTCGACGCCCGACATGCCGACGAAGAGCGACCAGGGGATCGTCACCATCGTCCGGTTCAACGTCGCGCAGGCGTCGTTGTAGTACTGGCGAGCGAAGGCCAGCTGGTCCTCGGTCCGGGTCAGCTCGCTCTGCAGCTGCTGGAAGTTCGTCGACGCCTTCAGGTCGGGGTACGCCTCGGCGACGGCGAACAGGTTGGCCAGCGCCTGGCGCATCATGCCGTCGGCCGCCGCCTTCTCCCCGACCGTGTTCGCCGACTGCGCCGCGGCCCGGGCCTGGGTCACCGCCTCGAGTGTGCCCCGCTCGTGGCCCATGTAGCCCTTGACGGTCTCGACCAGGTTCGGGATGAGCTCGGCCCGTCGCGTGAGCTGCACGTCGATGCCGGCGAAGGCCTCGTCGACCGACACCCGCTGCTGGCGCAGCTTGTTGAGCGCCACGACGACGAACAGCCCGACGACCACGACCAACACGACGATGACGATGACGAGGATCAGCACGGCGTCCCTCCGAACGATCGAGCCCCTGCGGGGATCGGCGAACAGTCTGGCTGTTCCGCCCGCCGAACGTGGGCCACGACGCGTGATCGGGCGCAGATCACCAGGAGCCCCCGCCGCCACCACCACCGCCGGAGCCGCCGGAGAACCCGCCGCCACCGCCGAAGCTCGACGATCCCGACGACGCCTGCGACGCCGCGTAGCTGGCGTTCGCGGAGCTGATGGCAGCGTCGAACGAGCTCGACATGGCCGATGCGAACCCGCTGGCTCCCCAGTTGTGCGCACCGGTCCAGTAGATCCACGCCGGAGCTGGTGGCTCGACGCCCTGGTCGGTGAAGCGTCGCGCCCACGCGTCGGCGGAGCCGAAGACGAGCGCCCACGCCAGGTACGTCGGGTACCAGTCCATGTGCTTGGCGGCCTCGAAGCGCGACTCGGACGAGTCGGTCGTGAGGAACCGGGAGAAGCCGCCAGAGCGTGACCACAGCTCCCGACCGGCCGGCGTGCGCTTGGTGCGCGAACCCGGGTTGGTCGCGACCCCGACGGCTACCAGGGAGAATGCCGCCAGCAGAGCGAACAACGGCCAGCTGAACCATCCTCCGTTGCCGAAGAGCCACAGGCCCGCCAGCGCGAGCACGCCGAGGGTGGCCAGCCATCCGAGCAGGTTGCCCAGCCAGCCGACCCCGGAGTGCGCCAGGTACTCCCCCGCCTGCCGAGACACCACGCCGCGGAGCGTCGAGCGGGCGGTGGTCAGCTTCTCCCCCGACGACGCGTCCTTGGAGACCAGGAACGAATCACCGATCGAGGTCAGGCCGAGGCTCGTGAGCATGGCCCGCTCGGCCTCGCCCGCCTGCGCTGCGACCGGATCGGCGAGCAGGTTGACCGTCCAGGCGTAGTCGTTGCCGTCCAGCCGGACGATGCCCTTGGCGCCCAGGTCGTAGAGGGTGGCCTGGAGGTCGTCGGCGGAGTCGACCTCGGTCAGGACCTTGGCGCCGAGCGCCGGTGAGATGCCCTCGGGCGGCTCGAACAGCACCGGGAAGCCGGGGGTCCGCTCACGCGTGGCGAACACGAACGCCAGCCCGGCACCCGCGCCGATCAGGGCGGCGACGATCGTCAGCAGCAGCGTGTTGTTCCCGGGATCGGCCGGCGGCTGCGGGACGGCGCCCTCGGGGAACGTGGCGCGGACGGTCACCGGCTCGTAACGGTCGAGCGGCCCGGCGTGCACCGTGATCGTGCGCTCCGAGAGGTCCGCAGTGCACTGCGTGTCGTCACCCTGCACGCACTCGGCGTCGGTGACCTCGGCGGGCAGGTTCACCGTGACGTCCACCGACTCCATGGTCATCTGCCATCCGGAGCCGACGACATTCCACCACCACCGGACGGTGTCGTCAGGACCGCGCTCGAGGGTGTTCGTCGTCGCGGACGTGATGACGTAGGTGTGCACGCCCGGCTCGAGGTACACCGCGGCGTTGCCGATGCGCAGCGACTGCTGGCCGGCCGGGGCGTCGTCCCATGTGTGCTGCTCCGGTTGGCCATCGCGGGTGACGGTCAGGTCCTCGACGGGGTGCTCGACGCCGTTGCGGCGCTCGTCGCGGGTGTCGAAGATGCGGAAGATGCCGCGCTTGCCGCTCGGCATCGCCACGTCGATGGTCTCGGTGATCTTCATCGAGCCGTCGGCCGCTAGGTCGAACACGGCGCCGTAGTGCTGGATGGTCGCGGTGTCGTCGTCGCCCTGCTCCGACAGCGGCGGCACGAAGAACACCACCGCGACCGCAACCAGCACCAGGATCCGCAGGAACCACGCCGTGGCCCAACCGGTTCGAATCTTCACGGCGCCGACAGTACCGAGCTACGGAGACGCCGACGCGCCTCGACCGACGACCGGCCCGGAGCGACCCTCGCGGCATGGCAGACCGACGACCACATCGACTCGAAGGTCGCGGACACCCGGCGGGCCGTCAGGTCCACTCGACGTAGACCAGACCGTCGCCGACGATCCGGTGCGGGATGCCGCAGTCGGCGAGGTCCGCCTCCCACGGTCGGTCGACATCGGGATCGGACTGCTCCATTCCGTGGTCCGCGATCACCACGAACGCCGTGCGGTCGAGCTCTCCCGCCCGCTCGACGGTGGCGACCAGCTCGCCCAACCGGGCGTCGCTGTCGAGCACCGCGGCACGGGCGAGCTCGCCATGCGGGCCGCTCTCGTGGCCGGCCTCGTCGGTCACCGCCAGGCTGCACCACGTGAGTGCGGGCAGCGGGTTGCCGTGCTCCTGGTTCCAGCACGAGACGGTGTGGGCCAGGCTCACGTGGTCGACGCACGACATGAACGAGTAGGCCCCCGATCTGGCCGCACACGACCGGTCGACGTGGACGACGTCGTCGATCGACGGCAGGCGCTCACCGGATCCGGCCCGCACCAGGCCGAAGCTGGAGAAGTCGGCTCCCCGGTCGCAGAACTCGAACGTGGCCGAGCTGAACGCCCCGGGCCGGGAGCGGGCCAGCGCCTCGAACAGCGTCTCCACGTCGTCGCGCACGTACCCCGACGACCAGAACATCTCCTCCATCGACAGCAGGTCCGGCTGCGCGCCGTCGCTCCGGTCGACCCACGCGTTGTGCAGCACCCCCGAGTGCCCTGGATGCGCGCCGGTCACGGCGGTGGTGTGGTTGGCGAGCGTGGCCGTCGGCAGCGACGCGAACGAACCCCGCCGCATGGCCACCCCGCGCCCGATCAGATCGGCCAGGTGCGGGGCCTCCCCCGCGTCGACCACGTCGTGGAGGAGGTTGGCGTTGCAGCCGTCGAGCAGCACCACCACCATCTGCTCGGCCCGGTCACCGGTCAGCACGTCCGTGATCGGATCGCCGTCCTGACGTCGTAGCCGGCCATCGAGGCGGCGCTCGCCGGTCGGGCCGACGGCGTCGGGATGCGCATCCAGGTCGAGCAGCGCGGCGATCGTGGGCGCCACGTCCACGACACGCGTCGAACGGTCGAGCACCCCCAGCGGCCGGACCCCGGCACCCGCGGCGATGAACGGCGCTCGGGCCTGGACGATGCCGAGCGACCCGTGATGGCCCAGGTGGCCCTCTCGGGTGTGAGCGGCGGTGTGGTTCACGTACAGGTCGGGTGCCACCGACGAATCGAAGAACTGCGCGATCGAGTCGAACGCGTGCGGGAACGACGTGCGGTCGCGGGTCGGCCAGCGGTCGGACTCCTCGGCCTGCAACCCGAGCAGGGCGTCGTCGTCGATGCGGACCAGCGGGTCGCGACCGGTGGTGGCGACGGTCCGGTACCCGTGGCGTCCGTCGCTGCTGAGCCGCTCGAACTCGACCGAGCCGTCCCTGCTGGCGACGCGGTAGCGCTCGCCGCCGAGCGGCCGAACGACCGAGTCGACCCGGTCCGCGAGCACGGGGTCGAGGAACGCCTGCTCCAGCTGTTCGATCGCGTGGCTGTCGTGGAGCGCGTCGTCGTGCACGGGCGCCATCATGGCGCGCCGACGGACTGCCGACTCAGGCGTTGGGCGGCAGGTCGGTGCCGACGCCCCGGCGACGGATGCGAACCAGGTCCTCGCGCTCGACCGGCGACGCGCCGTCCGGGTCGGCGTCGCCGCCCGTGGCTGCACCGGCTGCGGGCCGCATCGGAGCGGGCGCCGCCGCGTCGAGCCCCTCGGGCAGCTCCAGCGGCACGAAGCCCCAGTCGTCGAGGAGCTGCAGGTCCGCGTGGGCAGCCTGGCCCTCGGTGGTCAGGTAGTCGCCGACGAAGATGCTGTTGGCCACCTCGAGCGCCAGGCCCTGCACCGAGCGCAGGTGGACCTCCCGACCACCGGCGATGCGGATCTCGGTGGAGGGGAAGAGGAAGCGGAACATGGCGAGGATGCGCAGGCAGCGCTGCGGGGTGAGCTCCCAGCGGCCGGCCATCGGCGTGCCGTCGACGGGGATCAGGAAGTTGATCGGCACCGAGTCAGGCTCGAGGGCCCGCAGGGCGAACGCCACGTCGAGGACGTCGTCGTCGCCCTCGCCCATCCCGAACAGCGCACCCGAGCACGGCGACAGCCCGGCGGCCTTGGCCGAGCCGACGGTCTCCACCCGGTCCTGGAAGCCGTGCGTGGTGCAGATGTCGCCGTAGCGGGCTTCGGACGTGTTGAGGTTGTGGTTGTAGGCGTCAACGCCGGCCTCGGCGAGCCGCTCGGCCTGACCGTCGGCCAGCAGCCCGAGGCACGCGCACACCTCCAGACCGGGGTGCGCGTCGCGGACCGCCATCACGGCCTCGGCGACGTGCTCCACGTCGGAGTCCGACGGGCCGCGCCCGCTCGCCACCAGGCACACCCGGGCCGCCCCCGCGTCCACGGCGCGGGCCGCGGCGTCGTGCACCACGTCCGCGCCCACGTTGCGGTACGTGAGGACCCCGGCCTCCGAGCCACGGCGCTGCGAGCAGTAGTCGCAGTCCTCCGGGCACAGGCCCGACTTGAGGTTCACCAGGAAGTTCATCTTCACCGTGTTGGCGAAGTGCGCCCGGCGCAGGGTTCCGGCCGCCGCGACCGCGGCGACGGTGTCGGCGTCGGAGAGCTGCAGCACGGCCAGCGCGTCGGTCCGATCGATCGCCTCGCCGCGGCGCGCCGATTCGAGGCAGCGGTCGAGCAGCGCCTTCGTGTCGGTGGCCAGCGGGGCCTCGCTGTTGGTCGACTCGGGCAGGTTGATCGACTCGGGCGCGGTGATCGACATGGCGGAGATGCTGGCACGTGTGCCGTCACCTTCCCCAGCCGAAGATGTGTTCGCCCCGGCGATAGCGTCACCGGCCGTGACCCGTGTCGGACCCCGCATCGCCATCGCCACCTGCCGCGAGTCTTCTCCGCTGGACGAGGACGCACCGCTCCTGCTGGGCGCCCTGCACGCAGCTGGCATCGATGCCACCGAGCAGGTGTGGGACGACCCCGACGTGGACTGGGCATCGTTCGACATGGTGGTCGTTCGCTCAACATGGGACTACGCGCTCCGACGCGACGAGTTCCTCGACTGGGCCGAACGGGTCGGTGCCGTCACCGAGCTTCGCAACCCTGCGTCGGTGATCCGCTGGAACACCGACAAGCGCTACCTGGCAGATCTCGACGCCGCCGGCGTGCAGGTCGTGCCCACCACCTTCCTGCTCCCCGGCGAGGTCGACGTCCTCGGCAAGATCTCCTCGGTCGTTCTCCCATCCCGCGAGCTCGTCGTGAAGCCGACGGTGTCGGCCGGCTCCAAGGACACCGTCCGCTACGCGGCGCTCGACGAGGACCCCTCCGCGCCCGATGCCGCTGGTGCTCACGCGGCCGCACTCCTGGCCGCCGGCCGGCCGGTCATGATCCAGCCCTACCTCTCGGCGGTCGACACGGCCGGCGAGACCGGGTTGGTGTTCCTGGGCGGACGTTTCAGCCACGCGTTCCGCAAGGGCCCACTCCTGCAGGTCGGCAACACCGCGGTGGCCGGGCTGTACGCCGAGGAGGCGATCTCGCCCCGCACCCCCTCCGACGCCGAGCTCGCGGTTGGCGAGCAGACGCTCGCGGCGTCCCGCGAGATCACCGGTGTCGACGACGAGCTGTACGCCAGGGTGGACCTGGTCCCCGGCGACGACGGCGCCCCCGTGCTGCTCGAGCTGGAGCTGACCGAGCCGTCGTTCTTCCTGGCGACGTCGGACGGGGCGGCGACGCGAGCTGCCGCGGCGATCCTGTCTGCACTCGCCTGAGGCACCGACGAACCCTGGTTCTGACGATCGGTCACCACTGTGGCGGTTGTCCGACGTCATCAGAATCCGCCGGAGGGAGGGCATCTACCGGAACGACCGGTGCGCTACCCGGCGTTCGGGTCCTTCGGCAGGTCGTCGTCCTGTGGCAGGTCGTCATCCTGCGGCAGCTCCGACCCGGGCGGCGCCTCGACCGGCAGACGGCGACCGCGAACGACGGCGAAGATCGCCACCGCGATCACGCCCAGCAGCACCACCGACCCGCCGAGCCAGGGCAACGTGGAGGAGCCCTCGTCGTCACCGGTCGTCCCCGTCGGTGCCTCCGTGATCTCGGCGTCGAGGGCGGGATCCTGTGTGGTCGACGTGTCCGCAGTCGACGCCGTGGTCGATGGGGCGGTCCCGGTGGTCATCTCGGGCTCGGTCCCGACGGTGACGTCGGAACCGGCAGCGACCTCCTGGGTCGTCGTGATCGTGGCCGACGGCGACACCGAGGTGACCCGCAGGTTCCACGTCCCCGGCGACGGCAGCTGCACCGTCGCGGTGTACTCGCCCGATGAGGTGCCCGCCGTCATCGGGACCGGGTCGACGCTCTGGCCTGCGCCGTCGTCGGCCACGACGGTCACCGTGGCACCGTCGACCGGATGCCCGTCGCCTTCGTAGGTGAGCTTGACCGCGATCGTGCTCGACGAGCCCGACGTCGTCGCGGACAGCAGCGTCAGCACGCCCTCGTCGCCGTGCGCGCCGACCGTCGGCGCCAACGCGGTCAGCCCGAGGCCGACGATCACGGCAGCGACGATGAGGACGACTCGGTTGAGAGATGTGCGCATCAGGGCATCATGGCCGCTCGAGCCGCCATCGACGCGGCAGCATCACGCGATCGGGACGCGGAAGGTCGTCGTCGCCGGAGCTCCTCCGGTCACGATGGTGAGCTCGAAGCTCCACTCCCCCGGCGTGAGCTGCAAGTCGTCGACGAATCCGTGGTTGGCGGTGATGGGCGCGACGGGGACCGATCGAGGGGCGATGCCGGCGCTGGAGATCTCGAGCTCGGCGGCATCGACGGCGGTGAGGGAGCCGTCGCGGGCCAGGTAGTAGAGGTGCACGTCGTTCGGACCGGCCGCTGCGGGGGTCACCTGCATGCGGACGGTGACCTCGCCGGCCTGACGTACCTGCTGGACGGGCTCCCCTGCCGGTCGGGCCTCCCGTCCCGGCGACGTCCCCACCAGCACCGCCGTCACGGCCACGACGGCCAGTCCGACAGCGGCTTCCGCGCGGTACGAGCGGAGGGCGCCGGTCGACCAGCGGGCAGCGTCCGCGATCTGGCGACGGTGGATCCAACCGAACCCCACCATGACGAGGGCGCCCAGGAGCTTGGCCATCGCCAACCGCCCGTGGGTGGAGTCGACCACACCTGCCGCGGAGCGCTCCTGCAGCCACGTGTTGAGGAGCCCGGTAGTGATCGTGAGCGGCGCAGCGACCAGCGCCATGCGACTGAACGCGGTGGCCCGGCCCCGCTCGCCGTCCCAGGACAGGACGACGACGCCGAGCGCTCCCGCCCACGCCGCCGCGGCCAGGACGTGCAGCGCGTCGGAAGCCACCGACAGCGCCTCGGGCGACGCCGTCCAAGCGTGACCGCCGAGGCTCGGCAGCACGAGTGTGGCCAGGATGGCGATCGCGGTCAGCCACGGCACGCGCCGGATCGCGGTCGAGCCCATCACGGCGAGCACCAGCACCAGCGCCACCAGCAGGCGCACGCCGAACACCCAACCCGGACGGCTCGAAGTCACGAAGTCGGCCACGCCGCCCGGCCCGTCGAGCAGCGATCCGCCGGCCAGATCCGCGGCAGACGCCAGCAGGCTGATCCCCAGCCCGAACAACACGGCGCAGGCCCCGGGCAGGAGCAGGAACCGGGCCGAGGCCAGCTCGGTCGCCCATCCGGAAGATCTCACACCGTCAGCGTCGCCCCGGGATTCTGCGGTGAGATCTCGACCGTTCCGGTCCTGACTTCTCGTCAGAACCGCCGCCCTTGGGCCGTCGACGAAGAGCGACATGGCCAGGACGCCACCGACGAGCAAGGCTGCGGACAGCGCGATCCAGCGGCCGAACGCGTTGAGGATACGAAGGCCGTCCATCTCGCCACCGGTGATGGTCGAAGCGGTGGCGCCACCTGTGCGGTGACCGATGTGGAAGACGTAGGAGCCGTCGATGACGTGGCCGTCGTCGGACAGCGCCCGGTACGACACGGTGTAGGTGCCCTCGGCCTCGGGGTCGATCCGCTGGCGGACCTCCGTCCCGCCGTCCGAGGTGGTCGGAGCGCCCTCGGACACGTCGTTGCCGCGCGGGTCGAGCACGCGCACGCCCGCGTCGTCGACCACCACTCCGTCGTCGAAGGTGAGCACGACCCGATCCGGTGGCTGCTCGACGACCTCGTCGTTGCCCGGCGACGACGACACCAACGTTGCGTGCGCCGATGCGGTACCCACCAGCGGTCCGGCGAGGGCGACGAGGCCCAGGCCCACCACCAGCCACATCACCGCTCGGCGAAGCCGTCTCGACACCGCGGCGATCGTATTCGCAGCGCGACCGAGCTGTTGCGGGTTGCGCGACCGGCGCGGCGGACGGCACTGTCAGCGCCATGACCGACGAACCCAGCAGCGATGACCAGAGCACCGGGGCACCTCTCACCGACGGCCTGACCTACCTGGTCGACGCCGACGGCGTTGCGACGATCACGATCGACGCCACCGACGCGGGGAACTCGCTCACATCGTCGATGCGCGACGGCATGACCGCGTTGTTCGAGTGGGCGTCGTCGGACCACGCCGTGCGGGTGATCGTGCTCACGGGCGCGGGCGATCGGCACTTCTGCACCGGCGCCAACCTGGGCGGGCCGCAGTTGCCGGCGCCGGCCCGGCCGGAGGGCGCCCCTGACCGGCTCCTGGGCGACGGCACCCGCATGATCCGCCGCGGGTGGCAACGGCTGATCGCCTCCATCCTCGACTCTGAGAAGCCGGTCGTCGCCCGAGTCAACGGCACGGCGGCCGGAGGTGGCGCGCATCTGGTGCTGGCATGCGACCTGGTCGTGATGGCCGAGGACGCCAAGCTCGTCGAGGTGTTCGTCCGCCGGGGCATCCTCCCCGACGCCGGCGGGGCGTGGATGCTGCCGCGCATCGTCGGGCCGCAGATCGCCAAGGAGCTCATGTTCCTGGCCGACGACGTCCCCGCTGCCCGCTGCGCCGAGCTCGGCATCGCCAACCGGGTCGTGACTGCGGCAGAGCTCGACACCGCGCTCGGTGAGTTGACCGCACGCCTCGCCCAGGCCCCGACCAAGGCGCTGGGCATGACGAAGTGGCTGCTCAACCGGTCGTTCGAGTCGTCGCGTCACACCGCCTTCGAGGAAGAGGCCGTGGCCCAGGAGTTCCTGATGCAGTCGGCGGACTTCCAGGAGGGCATCGCCGCGTTCCGCGAGCGCCGGTCACCGGAGTTCAAGGGCTGGTGATCCCGGGTGGATCCGCCCACGACACATCTCATCGCATTTCAGTGCGTTCTGTGTTGATTCGTCGCACGTGAGGGTCCACACTGCTCTTTCGTGACGGGAACACGGCGGTTCACCACGACCACGTTGGGCAGGCACGCTGCTCTTGCTGCGGGCATCGCCGCCGCAGCGTTCGCAGGAGCGTGCGGCGCCCCTGCGCACGAAGGCGTGCAACCGCTCGACGCCGAGACCGCCCGACCGTCGGCCACGTCCACCCCTCCGGCGACCGCCCGATCGGCGCCCACCCCGTCGCCGGAAGGCGCACCCGTCCCCGGAGCCGACGTTCCGGCGGGTTCGCCCACACCGGGCAGCACCGACCGCGCGCCAGGTGCCCGGACGGTGCAGGAGGTGCTCGATCGCTACGACCGCGTCGTCACCGGCCTGAACGCGGACCCTGCGGTGCTCCTGCGCCCCGACGATCCGCTGCTCACCGAGTGGGCGGCGACCGTGGCCCCGGGATCGGTGCTCGGCGACGATGTCCGCTCGCAGGTGCTCGAACGCCTGCGAGCGGGTCAGGCGATCCCGGTCCGCCGCGGCGAACGCTCCTACGTCCACCACGTCGCGGAGGTGACCGCTGCGTCGGCTGATCGGATCACGTTCTCGTGGTGCGGCTGGAGCCCCGGCGTCGTGCGCAGCGTCGCCACCGGCGCGGTCACCGACGACGCGGTGAGCCACGGCGTCGGCACTGGCGTCGTCGAGAAGTCCGCCGGTTCCTGGGTGCTGTCGTCGCTCGACGAGTCCAGCTACGACGTGTTGCCCGCCGGCAGCCCGGATCCCTGTCCCACGTGGGCTGCGGCGTCGTGAGCATCCGGCTGCTCCGGTTGTCCGCCGCCGCACTGGCCGTGACGATCACGGCGTGCGTCCTCCCTGCCGGTCTCGCCGACGCCGCCGACGGCGGGACCTCCGCCTCGTCACGAGTCACCCGGGACGGGCGGATCATCACATCGATCATCAACCGAACACCGATCCGCTACACCGGCCGCGGCACCGCGCCGGTCACCTACTGGCTGACGCTGAGCGATGCCGAGTTGCGGTTCATGATGGCGCTGGTCGCCGCACAGCCCGAGGTCGAAGACACGTTCGTCGCCGTCCTCGATGCGATGGCGAACGCCGACGCGGGTGTGATGTCCGACGTCCAGATCCGGATCACGCGCGGACGCTTCGACGGTTCGGTCCGCCTGGTCCCGATCGACCCGGGAGCTCCGGCTCAGGTGCTCGCCCGATCGATGGTCACGGTCCTGCCCGCCCTCACCACCACCGTGAGCCCACCACGGGGCACCGCCGTGGTCGTCGGCGAACCGGCGTTCACGTCGTTCGACGCGGCCACCTGGGCCACCGCCGTCGACCGGACGCTCACGGTCGGCGCGGTGACGGCAAGGGTGCGGGCCCACCCCGTCCGCTTCACGGTCCGCAGCGGGGACCCCGACGACGCCCGGACGACGACATGCGACGGGCCCGGTCGGCCCTTCGACCCCGACGACCCGGCGTCGCCGCGCCGACAGGCACGGCGGACGGGCGGGTGCACCGTCACCTACCGGACGGTGACCGGGACCGGCGACCGACGCGACCGCTGGTACGGCGACGTCACCGTGGTCTGGCGGGCGGAGTGGTCCACCGATGGGCTGATCTGGCGGTCCCTCGGCGAGGTCCCGCAGATCTCGGTGTTCAGCCGTCAGGTGGTGGAGGCGACGACCGCGCTCGAATCGGACTGAACCAAGCTCCCCGCCGGTTCCACACGACCGAATCACTCCATGCTGGCGCCCCAGTCCCGCAGGAAGTCGAGGAAGTTGGTGGGGCTGTCGGGCGCCGGCTGTCCCGGCTGGTACGCGACCGAGTGGATCGTCCCGGAGAACGGGAACGAGCCGTGGCGCTCGAAGACCTTCCAGCACACAGGCGAGCGACGGTCGAGGCCGACGTCGATGCCCTCGAACGGTGCCATCGCCATGAGCAGCCGGAAGCCGGTGTCGGCCGCGACCACGTCGCCGTCGATGGCGATCGCCAGGTCCCAGACGTCGTTGCCCGGACACGTGATGCGCAGCTCCACCTCGTGGCGACCGGCCGACACGACGGGACCTCGCACCTCTCGTTCCAGGCCGTAGCCGTTGTGCGCGGCGACGACCTCACCCGTGTCGTCGACGTAGAGCGAGTACCCGCCGCCCTGGTCGCCGTGGGCGAACAGCACTCCGCTGTCGCCATCGGCGAGCGTGACGTCCGCGGTGATCGTGACGTCGCGCCAGAGCATCAGCCGCTGGGACCGCCAGCGGTCGAGCGTGGGAGTGCCGGCGCGCAGGACGACCGGCTCGTCGTAGCGCTCGACCCACGGCGGCCGCAGCAGGAACCGGTAGCCGGTGCCCTCGTCCATCGGGAAGACCTGGTTCTCCCATGCCGAGGACTCCCAGGCGTCGACCAGCTCGGCCACCCGCCCGGGCTGCTCACCCGACAGATCGCGCAGCTGGGTCGGATCCGCCGTCATGTCGTACAGCTCCCAGTGGTCCGCGGCGAACGGGGTGCGCGCCTCGTGGCGGGTCACGACCTCCCACCCGTCGCGCCGGTAGCCGCGGTGGCCCTCGTTCTCGACGACCACGTCACGGCCGCGTCCCGGAGCGTCGGCGTCGGTGATCGTCGGAACGAACACCGCCTCGCCGGCGAGCGGCAGCACCGGGTTGCCCCGCCACTCGTCGGGCCGCTCGACACCCGCCAGCTCCAGCAGGCTCGGCAGCAGGTCGGTGACGTGGAGGTACTGGTTCCGCAGCTCACCGCCCGCCTGTCCCGAGTCGGCCAGCGCCTTCGGCCACGACACCACGAAGGGCACGGAGTGCCCGCCTCGGTGGGCGTTGATCTTGTAGAGGCGGAACGGCGTGTTCGACACCATCGCCCAGCCCCGCGGGTAGTGCGGCAACGTGGTCGGACCTCCCATCGCCTCCAGCCGGGAGAGGTCCTCCTCGAAGGGCTCGTCGGCACCCGTGCGCTCCCAGTGCAGCGTGCGGAAGTAGGCCGACGTCCCCTGCGCCTGGCCCTCGCGGGAGCCGCCGTTGTCGGAGGTGAAGACGAAGAGCGTGTTGTCCCACTCCCCGAGCTCCTCGAGCGCATCGCGGAGCCGACCGACGTTCTGGTCGAGGTTGTCGATGAGTCCCGCGTACACCGCCATGTAGCGCGCGAAGAGCAGCTGCTCCTCGGCGCTGAGCTCGTCCCAGGCCGGCACCTCGTCGCCCGGCTCGGTGTTGCGCGGCGCCAGCTCGGCCCCTTCGGGGATCACCCCGAGGTCGACCTGGCGGTCGTAGCGCGCCTGGCGCACTGCGTCCCACCCCGCCCGGTAGCGATCCGCGTGGCGTTCGATGTCGACGGCCTTGGCCTGCAGCGGCGCATGCACCGCGGCCTGGGAGAAGTAGAGGAAGAACGGCTTGGACGGATCCGACGCCTTGGTCTCTCGGATCATCGAGATCGCTCGGTCGGTGAAGTCGTCGGTGACGAAGTAGCCCTCGGGGTACTCGTCGGTGCGCACGGCGTGGTTGTCCTCGATCAGGCGGTGCGGGTGATGGAAGTTCGTGAACGCGTCGAGGAACCCGTAGTAGCGGTCGAACCCCTTCTGCAGCGGCCAACTCGAACGGTCACCGGCGTCGTTGACCTCGCTGTCCTTGGTCAGGTGCCACTTGCCGACCATCAGCGTCTGGTAGCCGGCGTCGCGCAGCAGCTCGGGCAGCGTCGGCGCGAACGGCGTCAGCTCCATGGCGTAGCCGGGGAACCCGGGATCGGAGTGCGCCACGTGGCCGACGCCGGCCCGGTGCGGCTCCAGCCCGGTCATCAACGACGCCCTCGTCGGCGAGCACATCGGCGCAGAGTGGTAGTCGGTGTAGCGGAGCCCTTCGGCCGCGATCCGGTCGATGTTGGGTGTCGGGATCTCCGACCCGTAGCAGCCGAGGTCGGAGTAGCCGAGGTCGTCGCAGAGGACGACGACGACGTTCGGAGCCCCCTCCCTGGCCCGGCGCGGCGTCGGCCACGAGGGCTCGGACGTGGCGAAGACCCGACCGACGCTCCCGTCGTGTCCGGCGTACGGGGCGGTCGGGTCGGTCGCGCTCGTCATGGGTCGGGACGGTACCCGAGCCGGATCACGACGCGGCGGGCCCGACCCCCGTTCTGTTCGTCGTTCCACAACGTTTTCCT
>JAPXRJ010000003.1:53965-58369 GCA_033813615.1 Microthrixaceae bacterium | reverse complement strand
CACCGACGTGATCGACGTCGACGGCATCGCCGAGTGGCGGAGCCACTGGTCGTCGTTCTCCTCCGTGCACGACGTCGAGGTGACGCCCGAGGTGCTCTGCGACGGTTCGGCCCGCGCCGAGGTCGCGCTGACGGTGACCCCGCAGCTCCGGGTGGCCTCGACGGCGTTCCGAGCGCAGTACGACGCCAGCCTCTACAGCCAGCTCACCGGGCTGGTGTGGGAGCGGCCGTGCCCCTGGGGACCGCTCCGCGACCGATCGGTCGACCCCGGCACGATCGACCTGCTCCACCTGCACTGGCCGGAGTGGATCGCGTTCGACGACCTGCCCGCCCACCGGACAATCGTCTCGGAGCTGCGGGAACGTCGCATCCCGGTCGTGTGGACCGCCCACAACCTGACCCCCCACGAGAAGCGACCCGAGGCCTACGACGCGATCTACGAGCTGTGGGCGGCGAACGTCGACGCGGTCATCCACCACAGCCATTTCGGGATGGAGCGCTTCCTGTCCCGCTACCCCACCCGGTCCGACGTTCGCCACGCTGTGATACCTCACGGCCACTTCGGCGGGCTGTGGACCGACGAGCGCGTGCCCGACCGCGCCGCCGCCGAGCAGGCGCTCGGACTCGAGCCGTGCGCCCTGCGCATCGGCATCGTCGGGGCGCCACGGCAGGAGAAGCTCGTGGAGGAGTTCCTCCGGGGCGTCGCAGCCAGCACCCGCGACGACATCCAGGTGGCTTGCTGGTCGCTGGCCGAGACCGATGACGTGCCCGACGACCCCCGCATCGTCGTGGGTGAGCGCTACGAGATGACCGATGCGGCGACCTACGCGCTGCGGTTGTCGGTCTGCGATGTGCTGGCGATGCCGTTCCGACCCGACGGCGGCATGCTCGCCACGGGGACCTTGTTCGACGCGATCGGCCTGGGACTCCCGGTGCTCCGTTCCGATTGGGGGTTCCTGGTGGAGGTGGCCGGGGATGCGGGGATCGGTGTCGGCCACACCGCCGAGTCGGTGGCGGCCGCTCTCGACGCTCTCGACCCCGACGCCGTGACCGCCGCGGCCCTGGCCGCGGTCGTCCGTCGTGACGAGCTGGCCTGGGACCTCATCGCGGCGCGGACGCTCGCGCTGTTCGAGGATGTGATCGGCGGCTGATCGGCGGTTGGTCGTCGAACGTCCTGGGCGTGGATTGCGACAAGGGTTGTCGTTGAGCACCCCTGCATCCCTGACTGGTCAGGCGATGTGGTCCATGTCGGCCGCAGTGACCGGATGCAGCGCCGGCTCACCACGTGCCCAACGCTCCACCTCCTGGACCGCCAGGTCGGCCAGGCGCACCATCTCGGTGCCGGCCGCGCCGGCCACGTGCGGGGTGAGGAACACGTTGGGCATGCGGCGCAGTGGTGAGTCCGCCGGCGTCGGCTCCTCGACGGTCACGTCGAGCACCGCCGAGATGCGCCCCGTCGACAGCTCGGCGATCAGAGCGGTCTCGTCGACCAGGCCACCCCGAGCGGTGTTCACCAACGTGGCACCATCGCTGAGCGCCGCGAGCTGCGCAGCGCCGATCATGCCCTTGGTCGACTCGACCTCCGGTGCGTGCAGGCTCAGCAGCTCCGCCCACGCGCACAGCTCATCGAGCTCCATCCGGGTGACGCCCAGCTCCACCGCGTCCGCATCCGACAGGAAGGGGTCCGCGACGGCCAACTCCAGGTCGTACGGACCCAACAGCTCGATGACGAGCCGCCCGACGTGCGACGCACCGACCAGCCCGACCCGACGACCGAGGTTGCCGATGCGGCTGGGATCGATCGCCACGTCGACATCGGGATCGCGCTCCCGAGCGGCGAACGAGAACACGCCCTTGTTGGCGAACAGGATCGAGGCGACCGTGTACTCCGCCACCGGCACCGCGTTGGCCGCAGCAGCCGACGTCACCCGGATGTCGCGGCTCCACACCGCGTCGGTCACCTGCCACTTCACGGTGCCGGCCGCGTAGGCGAACAGGGCGAGTCGGGGTGCGGCGGCGAGCACCTCCTCGGTCAACGTCGGACAACCCCAGTGCCCGACGATCACGTCCGCCTGCGCCAACGACGCCAACGCTTCGGCGCTGGACAGGTCCCCGACCGGTTCGCCACCGTGGAGCAACTCGCCCGACGCGGCCAACCGTTCGAGCTGCGCAGCGGTGAAGGCGTAGTCGAGCAGTCCTGACATCATCGCCAGCAGGATCCGGGGCGGCTCGGTGCGGTCGACCATGCCCGCATGATGTCAGGTGGTCCGAGCGGCCGACTCACCGAACCTCGTCGAACTCGGCGCGAAGCCGCCCACCACGGGCGCATTCGCGCCACGAACGATCGATGGTCAAGGGGTGACGATCGGGAAGAAGAGCTCGAAGGAGTCGAGCAGGTCGGACAGCTCGACCAGCACCTCGACCCGTCCCGAGACGACGCTGTCGGCCCCGGCGGCAGTGGACGGGTCGGCGAGCAGCTCGAGCCGACCCGAGGTGATCGCAGCGACCAGACCGGCGTGCGTGGTGGACACCGTGACCTGGGCGTCGGGGTGCGGACCACCACCCACGTGGTGCAAAGCCCCGTTGGCCACGCCGACCGCGTGGACGGCTCCCGGTCCCCCCGCTCCGCCCCCGGGTGCGGCATCCCGCACCTCGAGCGTGATCGTCATGTCCCCCGTCGATGCGGTGTGCGCGGCCGCCGCAGGACCGTCCAGGTGCACACCCAGGAACTGCAGCAGCATCTCCACCGTCATCGCCGCCATCACGTCGGGCTTCTCGGCGCTCTTGATCACGACCGGCGGCGGCCCGTTGCGCAGCTCCTGGGCCCCCGTCAGGTAGAAGGACCGCCACGGACCGGACTCCGACTGGTAGCCCAGCTGCTCGAGTGCATCGGCCTGCAGCGCTCGGGCGTCCATGTTGTCGGGCTCAGCGAACACCAGGTGGTTCACCACCTGAGCAACCCAGCGGTACTCGCCCGCGTCGAAGCTCGCACGGGCCCGACGCAACAGCTCGTCGGCACCGCCCATGAACTCGACGTACTTCGCCCCAGCGTCGGTCGGCGGGAGCGGGTGCAGGTTCGCGGGGTTGCCGTCGAAGAACCCCAGGTAGCGCTGGTAGACGGCCTTCACGTTGTGGTTGAGCGTGCCGTAGTAGTCGCGGTTGAAGAACTCGTCGCCGAGCGACGGGGGCAGGCGCAGCTCCTCCGCGATCTCCAGGCTCGTCAGACCGTGGTTGGCGAGCCGCATGGTCTGGTCGTGCAGGTACCGGTACAGGTCACGCTGGCTCGACAGGTGCCCCCGGAGCGCATCGGCACCCCAACGCGGCCAGTGGTGGCTGGCGAAGCTGACGTCGGCCCGATCGGCGTAGCGCTGCAGCGACTCGTGCAGGTAGGTCGACCACGCCAGCGCGTCACGGATCTGCGCCCCCCGAGGCGTGTAGACGTTGTGGAACACCGCCGTGCAGTTCTCTGCCATGCACAGCACCCGATGGTCGGGGAACAGGAAGTTCATCTCGGCCGGCGCCTCGGTGCCCGGCGTGATCTGGAACTCGATGCGTACCCCGTCCACCACCAGCTCGGTACCGGTCTCGGAGATCAGCTCGGTGGGGGCGATCAGGCCGAACGTGCCGAGCGGCGTGGTCTGGCCCAGGCCGCTGCCGACCAGTCCCTGCGCACCGCGGGACAGCAGCACCCCGTACATGTAGCTCGCCCGTCGGGTCATCACGTTGCCGGCGATCACGTTCTCGGAGATCGCCGCCTCCAGGAAGCCGGCCGGAGCGATGACGCGCACGCGGCCGCTGGCGACGTCGTCGTCGCTGACGATGCCGCGCACGCCGGCGAAGTGGTCGACGTGGCTGTGCGTGTAGATCACCGCTGCGACCGGACGCTCACCCAGCTCGTCGGTGACCAGATCGAACGCGGCACGCGCCGTCTCGACCGAGGTCAGTGGGTCGACGACGATCCAACCGGTGTCGCCGCGCACGAACGTGACGTTCGACAAGTCGTAGCCGCGCACCTGGTAGATGCCGTCGACCACTTCGAACAACCCCTCCACCGCGCAGAGCTGGGACTGACGCCACAAGCTGGGGTTGACGGTGTCGGGTGCGTCGTCGTCCAGGAACGTCCACGAGTCCAGGTCCCAGGTGACTCCGCCTCCCTCGGAGGTGATCTGCCGACGCGGCGAGGAGGCCAGACGCCCGCGCTCCGCCAGCTCGACGTCGGTGCGATCGCCGAATGGCAACGCGTCCAGCACCGAGCGGTTGGCTGCGGCGGTGACCTCGCTCGCCGGCTTGGGCGACAGATCGGGACTGCTCACCACTCGACCCCCTGACGACCCGACACCGACCCTTCACCCCCGACCCCCACCCCGGCCCCTCACCCCCGGTTCTGTTCGTCGTTCCACAAGGT
>JAPXRJ010000003.1:0-53955 GCA_033813615.1 Microthrixaceae bacterium | reverse complement strand
GGTTTTCCTTGTGGAACGACGAACAGAACCGGGGTGCGGCGACCATACTCGGGTCTGCCCCGCGCTGCTCAGGAGTCGTCGGGGTCGGGCCAGGCGCCCAGCGCATCGAGGATCGCGTCGAGGTGCCCATCGATCTCGTCCTCGTCCTCGGCCGAGTAGACCGATGACGCGAACCGGTCGAAGCCGTCGGCAACCCCACCGTCGTCGAGGTACGGCCCTGCAGCACCGATCATCCAGCCGCGTGCTGAGGACCAATGCGGGGAAGCGACGCGGAAGCGGAACAGGTGCACCGCCCCGTCGTCGGGGTGCTCCCCGGTCGGCAGGCACACCACGTGCTCCATCTCATCGGGTGGCGCGCCGAGCTCCGTGTCGGCAGCCAGCCACCGGGTGAGGTCCGCCTCGGCACGTGACCGGCCATCACGCCAGGTGCGGTCGAGGTCAGGTAGCCGGCCGATCTCGGAGAGGCCCTCGATCAGCTCCGCACGCGCCTCTGGGTCACGGGCGGTCAGGTCCAGGCGCTCCGGTGCGATGTCCTGACCGCCGGCGAGCAGCGCCGTGGCACCCAGGGCGCTCACCCGCGGGTCGGCCGATGCGAGCACGCGCCGCAACACCGGCGCGGCGGCATCGGGCGGCAACGCCCGGAACAGCGAGACCAGCGACCGGAGCCGAAACCGGTCGGAGCGCGACCGGTCACGGCCCGACATGGCGGACGGCTGAACCAGCGGGCCGGCCGGTCGGCCGATGTCGCCGACGCGGGCGTCGAGCAGCTCGACGGCACCGACCGTGGCCCGGTCACATGCTCGCACCAGGTCGGCGACCACGGGTTCGAGTCCACCGACGATGTCGAGCTCGGTTCGCTCGCCGAGGTGTCCGTCCCGCACCAGTCGCTCGAGCAGCTCGGCGGCGTGCCATGCCCAGCCGGGGCGCTCGGCGACGTGCATGAGCGCCGGCACGAGCTCTGCCGCCCGGTCCGCAGTCAGCACCGGACTCAGGAGCCCAGCCGTGGGGAGTGGGAGCAGGTCCGCCGGGCCGTCCGGGCCCACCAGGAACGACAGCGAGACGACACCCTCGGTGTCGCGGCGCAGGGCCAGCAGGTGCAGCAGCACCCGACGGACCCGCTCCGCCGACATCAGGTACGCGGCCTCCACGTCGTGCACCGCGACGGTGAGCGGCGCTCTGCACAGGACCCGCGCCATGCGGATGGCTGGGTCGATCCGCTGGTGGCGCACCCACGGATAGGCCAAGGTCGCCGACTTGAGCAGGGCGGACGCGCTCCTCCGATCAGGGGATCGGTCCTCCCATCTGTCGATCATCGCCAGGCCCATCCGCCGCGACGTCTCGTCGGAGCGACGCAACAGCGCCCGCGCCTCTTCGACCTCCACGACGGTGAGGCTGGGGTTCCCGCCGGGGTCCCGAGCCATGCACCAAGAGTGCCGGGATCGCAGCGCCCAGGCAATCCGCAGGTTCACCCATGATGCAGATCCCGCCGGGAGCAGTCCTTCCCGCTCGGCGGACCCGTACACTCCCGCGAGGTGGAGCTGCAGGCGCTGACCGACCCCCGGCCGGCTCAGGCACGGGCGACGATCCGAGGGGTCTTCCTGCTCCAGATGCTGGCCAACGTGCTGGGACTCCTGGCGGTCTGGGCGTACTTCGAGTTCCTCATCCCGGGTTCAGAGGAAGGTCAGCTGCAGTCACGGACGATCAACCTCGTGGCGTTCGGGATCTACGTCGGCGTCATGCTGCTGCTGACGGTTCCGATCAACGCGCTCCTGCTCCGAAGGGCCGTCTCGTGGGTCCGGCTCGGCAATCCGCCGACGCCGCATCAGCGTCGGCTCCTGTTCAGCCTCCCGACGTTCGAGACGCTCTCGACGCTCGTGTCCTGGATGGGCGCGGCGGTCCTGTTCGGGGTGATCAACCAGGAGGTGTCGGGCATCTCGGTCGGGCTCGCCCTCGCCGGCGCCATGGTGTGCACCATGCTGTACCTGATCCTCGAGGGCTACTTCCGGCCGCTGTACGCGCTGGCGTTGATCGATGCGGAGCTTCCCGAGGACCGACGCGACGTCCTGCCCCGGCTCATGCTGGCGTGGCTCATGGGCAGCGCCGTTCCACTGATCGCGATCGGGCTCAGCCCGTGGATCGCCCCCGTGCCGCTCGGCGGTGAGCGGCTCGCATGGATCGCCGTGGTGGTGACGCTGGCGGGCGGCGCCGTGATGGCGATCGCGTCGGTGTCGGTGTCACGCCCCATCGGCCGAGTTCGCCAGGCGTTGCGCAGGATCGAGCAGGGCGACCTCGATGTGCACGTCCCGGTCGACGACCTCGGCGAGCTGGGGCGCCTGGCAGAAGGGGTCAACGACCTGGTCGCCGGCATCCGTGAGCGAGAGGAGCTGCGTGAGCTGTTCGGACGCCAGGTCGGTCAGGTCGACCTCGCCGACCTCGCGATGTCGCACGACGAACCCACGGCGCTCGGCGACCGACGGGAGGTGACCGTGCTGTTCGTCGACCTCCGCGGCTACACCCGATTCTCCGAGCGCCACAGCCCGGAGCACGTCGTCGGAATGTTGAACCGGTTCTTCTCGATCATCGTGGCCGTGGTCGACCGCGAAGGCGGTTGGGTCAACAAGTTCGAGGGCGACGCCGCGCTGTGCCTGTTCGGCGCGCCGCAGGCCGAGCCCGACCACGCGGCGAGAGCCCTGCGCGCCGCGGCCGCGATCCCCCGCGAGCTCGAGCGGTCCGAGGCGGTGCTCCGGGCCGGCATCGGAGTGGCGACGGGGGAGGTCATCGCCGGCTTCATCGGTACCGCCGAACGCTTCGAGTACACGGTGATCGGCGACGTCGTGAACGTGGCGTCACGTCTGTGCGACACGGCAAAGGGCGACGGGTCCGGCGTGCTCGCCACCGCTGCCACCATCGACGCGGCCGGACGACCGGAGGAGTGGCAACCGGCGGGTCGAATCGCAGTGCGAGGTCGCAGGGAGAAGGCGGACGTCTACTCCCTGGTGCCGGAGCGGGGGCCGTGGTGGTCCAGGGTCACACCGCGCTCGTCGAGGGCGAGCCGCAGCGCGCCGTAGGCGTGCAGCCCGAGGTGCCGTCGCCACAACCTGCACAGCGCGTCGACGAAGCGGGGGCCGTGACCGGCTTCGGCCGACCAGCGTCCTGGACGACGCCACGACCCGGCAGCGACGTGCGCGAGCTCGTGCACCACGGTCACGGCATCCCAGGATCCGTCGCGGATCCAGATGATGGCATCCCACCCGTCGTCGGTGACGTGCGCGGCGGAGAACGTCGCGCTGCGCGATCGCCGGTGGACCTCAGCGGACACCGGAGCATCGGGGAACTCCCGCCCCCACCACTCGTCCTGCATGGTCGCGTGGACGAACGCCTCCAGCTCTGCGAACCGCCTGAAGCGCCGGCCACCGTCGGGGGACGCGGCCGCTTCGGCCGCGTAGACCGCGGACCCGTTCGGGTCCGCCCTGTCGGTCACCGTCGGTCAACCACCGCTCGGTAGCGACCGGTGGCCACCGACCGCGTCGCGGCCGAGTGCTGCGTCGCGACCGGCGGCTCTGCCGGCGTGGTGCCCCGACCGCGAACCCCCGGTCGACGCCCGGGTGGACTGGGTGTGCGGGAAGCGCTTTCGGAACTCGTCACGCACCTCCTCGGACCGCTCGACCAGCGCCAGCGACACCGTGTGCGGGGGGTGGTCGCCCCGACGGCCGGCGGCGACGCGATCGTCGGCTGACCGCGCCGCCACCTCGCGGTCCGCCTGGAGCCTCGCGCCGACCTCCTCGGAGAAGCCGATGATGAAGCTGCGTCGCCAGCCGGCGGACTGCGACGAGCTCACCCCCCTGGGGCTGCGCGCCAGCATGGCCGAGGTCAGCTGGAGGAGGAGGCTCGTGATGAGCGTCTCGACCCAGCGCAGGTCCGTCGGGAACCCCACGATCGCCATCATCTCCCCGCTCGGCGCCGAACCGGCGCCGAAGCGAATGGCCCGGCAGCCGTGGGCACCGGCGACGCGTCCCACGAGCACGGCCTTCTGGGTGACGTACGGTGCGAGCACGACCAGGCGGATCTCACCGGGTTCCTCCCGCCCGGGAGGCGCCGAGGCCCACAGCATCGCCTCGTCGATCGCGAAGCGGGCGATGAGCTCCGACGCCTTGTTGAAGAACGCCTCGGCCTCCTCCGGGAACTCGGTCGCCTCGGCCTTGGCCAAGAGGCCCCGGACGGTCGCGAGGCGCCGGTCGTCGGCACCGCCGGCGGTCAGGTCGATCGGCTCGTCGCCGGGTTGGTAGCGGTCATCGCTGGGCATGGGTCCAGACTGACATGGTGCAGCGACGCCGGGTACCGGGGACCGCGACCCGGTGTGGAACGCGCTCGGAGTGCGTCACGATCCATCGGTCGCCGTCAGGACGTCGGCGAGGTGGTGGCGGAGCTTCGGTCGGTCGAACTCGGCCCACGCTTCGCGACAGTGGGCGTGAGCCGACTCTGCGTCGCGGTGCAGGTGGTCCGACATCACCCCGGCGGCCAGCGCAGCACGGCCGCCGGCGTCGATCCCGACCTGCTCGATCAGCGCAGCCTGCACGTGGTGGTCCTGCAGGCGACCGAGTGTGTCCTGCAGGTCCGACAAGTTGCGCAGCACCTTCTTGAAGCTGCCCTTCGGGTACATCGGCGCGAACGATGCGACCACGTAGCGGAAGCGCTTGATCGCCTTGCGCAGGTCGTGCCACGCCTCAAGGTCGTCGGTCTTCATGGCACGCTTGCCGCGCTTGCGCAGCCGATGGAACGACTCGCGGACCAGCTCGTCGACGACGACACCGGAGGGCTCCCGTGCGTCGGGACCCGGCTCCCCGCCACCGACGCGGAACACCGTCGACATCGCATGCCAACGGCGGATCAGGACCGGGTAGCGATCCCCGTCGAGTGCGTCGATCAGCTCGGCGAACGCCCGGGCTCTTCGCTGCAGGAGCGCCGCGGACAGGGCAGCGACCCCGTCGGCCATCTCCGGCACCACTCTGCAGCGCATGTCTTCCAGGTCGTCGAGGAGCACGTCGAGATCGCGGACCGGCGAGGTGAGCGCCGCCATCCACGACGACAACGCCATCAGCAGCACGAGCTCCTCTGACGGCAGGACGCTGTCGCCCGCCGCCATCAGGGAACGGGCCCGACGCAGGTTCACCCGGTACTGGTGCAGGTCCTCCGGGTCCGAGTCGGCCCGGACGCCGGCCTCGAGGCCACGGAACGCGTCCAGATAGCCGCCCAGCACGAGCGCCAGCACCCGCCCGGCCGGCTGGACTCGATCACCCGGGCCGAGTTGCCACGGATCCACGAGACCTCCCGCCGTCGCTCCGTCCATGGCCCCAGTCTCGCAGCACCCGCGAGCAATCCGACGCCACCGCCGATCGGAACTTCCGCGGAGCTCAGAGGACCGTTCCGGTACTGACTTCTCGTCAGAATCGGGGTCGGGCGTCGGTCGGGTCGGCGGTCGGACTCAGTCGCCGAACGAGGTCGACTGGGACTTCGAGTAGATCACCGACCCGATCACGACCAGCAGCGCCGCTGCGGCGATGCCGTAGCGCACGACGTCCTCGTCGATCGTCAGGATCGCAGGCAGCACCAGCAGCGAGACCAGGTTCATCACCTTGATCAGCGGGTTGATGGCCGGGCCGGCGGTGTCCTTGAAGGGGTCGCCGACGGTGTCGCCGATCACGACCGCCTTGTGGACGTCGGAGCCCTTGCCGCCGAGGTTGCCCTCTTCGATGTACTTCTTGCCGTTGTCCCAGGCGCCGCCTGAGTTCGACAGGAAGTTGGCCATCAGCGCACCGACCACGATCGTGGCGGCGAGGTAGCCGCCGAGGGCGTAGGCGCCCAGGCCGAAGCCGACGACGACCGGCATGAGCACGGCCAGCAGCGCCGGCGTGGTCAGCTCCCGCAGCGCGGCGCCGGTGCAGATGTCGATGACCGGTCCGTAGTCGGGCTTCTCGGTGTAGTCCATGATCCCGGGCTTCTCACGGAACTGGCGCCGGACCTCCTGCACCACCGTGCCGGCGGTGCGGCCCACGGCCAGGATGGCCAGCGACGAGAAGAGGAACACGACCGTGCCACCGATCAGCGCGCCGGCGAAGGTCTTGGGATCCGCGATGTTGATCGACACGGCATCGAACGCCGCGGCCACGTCGAGCTCCCGGGCGGCGTTGCCCAACGAGGTCGAGGCGGTCGAGGCGATCGTCTCGCGGAACGAGGCGAAGAGGGCGACCGCGGCGATGACCGCCGAGCCGATCGCGAATCCCTTGGTCACGGCCTTGGTCGTGTTGCCGACGGTGTCGAGGCCGTCGAGGATCCGCTCCGTCTCACCCTCGAGCTCACCCGACATCTCGGCGATGCCCTGAGCGTTGTCGGCGATCGGGCCGAAGGTGTCCTCCGCCACGACGATGCCGGTCGTCGAGAGCATGCCGATGCCGGTGAGGGCGACCATGTAGAAGGCGAACAGCGAGCTGCCACCACCGAGACCCAGACCCACCAGGATCGCCACGGCGATGGCGACGACCGCCCACACGGCTGACTCCATGCCCGACGAGATGCCCGACAGGACCACCGTCGCCGGACCGGTGCGGCCCGATTCGGCGATGTCGCGGACGGGCTTGAACTGACTCGACGTGTAGTACTGCGTGATGCGGCTGGCCGCCTGGCCGAGCACCACGCCGGCAACGATGGCCACGAACATGCGAAGGCCGACGTTGCTGACCTCGGCGCCGCGGGGGTCGCCGACGTAGGCGAAGGCGACGACGGCCGCTCCGACCAGGGCGATCACCGACGCGATGTTGAGGCCGCGGTTGATCGGCTTGAGCGCGTCGGTCTCACCCGCCCGGGCCTTCACGAGGAAGATCGACACGATCGAGGCGAGGAGGCCGATGGCCATCATCGCCAGCGGGAAGATGAGGCCCTTCGCTGCGTTGGCGCCACCGATGCCGATCGCCCGGAACGCGGTGACCCCCAGGATGATGTTCGCGACGAGCACCACGCCGAAGGACTCGAAGAGGTCCGATGCCATGCCGGCGCAGTCACCGACGTTGTCACCGACGTTGTCGGCGATCGTGGCCGGGTTGCGCTTGTCGTCCTCGGGGATGCCCGCCTCGACCTTGCCGACGAGGTCGGCGCCGACGTCGGCCGCCTTGGTGAAGATGCCACCACCGACGCGGAGGAACAGCGCCAGCAGGGAACCGCCGAAGCCGAAGCCGACGAGGATCGACGACGCGGTGTTCTGGAACACCATCACGATGGCGGTGGCACCGAGCAGCCCGAGGCCGGCGGTGAACAGGCCGATCGTGCCACCGGCACGGAACGCCACCTGCAGGGCGGCGTCCATCGAGCCGGTCTTGGCCGCCGCCGCGGTCCGGACGTTGGCCCGGGTCGCGAGCCACATGCCGACGAAGCCGATGAAGCCCGAGAACAGCGCACCGGCGAGGAACGCGATCGTCCGGAACGCCCCCGACTGCCAACGGTCGAGTCCCTCGGTGCCAGAGACGTTCAGCACCTCGGTCGAGGTCACGAACACGACGACCGCGAGCGGCACCACGATGATGAGGATCGTGCGGAACTGGCGCTTGATGTAGGCCATCGCGCCTTCCTGCACTGCGGCGGCGATCTCGCCCATCTCGTCGGTGCCGGCGTCGTTGCGCAGGACGCCCTGCATCATGAAGTAGCCGATCACCAGGGCGATGACGGCCACGACGGCGGCGAAGATCAGCCAGAACCACTCCGCGCTGCCGAGCGTGAAGATCTGGTAGCCGCCCTCGGCGGCGAAGGTCTGCATCATTGTGTTCCTCGAGGTGTCGCACGGTTGCGCGGGCCGATCCCCCGAGGGCCCACGCGGACGGGACCGGGGCAGGCCCGGTCCCAGATGTCCGGACGGCAGTTCAGTGGACGGCGAGCCCGGGCGTCAAAACCGCTCCGGTGCGACCAGGGACCGAACCGGTGCCGATCAGGGCTTGGCGTGGCGGCGGCGCTCGCTCCGCGACTTCACGACCTCGACGACGATGGGGACCACCGAGACCGCCACCACCAAGAGGATCGCGATCTCCAGGTTGTCCTTGATGAAGGCCACGTTGCCGAGGAAGTAGCCGAGGAGCGTCACCCCGATTCCCCAGAAGAAGCCGCCGATGACGTTGTAGCGGACGAACGTCCGGTACTCCATCTGCCCGGCCCCGGCGACGATCGGGCAGAACGTCCGCACGATCGGCACGAAGCGGGCCAGCACGATCGCCTTGGGGCCGTGCCGCTCGAAGAAGTCCTGCGCCGTCTCGAGGTGCTCCTGCTTGAAGAGCTTCGAGTCGGGACGGCGGAACAGGGCGGGTCCGGCCTTGCGCCCGAACAGGTAGCCCACCTGATCACCGGCGACGGCTGCGATGAACACACCGACGAGCAGCACGTAGATGTTGAAGTTCGCGTTCGGGAACGTGTCGCTGAAGGTGCCCGCGGCGAACATCCCGGCGGTGAAGAGGAGGGAATCGCCGGGAAGGAAGAAGCCGATCAGCAGGCCGGACTCCGCGAAGACGATGCCGAAGATCAGCAGGTAGCCGCCCCGGGAGATGATCTTCTCGGGGTCCAGCCACTCCGGCAGCAGCGCGAGCAGAGAGGCCAGGTGCACGACCGGTCAGGGTAGTGGTGGGAGCGGCCGTCGACGTAACCGAGGTGCTCAGCCGGACGGGGCCGTGGTGGTCGTCGTCTCCCCGGCCTGCAGCGCCTCATCGGCCTGTCGGACCAGGTCACGGGCCTGGGCCACCGCGGATTGGTAGCCGCCGAGGTCACCGGCCTTGAGCCTGGTGTCGGCCTCGGTGAACTTCGCGTCCGCGTCGGCGAGCAGCTGCGTGGGTGTGCGGGCCGTCCCCGACGGCGGCGCCGTCGTCGTCGGGGCCTCCGGATCCGTGCCCGCCTCGGGTTGCTCCTCCGGTGGCAGCTCGACTGCGCCTTCGTCGACGCCGTCGAGCAGGTCGGCGATCGCCGAGTCGATCGTGTCGCCGAAGCCGACGTCGTCGCCGTTGGTGACCGCCACTCGAGTCAAGGCGTACCGGCCGCTCTGCTCCGCCTTGGCGTACACGGGCCGCACGTAGAGCAGCGAGTTCTGGAAGGGAAGGATCAGCATGTTGCCGTAGCGGACCGTCGAGCCGTTGCGGCCGACGATGGTCTGGTACTGCGACACCGGCGGGTACGTGACGATGCGCTGGTTGGCCTGCAACGGGCCATCGACCTTGGGCGCGTTGCTGGCACCCTCACCCGAATCCATGACGATCTGCTGGAGCTTCCCGTAGCTACCCGGGTCGTTCGACGCGACCATCACCGCCGTCAGGTTCCGACCGCTCTCGTCGTCGGAGGCGAGCACGAACGGACGGGTCAGCACGAACTCGGGCGGCGAGTCCGGCGTGAGCTGCAGCATCTGGTAGTAGGGCTCGATGCGAGGAAGGTTGGTGGTCGTCTCGCCCGTGGTCGGATCGGTGGACACCGTCGTCGATGCCGAGTTCGGGGGCTGCTGGGCGATGCTCCACCGGTCGCTGTTGTTGAAGAACACAGACGGATCCGACTGGTGGTACCGACCCCACGCCGCGGTCTGCACCTTGAACATCAGCTCCGGGTACCGGAAGTGGTTCCGAAGGGCCTCCGGGATCTTGTCCTCGTAGAGATCCGGGAAGGCCTTGGCGTACGCCCGGATGATCGGGTCCTTCTTCCCGTACAGGGTGTCGGTCAGGTACATCGTGACCGTGCCGTCGTAGGCGTCGACGACGGCCTTGACGCTGTTGCGCATGTAGTTGAAGGTGCCCGTCAGCGACGGATCGACGCTGCTGGCGTTGATCGTCTGGGCGTACGGGTAGGTGTCGGCGGTGGTGAAGCCGTCGACGATGTACTTGATGCGGCCGTCGACCATGACCGGATAGGGATCGGTGTCGAGCGTCAGATACGGAGCGATGGTGTGGACCCGCTCCTTGATGTCGCGGATGTAGATCACCTTCGAGCGGTCGGTGAGGTTGCTCGAGATCAGCGGCTCGATCTCGCCGAAGCGGAGGGCGAACGCAGCGCGACGCACCACGGAGTCCAGCGCCACGCCGGAGCTGCCCGTGTAGGTCGTGGTCACCTCGTCGGTCGACATCTCGTCCTGGTCGGTGCCGACGATCGCATAGCCCGACATGTCTTCGCCGTGATAGATCTCCGGTTGCTCCAGCGGAGGCACCCCGGTGGAGCGGGCGGGGATGCCCTGCACCAGGAAGTCGGGCTCTCCGCGAGCGTTCGTGGTGTTGGCGGGCGCCATCGCCAGCCCGTAGCCGTGGGTGAAGACCAGGTGGAGCTTCTCCCACGTCGGGTCCTTGATCCCGCTCGGGTTGAGCTCCCGAGCCGACACGATCGTCGGCACCCGCCTCGCTGCACCCTCGCCCGAGGCATCGTCGACGACGTAGCGGTCCACGTCGACGTCGTCGAAGCGGTAGTACTCCCGCTCGAACTCGAGCTCCTGGATCGTCGGCTGGATCACTGCCGGGTCGAGCAGCCGAGCGTCGACGATGTTCTGTCGCTGCCCCTCGACGGCTGCGGGGGTGACCGCCTTCTGGTAGTCGAACGCCACCTCGTCGACCGCGCCGAGCCCCATGGCCTCACGGGTCGCGTCGATGTTGCGCTCGATGTACCTGCTCTCCTTCGACAGCTCGGCCGGCGACACCTGGAACCGCTGCACGAACGCCGGGTACACCGAACCGACGACCAGTGCGACGAGCACCCACAGGGCCACGACGATGCCGGGCATCACCCAGCCCCGACGCCAGATGTTGATCACGAACAGGACCGCGACGAACACCGAGATCAGGATCAGGAACTCGATCGCCGGGATCCGCGCGTTGACCGCGGTGTAGCCCGCACCGTCGAAGGACTTCCCCGCTGCGAACGTCAGCTCGTAGCGCTGCAGCACGTAGTCGGCCGCCTTGACCAACGCCGCTGCCGCCAGCAGCAGCGACAGCTGGGCCTTGGCGTTCTGGGTGATCCGCTCCCCCATCGGCTGCACCCGAATCGCGCCGTTCAGGTAGTGGACAGCTGCAACCAGCAGCGTGGTGATGAGCAGGAAGGCGAACAGCCAGTCCACCACCTGGGACAGGAACGGCAGCTTGAAGATGTAGAAGCCGATGTCGGTGCCGAACTGCTCGTCGGCCTCACCGAACGACCCGCCGTAGCGGAACAGCAGCCACGTCCGCCACTGGCTGACGGCGCCGAGACCCGGGATGAGGGCGACCAACGCGGCCACGACGAAGCTCAGGACCCGCTGACGACCGGCGACGAGCTGGCGATAGCGCACCACGACGTCGTCGTCGGGCCCGGCGACCGGTCGGAACTTCGGAGCGAGGCGATCGGCGATCAGCAGGTTGACCCACAGCAGGACGAAGAAGGCGAGCGTGACGCCGATGCCGAGCGTCAGCCGAGCCGACAGCAGCCGGCGCCACACCGCAGTGAGATCGAGCGAGTCGAACCACAGCAACTCGGTCCAGAACGTGGCGATCGCCCGCAGCGACAGCGCCAGCACCACGAGGAACCCGACGAGGACGCCGACGATCCAGCGCAACCTGTTGGGCCGTTCCTCACCCTTCCCCCGTCGTTCACGCCGCGGCGGACGGGGCATGTCCTCTGGCATCCGCACGGCGGATGAGGTTACCGATGGGGCGGAACCAGGATGCATCGGCATCCTGAGTGCGCTGGTGGGATCACGTCACCGGTCGGGAACACGGCTCCGCATGCGGTGGCACCGGCGAGCGCGTTGTCCTCGGCGTCGCTGCAGGCGAGACCCCCGTTGTCCACCATCCAGCACCACAGCGTGTCGGGCCCGGCGGCGGCCTGCTCTCCCAGGGCGAAGGCGGCTGCGGCCAGGTCACCGGCCAGTTCGGGCACCGTGCGCGTGCGCCACTCCCGGTAGGCGGCCCGGACGCGGTCACCCAGGTCGGCCAGCTCCACACCTTCGGCCTCCGCATGATCGAGCGCTCGCTGCACGTGCAACCGACGGAGGTCGAGCAGCTCGGCGACTCGCACCTCGAGCCCGCCCTGCACCACGTCGGGATCGGCGACCTCCGACGCAGCGTCCCCGTCGACCTCCGCGGTCCAGAACGCCACGCCCGCCGCTGCGGCAGCGGCGAAGTCGTCGTGCAGGGCGGAGTTGAAGGTCGACTGGTCCTCGCCCGCAGGGAGCAGCGCGTCCAGGTCGGGGCGGCCACGCCGGATGCGGCGCAGCCGATCGAGCACCTCGTTCTGCTCGTCGGAGACCAGGCGCTTCAGGGTCCGCACCAGCGACTTCTCTGCCGGACCCAGCAGCTCGTCGCGGCGGTCGAGGGCCGACGTCGCCGCCTCGACGGCATCCGAGGAGGGCTCGTCGCCATCGGCAACCCCCGACCTCACAGCGGTGACCTCGACCGCCGTGGTCTCGATGACCGTCGACCCGCCGACCGAGGTCGCGACGACCTCCTCGACCACGACCTCCTCGACCGCGACTGCCTCGGCGGCCACATCTGCATCGCCGTGCACATCTGCATCGCCGTCCACATCGACGACAGCGGCCGCGTCCGCAGCCGGGTCGGGCTGTTCGAGCACCACCACCGACGCCAGCTCGGGTCCGCCGGTTGGCTCCGCTGCCGCGACGGCGTCGTCGGCTTCGAGGTCGATGTCGATGGACGCCACCTCGTCGCCCGGTTCGCCATCGAGCTCCGTCGACGAGCCTGCGGGATGGTCGTCCGAGTCGGCGTCGCCGCGCCGCTCCGCCCGGATGCGTTCGAAGAGGTCGTGCACCGTCGCGCCGGGGCTCGGCTCGTCGTCGGCACTCTCGTCGAGCACCGCGACGTCCTCGGTCGACGTGTCGGGGGTGTCCTCGGCAGCACCGGCCGGTTCCGGTACGGCATCTGACGGGGCATCGGGCGGCACCGACGGATCGGCGGTCGGAACGGTCAGCGAGTCCGACGATCCCTCGACGACCTCGTCCAGCGGAAGACCGCCCAGCGTGAGCCCTTCTTCGAGCTCGGCGACGACCGCGTCCACGTCGTCGTCCACCGCGGCCGCCGCGTCGTCGGCTGCGAGCTGTGCCAGCTCATCGGCGGTGTCGAGCTCAGCGACGACCTCCGCGACGCGCTCGCCGGCGCTGGTCAGCGTCTCCACGATCCGGTCCCGCCCAGCGCGGGCCGCCTCGATCTGGCGACGAGCGGTGCGTCGGCGTTCGGCGAGGTCCTCGAGCATCTGACGACGGAGGTGGCGCGCTTCGTCCACCATCGCGCGACCTTCGCTCCGGGAGCGTTCGACCTCGGCGGCTGCTGCGGTACGGGCCTCGTCGCGGAGTCGGACACCTTCGCCGCGGGCGGCATCCAGCTCGATCTGAGCGGCTTCTCGGATGCCTCCGGCGACTGCTTCGGCCTCGGCGGTGCGCTCGTCGAGCACCGTCTTGGCCTTGGCGAGCAGGGAGTCGTGCTCCGCTGAGGCTTCGGCGCGCAGCCGATCCGCGTGCTCCTGTGCCTCCGCCCGGGTCACCTCGGCGGCAGCGACCGCCTCGTCCCGGACGGCTGCAGCCTGGTCGCGCAGCGCGCTCGCCTCGTCGGTGAGGGCCGCGGCCGACGCGGAGGCCGACTCGTCAGCCTCTTTGACGAGGCGCTCGGCCTCGTCCTTCGCCTTGGTGCGGATCTCGGCCGCGGCTTCGCGCGCCGCGGCGACGATGCGCGCCGTCTCCTCGCCGAGGACGGCCGTGATCCGCTCCTCGTCCAGCTCCTGGGACTGCTCGAGCCGACGTTCGAGGTCGTCGACGCGAGCGCTCAGCCGATCGTCGCGTGCCTTCCACGCCCGCAGCGCGTCTGCTGCCCGACCGAGCAGCGCACGCACCTCGGTCGGTTCGAAGCCCTTCCGAGCCCTGGCGAACTCCGTGGATGCCAGCGCTCCGGGTTCCAGATCCGGCGGATCGGGCACGGGGTCGACGGAGTGGTCGGTCATGGCCGAATGCTACGGGTGCGCCACGCGACGTTGGCGGACGATCGGAGGATCGGCGCATCCCGGATCCTCGAGCGCGCCCCGATCGGGGTGGTTCGAGGCGGTCGGACCTGACGGGGTTCTCACCGTCAGTCGGGCTGGCGCACGCCACCGGGATGGAGCGCCTCCACCGCCTCGGCCAACGACGCCACGGGGACCAGCCGGACGGCGTCACCGGCGACCGCTCGCATCTTGGCCTGCTGGTCCTTCGGTGTCGCCGCCGGGTAGAGGAACGTGCTCACCCCCGCACGCTTGACCGCGGCGACCTTCTGCACGATTCCACCGATCTCGCCGACGGAGCCGTCGGCCAGGATCTCCCCGGTCACCGCCACGTCCTTGCCGTCCGTGAGGGACTCGGGCGTCATCCGGTCCACGACGGCGAGCGCCCAGGCAAGGCCGGCCGACGGACCCGTCACATCACCGGAGTCCACGGTGACCTTCACGGGCGACTCGACCGACGGGTCGGCCGGATCGACGGAGATGCCGAGCACAGGTCGCACGGCTGGTGCCGATGACACGGTCGTGGCCGACGCGCTGTCCGCTCCCGGCTGGTCGACGGGGATCGACGTCGTCGTCGAGCCGGGCGTGGCGACCGGTGCGGATCCGAGCGTGATCGACTCGGTGACCGTCTCGGGCTCGCTGCTCCCGCGTCCTTCGCCCTCGGACCCAGGGTTCGCCGAACCCCCATCCCGATGGACGGTGACCTCGACGACGTCGCCGGGGGCGGAGTCCGCCAACGCAGCCTGGATGTCGGAGGGCAGCGCGATCGGATGCCCGGCCACGTCGACGATGACATCTCCGACGCGGAGCTTGCCGACCGAGCCGCCGTCCGCGTTCACGCCGAGGACCTTCGCGCCCTTGCCGGTGAACTCGGCGGGGTACCCGAGGTACTGCAGCGCGACCTTGGTGGCCACCAACTTCGACATGTCCATGCGCTGCTGGTTCGCCTGCCGGGAGGCGTCCTTGCCCTCGGGACCGTAGACGTCGCGTTCGGATCTGACGTCGACCGCATCATCGAGCCATCCGCGAACCAACAGGGCGACCGATGCCTGGTCGACGAACACGGTGGTGAACAAGACGTTGCCATCGGTGTCGTACGACGGCGCCCCCTCGACCTCGATCCGGGTCTCGGCGGGTCGGACCGAGCCCGGCTGGAACAGGTAGTACGGCGTCGGGATGAACAGCAGGCCGACGATGACGGCCAGCGAGGCGAGCCCACCACCGATCCACAGCCAGCGACGACGGCGACGCAACCCACGCGAGGTTTCGTCGACCGCGTCGCCGCCGAGCGGCGGTTCCGACGGTGGTTCGGCGGTCGATACGCTGGACGATGTCATGGGAGGGTCACCGGGATCTCGTACCGATCGGAACGGCGGCGTCGTCACCGCGCCGTTGCTCCGGCGAGGTGCGTCGTGCCGACGACCCTGATCGTCGGGCTGTTCGTCGTGGCTGCGTCGGCCATCGGCCTCGGCGTCGCCATGTTCGGACGACGACCACCGCTCCAGCCTGCCACCACCGCCGTCGTTGCCCACCCGGACCCTGTGACGACGGCCAGCCAAGACCCGTCGCCGGCACCGAGGGTCCGGTCACGACGCCCGGTCGGCGATGTCCGGTCCGAGGATCCTCGGCAGTCCCGCCTGCAGGTGTCGGTCCCCGCGCAGGTCAGGATCCGCTCCGCGTTCTTCCTCGGACTCGGCGTGATCGCCGCCGCGGCCGTGGTCGGAGTGATCCTCAGCGTGGTCGTCGTGGGGTTCTTCACGCTCATCGGCTGAAGGCCGGCCGACCCCGGTTCTGGACGCGAACGCACGCCGGCGCTCCGAGTCGGAACACCGGCGTGCGGACGGTCGAACGTCCTCTCAGCGACCGAAGAGGCCCCGGCGCGTCGGCTGCCCGTCGGGCGCCGGAGCGTCGGCCGGCGGCGTCGGAGCGGGGGCCTCGGGCGCGGGCCCGCCGGGCGCAGGACCGCCGGGCGCAGGCGCGCCTGGTGCGGTCGGCGAACCTGCCGGCGGCGCGAACGACGGCGTCGCAGGAGCGGAGGGGGCTGACGGAGCCGGAGCGGACGGACCCGACGGCGCAGCCGGTGCCGTCGGAGCGGACGGAGCCGCTGGGCTCGGAGCCGGGGCCGAAGACGCCGGGGCGGTCGGGCTCGACGGAGCGGGGTTCAGCTCCTTCAGCTCCACCTTGTAGACCGGCTTGAGCTCGAACTTGATCTCCTTCAGCTCGAACATACGGGCGTTCTCGATGCCCTGGTCGTTGCGGAGGGACTCGACGAAGCCGACCGCCTCGCTGACCGATTCGAACTGGCTGTAGGCGGGACTTCCATCGGCGGTCTGGAAGATCACCATGTGTTGCGACATCTTGAAGGAACCTCTCGTTCTTGCTGATCCGGAGTCCTCGGTCATCCGAAGACGGTGCCGCCCTGGACTCGTCGAGTCTATTGGCGGTGGCGATCCACGCGTCGTGTGTGACCGATACTGGAGCACGGTAGCCGCCACCGGGCCCGACGCGAGAGCACTTCTGTTGAACGGCGACGACCACGAAACCATGGATGACGCGCTGCCGACCGACCAGCTCCCACGCCGACGCCGCGACCGGGTCGTGGCGGCCGGCCACCGCGGCGACGTGGCGACGGTGACCGACGGGCTGACCGACGTCGACCCGGGGGTCCGGTCCGCTGCGATCGGAGCGATCGTGCGCCTGGCGATCACCGACTCGCTCCCCCGATCGGAAGCCACCGCGGCGGTCGTCGCCGGGCTCGACGACGACTCGCTCGTCGTCCGTCGGCGCTCGTGTGAAGAGGCCGCCCGTCTGGGTGCCACCGAGGGTCGCGACGCCGGGTCGGACACCGCTCACCTGCTCGACGGCCTGCTCCGACGACTGACCGATGACGACCGCGTCGTCGAGGCCGCCGCGTTCGCGATGGGTGAGCTGGTGCTGCTCGTCGACGGGCAGCGCCGTCGCGCGGTCCGGGCGCTCGACTCGGTCGCCACCTCGCACTCCGACCACATGTGCCGCGAGTCGGCGGTCGCTGCACTGGGAAGCATCGGCGATCCCGCCGGCCTCGACGCCGTGCTGCACGGTTGCCACGACCGGGCGAACGTCCGTCGCCGTGCCGTGCTGGCGCTGGCCGCGTTCGACGACCGAGCAGCCTCGGCGGAGCTGCACCGGATGCTCGACGACCGGGACCTGCAGGTGCGACAGGCGGCCGAGGAGCTCCTGGCCATCGAGTCGGGCGAGGCGACATAGGCCCCTAGCCCGAACAAGCCCGGCCCGAACAAGCCCGGCCTGAACGAGCCGGCCTGAACGAACTTGGGCCTGCACGCCATGGGCCGGAACGCGTGACGACCGGTCCCGAAGGACCGGCCGTCGACAGCTCCGAAGAGGTGCGGGCGTCAGTCGCCCTCTTCCTCCTTGACGTCCTTCGAGTAGTCCACGACGTCACCCTCAGGCACCCACTGGCCGCCGGTCCGCTTGACGAACTGCAGCTGCTCGAGTCCGAACGGATCGGCCGCGCCGTCGGTGTTCCACGTGACGCCCTCGACGTTGAGCCCGAAGGCGATGTCCTTCTGGAACCACGCCGTGTTCATCACCGACGCCCGCTCGAGCTCGGGAGCCGCCTTCAGCAGCTGCACGACGTAGGCGCCGAAGCCCCAACCTGTTGCGACGTTCAGGTCGTCGAGGTCCTCCGGCGTGAGGCCGTACTTGGCGCCCTCGGTCTTGAACTCGACGACTCCCGGCTCAGAAGCGCTCGCCGGGTCCGCCGGGTCGTAGGTCGCACGGGTCGAGATCGCTCCCTCGGAGGCGTCACCGGCAAGGCTCATCAGCACCTTGGACGAGCAGGTGAGCGTCACGTAGGTGATCGGCGCCCAGCCCGAGTCCTTGATCGACTTGAGCGCGTTGGGACAGGGGATGGACGTGACGCCGAGGAGGAGTGCGTCGGCTCCCGAACCGGCGAGCGTCGTGACCTGGCCCTGCGGGGACGTCTCCACCTTGGGATCGAACGTCTGCTCGGCGATCAGGGTGATGTCGGTGCCCTTGATCGCCTCCTTGAAGGCGTTGACGTAGCTCTCGCCGAACGAGTCGTTCTGGGCCAGGATCGCCACCTTGGCGTCCGGCTTGTTGTCCTTCAGGTAGTTCACGAAGGCGATCGACTCGAGCCCGTAATTGGGCAGCCCGTTGATGATCCACGGATCGCTCTCCGGGTCGCCGAAGCCCGGGTAGCCGGTGGCGACCGCCAGGTTCGGCACGCACAGCCCGTTCTCGGCGAGGTACTGCTGGGCCTGCTGGTTGTTCTCGGTGCCGACGTTGCCGATCATCGCGAACACGCCGTCGGTCTTGACCAGCTGCTCGACGTTGGCGCGAGTGCGCTCGGGCAGGTACGCGTCATCGAGCGAGATCAGCTCCAGGTCCTTGTCTCGGACGCCGCCTCCTGCGTTGGCGAAGTCGAAGTAGGCCTTGATGCCCGCTCGGACCTTGTCGAACACGGCGAAGGTCCCGGACTGCGGCAGGGAGTTGCCGATCTTGATGACGTCGCCCTCGGTTCCCTGGGTGCCGTTGTAGTTCGTGCAGTCGTCGGGGTTGGCGAGCTGCTGCTCCGTCGAGTCGCCGGAGCTGCTGTCACCGCCGGAATCGGAGCCGGAGTCGTCGTCTCGGCCGCCACACGCGGCTGCGACCAGCGACAGCGAGAGCAGCACCACCGCGATGGCGGTGATGGACCTCGGGTTTCGTGAGTCCCTGTGCTTCATTGCTGAGCCTCCTGTTGGACGTTGTCGATGGCGGTGGGCACGGTGCCCGCTGCGGAGCCGGGCCCCGCAGCGCGACGCCGCCGAAGCGACGCCTCGATCCGACGGTAGATCCCGACGATGCCGCCAGGAGCGACGAGCATCACCAGGATCAGCACGACGCCGAACACGACCTGGGAGAAGCGCTGGGAGTCCTTGGGGACGGCCTCCTGCAGCGACACGATCAGGATCGCCCCGAGCGCCGGACCCACGATGCTGGCGGCTCCGCCGAGCACAGCCGCCACCAGCAGGGTGATCGACAAGGCGATGGTGAACGAACCCGGGGTCACCTGGCTGTTGAGCACGGCGAACATCCACCCGCCCAGCGCCGCCAGAGCGGCGGACACCCCGAAGGTCACCACCTTGTAGCGAGCGACCTCGACGCCGGCGACCTCGGCGGCCGTCTCGTTGTCGCGGATGGCGACGAGCGCCCGACCCACGCGGGTCCGGGTGAGGTTGCGGATCAGCAGGAACGCCACCACGGCGAGCACCAGGAACACGTAGTACTTCCACTGGTCGTCCGCGAGCCCGGTCCACTCGGGCGCCCGGAAGCCTGCCTGGCCGAGGTACCTCCGGGGACCGACGTCCGCCAACAGCGCCGAGTCCCCGTAGCCGTCGCGGGGCAGCAACCCTCGGCCGTTGCCCGCACCCGTGATGTCGCCGAGTCGGATGACGATCTGCGGGAACAGCGTGGCGAGCGCCAGGGTGACCAACGCCAGGTACACGCCGGTGATCCGCAGCGCCGGGAGACCGACGACCAGGCCGACCACGAACGCGAGGGCCATGGCGGCCACCAGGGCGAGGCCGTAGGAGACGTCGTAGTCCACCGTGAGGATCATGGTGGTGTACGCGCCGATGCCCAGGAACGCGCCGTGACCGAGCGAGATCTGGCCGTTGAAGCCCGTCAGCAGCGCCAGGCCGAGCGCGGCCACCGCCATGTACACGACGTGGCTCAGCTTGTTGACGTCGGACGCGCCGAGCTGTTGGGGAAGTGCGACCGCCACGACGGCCAGCACCGCCCACACGACGTAGCGCCAACGCGACCCGGCGGCGGTCATGCCCGACCCACTGCGGCAGAGCCGAACAGACCCTGAGGTCTGACCAGCAGCACGATGAGGACCAGGGCGAAGCCGGGCAGCAACCGGAGGTCCGGACCGATGATGTCCACGTAGCCGACGGTGAGCTCTGACACGACACCCAGGATCAGGCCACCGACCACCGCGCCGAGCGGGCTGTCGAAGCCGCCGAGCGTGGCCGCTGCAAACGCGTAGATCAGGACGACCTGCATCATGTTGGCGTCGACGCCGAGGTTCTGCGACGCCGTGAACGAACCGGCCAGCGCGCCGATCGCACCCGACAGCCCCCAACCGATCATCAGCGTGGCGGTGACCTTCACTCCGGCCAGGGCAGCGGACTCCTGGTTCGACGTGACCGCCCGCAGGGCCAGACCGAGCTTGGTCCTCTGGAACAGCAGAGAGAACCCGACCACCAGCACGGCGAGCACGGCGAGCAGCCCGAGCACCTGCACGGCGATGCCGGCGCCCAGCAGCTCCACACGACCCTCACCGAACACGCGGGGCACCTTGGCCGGGTCCGACCCCCAGATGATCCGGGCGCCGTCGTTCAGTATCAGGAACAGCCCGATGGTCACGATCACGATCGCGAGCGGGCTCCCCTGTGGGCCGCCGAGGCGGACGATCAGCAGCCGGTACATCACGGCGCCGAGCGCGAACCCGACCGCCAGGGCCACGATCGTCGCCGCCCACCATGGCAGGCCCGCCTTGAAGAACGACGACACGACGAACGTGGTGAACATCGCCAGCTCGCCCTGGGCGAAGTTCAGCAGGCCCGACGCCCGGAAGATGACGACGATCGCCAGTGCGAGGATGGCGTAGATCGCTCCGGCCTGCAGGCCGTCGAACAACCGTTGGACGAACAGCTGCACGGCTCAGACCCCCAGGTAGGCGCGTCGGACCGCTGGGTCCGAGCGCAGCTCGTCGGCCGTGCCGCTGATCACGATGGAGCCCGTCTCGAGCACGTAGCCCCGACGGGCGACGGCCAGCGCGAGGTTGGCGTTCTGCTCGACGACCAACACAGTCGTCCCCTCCTGTGCGTTCAGCGCGGCGATCTGCTCGAAGAGCTCGCCGGTGACGAGCGGGGCCAGGCCGAGCGAGGGCTCGTCGAGCAGCAGGAGGTGCGGCCGGCTCATCATCGCCCGGGCGATCGCCAGCATCTGCTGCTCGCCGCCCGACATCGACCCGGCCTGCTGGTCCTTGCGCTCACCGAGCCGTCCGAACACGTCGAACCAGCGCTCGATGTCCGCGGCCACCTCGTCGGACGGACGGGTGAAGCCGCCCACCCTGAGGTTCTCCGTCACGGTCAGCTCGGGAAAGGTCCCGCGGCCCTGCGGCACGTGGGCGACCCCCAGCCGAACCAGGTCCTCCGGCTTGCGACCGAGCACCTCGGTCCCTCGGAGCCTGGAGCTGCCCGTCGCCGCGATCATCCCCGACAACGCACGCAGCGTCGTGGTCTTGCCGGAGCCGTTGGCACCGAGGATCACCACGATCTCACCTTCGGCGACATCGAGATCGATGCCCTGCAGCACCTGGACCGGCCCGTAGCCGGCGCGGAGGTCGCGGACCGACAGGAGCGACATCAGGCGCTGCTCCCCAAGTAGGCCTGGATCACCTTCGGGTCCTGCTGGACCTCCTGCGGTGTGCCGTCGGCGATCTTCTGGCCAAACTCCATCACCACGACGTGCTCGGAGATCCCCATCACCATGCCCATGTGGTGCTCCACGAGCAGCACCGTCAGGTCGAAGTCGTCGCGGAGGGCCCGGATGGTGGCTCCGAGCTCGTCGACCTCGCCGTGGGTCAGACCGCTCGCGGGCTCGTCCAACATGAGCAGGCGAGGGCGCGATGCCAGCGCACGGGCCAGCTCGATCCGCTTGAGCGTGCCGTACGGCAGACCGGCAGCCGGGCGCTCCGCCACCGCCCCCAGCGACAACCGCTCCAGCAGCTCCATCGCCTCGACGCGGGCGCGGCGCTCACGGCCGAGCATCGTCACGCCCAGCAGGCCCTCGACGAAGCCGCCCGACGTGCGCGAGTGCGCTCCGATCATCACGTTGTCGATCACCGACAAGCCCTGCACGAGCGCCAGGTTCTGGAACGTGCGGGCGATGCCGAGCGGCGCGATCCGGCGGCGTTCGAGCGCCAGCAGGTCCTGCCCGGCGAAGGTCACCGACCCCTCGTTCGGCTCGTAGAGGCGGCTCACGACGTTGAACAACGTGGTCTTGCCGGCGCCGTTCGGACCGATCAGAGCGCAGATGTGGCCCTCCTCGACCTCGAAGCTGAGACCGTTCAGCGCGAGGACACCACCGAAGCGCACGCCGACGTCTGCCACCTGGAGCAGTGCTGCCAACGTGGTCCCCCCGTCTCCTCGCTCGTCGTGACCCGGACCGCCACCCGCTCGCTGACCCAGAGCGTGTGGCGGGTGACACTACTCGCACGGACCCCCGTCGGCGGTCGTGTCGGGTCAGCGCCGCGCTTCCATCGTTCGGGTCAGCGCCGCGCTTCGATCGTTCGGGTCAGCGCCGCGCTTCCATCGTTCGGGTCAGCGCCGCGCTTCCATCGTTCGGGTCAGCGCCGCGCTTCCATGAACATGTCGCGGAGCTCCTCGTAGGACTCGATCACCCGACCCGCTCCGAGGACCACCGACTCGAGGGGCTGGCGCACCATCCGCACCGGGACCTCGGTCTCCTCGGTCAGGCGCAGGTCGAGCCCTTTCAGCAGCGAGCCGCCACCGACCAGGAAGATGCCCCGTTCGATCAGGTCCTGGGCCAGCTCGGGCGGCGCCTCGGCCACGCAGCTGAGCACCGAGTCGACCATCGTGTTCACCGGTTCGGCGATCGCCCGTCGAACCTCGGCAGCGGAGAGGATCACGGTCTTGGGCAGGCCGGACATCAACTCCCGTCCACGGACCTCGGCGCGCACCTCGTCGGGCGTCGGATACGCCGAGCCGATGAGGATCTTGATCTCTTCGGCCGTCTGCTCCCCGATGGCGATCCCGTACTCACGACGGATGTGGGTGATGATCGCCGCGTCGATGTCGAAGCTGCCGACTCGGACCGCCTGCAACGCCACGATCCCGCCGAGCGAGATCAGCGCCGTCTCCGAGGTGCCGCCGCCGATGTCGACGACCATGTTCGCCATCGGCTCGTTGATCCGCAGCCCTGCACCGATCGCGGCGGCCATCGGCTGCTCGATGAGCTGGGCCTCCGCAGCACCGGCCTTGCGAGCCGCCTCGGTCACCGCCCGCTTCTCCACCGCGGTGATCGCGGAGGGCACGCAGATGACCACCCTCGGACGGTTGAACCGGTTGACACCGACCCGCTTGAGCAGCAGCCGGATCATCTCCTGGGTCACCTCGAAGTCGGTGATCGCACCCTGGCGCAGCGGCCGCACCGCCACGATGTAGCTCGGCGTCCGCCCGATCATCTTCCACGCGTCGCGGCCCATCGCCAGCACCTCGTTGGTACGGCTGTTGAGCGCGATCACCGACGGCTCGTTGAGCACGATGCCCTCACCGCGCGCGTACACGAGGGTGTTCGCGGTCCCCAGGTCGATGGCCAGGTCGCGTGCCAGGGCTAGTACCTCCGGCTCCGCCGGCGGCGAACCACCTGGCCTTCCGCCTGCGGATCCTCCGGAGCGAGCGCGTGCATCTTCTCCTGGAACCGGTCGATGCTCGAGTTCGGCGACGACGGCGGCCGCGACCGCACGACCAGGATCGACACTCCGACCACGCTGATGACCACGGCGACGAGCAGGAACGCCACGTTGCTCACGGACGCACCGCCGTCGTCTGATCGACCACGACCCGTCCGCCGTCCACCTGAGCGGCATCGACCTGAGCAGCATCGACCTGAGCGGCATCGAGGAGGTCCTGAGCGCCGATCCCCCAGTCCTCGCCGCCGTCCCAGCGCTCCTGCTTCCAGATCGGAACCGACGCCTTGACCGCATCGATCGCGTACCGTGCCGCGGTGAACGCCTCGTCGCGGTGTGGTGCGGAGACGACGACGAGCACCGCCTCCTGGCCGACTGCCACGTCGCCGACGCGGTGCAGCACTGCGACCCGGCCGATCGCAGGCCATCGGTCACGCATCTCGGCCACGACGACGGCCATGCGTGGGACGGCCAGCTCGCGGTACGCCTCGTAGGTCAACTCGGTCACACCCGACCGGCCTTCGGAGTGGTCCCTGGCGGTGCCGGTGAACATGACGACCGCACCGCAGTCGGGCCGCACGGCCCACCGGTACGCATCGAGGACCGGCAGGGCACCATCGCTGAGGTCGACCCAGTCCTCGCCGACCGACGACGGTCCAGGAGCGTTCGTTGTCGGATCGGACACGTGATCATCGTAGGGAAGATCCCGAACCGGCACAGCTTGAGCCCAGCGGCGCGACGGCTGGGGATCGCGAGCCGGTCCAGGGCGCGGCCATCAGCGGCGACGACGTCGGTATCGTCGAAGCCCATGCAGGAACTGCCCGGAGGCGGCACGGGGGACGATCGGTACGCCGAGCCCTCTCCGAGCGCCGAGCGCACATGGGTGCACCCCAGCGAGCTCGGGTTGGAGCATCGCAAGCGCTCCGACCGACGTCGCGGGATGTGGCTCGGCGCCGGCCTCGTCCTCGGCGGCTTCGGACTGCTGGCCATGTGCGCCGCCATGGGCGGGGGGTCGGACCCGACCGAGACGAACGCGACGGTGTCATCGCAGGAGGCCGTGGCCGCCACGCTCGTGTCCCTCACCGTCGTGAGCCCCGACGGCAGCCACAACGTCACCGGCGTGGTGCTGGACGACGACGGCCACGTGGTGGTCCGAGCGAGCGCGGTGGACGACGCGTCAGAGTTGTGGGCGAGCTGCGTCGGTCGAGCACCGGCGAAGGTCGAGGTCGTCGCCCGGTCCGGCGAGAACGACCTGGCGGTCGTGGCGATGGGCGAAGGCAGCGGGACGGCGGCCACCGCAGACTCGGACCTGGAGGTGGGCGACGAGGTCCTGCTCGCCAACGCCGGAACGGGAGAGGCTCCCCCGCAGCTGCGACGCGCTCTCGTGACCCAGGCTCCGACGACGGGCAGCACCGGGACCGGTTCGCGATCCGAGGCGGCGGCACCCTCAGAGACGACCGCAGGTCGGATCACCGTCGCCACGCTGGGTCCGACGGCCACCACCCAGCTGGCATCGACGAGGTCCGCAACCGACGTGGCGCGGTCTGCTCCACCTCCCGTCGATGGCGCGATGTTCACCGACCGGGGTCGGTTCCTCGGCCTGGTGATCGGCGGCACCGGAGAACGCACGGAGGTGCTGCCCGCGGCGACCGTGCTCGACGCAGCGCTGGCGCTCATCTCCTGACACCGGTCCCCGAGCCCGTGGGTTCGCGGGCGCGCTCCGTGCGTGCATTCCTGCTCCTCCGCAGCCCGCGGGCTCGCACCGGTCGGCCGCGTCCTACCATTCGGGTGTGAGCGACGCCGGCCCGCCCGATCCGTTCGACGACGACCCGTCGGAGGGCCACGTTCCCGGCAGCGACGACGACCGCTTCTTCGACGACGCCGGCTCGGGGTTCCCGGGCCTGGGCGGCCTGCCGCTCCAGGACATGGGCTCGTTCCTGCAGGGTCTCTCATCGATGCTCGCCGGCGGTGGCGGCGGCAGCGGCAGCTGGGACGCCGCGGCGCAGCTCGCCGGTTCGATCGCCACCCAGGGCCGATCCGAACCCAACATCGATCCCGCGGACCGCATCGCGGTAGAGCAGCTCGCCCGGGTGGCGGAGTTGCAGGTGCAGGGCGTCGTCGGCATCGGGGGCGACGATCCGATCCGCCTGGAGTCGCTGAACCGCACGCAGTGGGCCAAGCGCTTCCTCGACGACGAGCGTCCCCTGCTCGAACGCCTGTCGGCCTCGCTCGGCAACGCGCTGCAGGCCCAGCTCGGCGAGCTGGAGCGGGAGGCCGAGGACGACCCGTTCGCTCAGTTCCCGGGGATGGCCGACATGAGCTCCCCGGATGCCCTCATCCGCCAGGTGATGGCGATGATGGGACCGATGCTCCTCGGCATGATGGCCGGGAGCACGGCGGGCCACCTGGCCGCACGGGCCTTCGGTCACTACGAGCTGCCGCTGCCCCGACCGCTCGACGGACCGATCACGATGGTGCTGTCGAACGTGGACGAGTTCGCCGACGCGTGGAGCCTTCCCAGGGAGTCGGTGCGGCTGTGGGTCGTGCTGTCGGACGTGACCCACCACCGGGTGCTCGCCATCCCGCACGTCCGCCGACAGCTCGAACGACTGCTCGCCGACTACGCGTCGAGCTTCAACGACGACGTCGAGGACATGGAGCGGCGGATGGTCGAGCTCGGCATCCCCGACCTCCTCGGATCCGGCGAACCGGACATGGCGGCGCTGCAGCGGCTGGCAGCAGATCCCGACATCCTCCTCGGCGCCATGCAGTCCGATGCGCAGCGCGAGCTGATGCCCCGGATCGAGACGCTGGTGGCCGCGGTCGAAGGCTTCGTCGACCACGTGCTCGACCGCCTGGGCCACCGTCTGGTCGGCGAGTACGGGCGGGTGACCGAGGCCATGCGCCGACGCCGCGTCGAGTTCGGCCCGGAGCGCCGCTTCGTCGAGCGGCTGTTCGGCCTGGAGCTGCGCCAGGCCACCTTCGACCGGGGTGCGGCGTTCGTCGACGGCCTGGTGGACCGCGCCGGGGTGGAGGTCCTCGACGAGCTGTGGGCGGACACCGACCGCCTCCCGACGCCGGCCGAGCTCGACGCCCCCGGCCTCTGGCTCGCCCGGGTCGGCGTCGACGTCGGCCACGGCCCCGAAGATCTGCCGGAGCTGGACGAGCCGTTCGAGATCCCCGACTTCCTGGACCTCGGCGAGGACGGCGACTGAACCGTGTTCTGTGTGCAATGCGTTCGCCAGGGCCGAACCGGATGCACACAGAATCGAACGGGCCGTGTTCTGTGTGCAATGCGTTCGCCAGGGCCAAACCGGTTGCACACGAAATCGGACCCGGCGCGGTCTCCGGGTACCGGTCCCCGGTGTTCACCGGCGGCGATCTGGTGTCCCATCGATGGATGGACGTCACCGCCTTCAACCAGCTCTCCGCCGCCCAACTCGGCACGTTCTCGCTCACACAGGTGAGAGCGTTGGGGGCGACCCCGGCGGGAGTGCACACGGAAGTCACCACCGGCCGATGGGAACGTCTCCATCCAGCCGTGTACGGCCTCGCAGGACACCACCAGAGCTGGCGCCGTGCGCTGTGGGCGGCGCACCTGCATGCGGGCGAGGACTGCCCCGTCGGCATGGACAGCGCCGGACGCATCCACGGCTACCCACAGGCGTTCAGGGGCACCGTCGACCTGCTGGTCGCGACCGACATGACACGACCACCCGACCACGTGCGCTGGTTCCGTCGTTCCGACGTCGAACCCGACGACATTTTGGAGCTCCCGGGGCTTCCACCGGTCACATCGCCGGTGCGCACCGTGATCGACCTGGCCGGTCGGATGCACGTCGCCACGCTGCGATTGCTGGTCGAGCACGGGCTGGTCGAACGTCACTACCGGATCGTCGACCTCGGGATGCTGCTGGACCGCGTCCGCCGATCGGGGAAGAACGGCGTGCGCCGAATGGGCCAGGTGCTCGACGACCTCGGTCCGGGCGAAGGGCTCAGTCGCTCTGAGCTGGAGCGGCTCGGCGACGCCGTCATCTCCTCGTCGTCGATCCCAATGCCTGTGCACGAGCATCCGCTGCCGTCGGAACGCGGTCGTCACGGCTTCGTCGACCGGTGCTGGCCGGAAGCGAAGTGGATCGTCGAGCTCGACGGCCGCAAGTGGCACCACCGCTTCCAGCAAGCGCTCCAGGACGCGGACCGCCGAACCGAAGCCCAGACGATGGGCTGGGAGACGACACAGCTGCTATGGGAGCACTGCCAGGGCGATCCAGAGCGGACGGCTCGCTCGCTCGAGCTCATCTACGCAGACCGTATGCGCCTGTTCGGATGACAGACGCCGCTCTGTGTGTGGTGAGCGCGCCACGGACGAACGGATTGCACACAGAACATCGGCGGCCGGGTTCTGTGTGTGGTGAGCGCGCCGCGGCCGAACGGATTGCACACAGAACGGGGGTCAGGTGCCGGAGATCGACACGTCGTCGATGACCAGCGAGCACGCGCCGCTGCCGCCGGGGGTCCACTCGAAGTCGCCGCCGACCTCCCGCACGTCGAGCAGGAGCCGCTGCAGGGTGCTGGCGATCGTCATCTCCCGCACCGGTGCGCCGAGCGCTCCACCGGTGATGAGCAGACCGTCCGCGCCGACAGAGAAGTCGCCCGACACCGCGTTCACGCCGGAGTGCAGCCCGGCGAAGCTCGTGACGTACAGGCCGCGATCGATCGATGCCACCAGCTCGTCGAACGAGCGCTCCCCCGGCGACATGACCAGCAGGTGGGCGCCCACACCCGGCAACGACCGCGCCCCACGTACGGCGGAGGCGGTGGAGCCCAGACCGGAACGGCGGCCGGTGTAGCTGTCCTGCAGGAATCCTTGCAGGACGCCGTGGGCGACCAGGTCGTTGCGTCGGCAGGCCAGGCCCTCGCCGTCGTACTCCTCTGCGGCGATGGAGTCCGAGCGCGTGGGATCGTCGGCGAAGCTCAGCAGCGGCGACGCGATCTGCTCACCCCGTCGATCGGCGAACGGCGAACGGCCCTTGAGCACGACGTCACCGCCCAGCATCCCGGTGACGAGCGACACCAGGGTGATGGCCAGTCGCGGCTCCAACAGGATCGTCATGCGGGCCGACGGGGGCTTGGTCGCCCCGAGCAGGCGCACCGCGCGCTCGACGGCGTCGGCGGCGACCAGGTCGAGGTCGAGGTCGGCCGGATCGAGCGACACGTTGACACCCCAACCGATCTGCGTCTCTCCGTCCGCACGCGCCATCGGCGAGGTCGACACCGAGCACGAGGCGCCACGATCGTGCACTTCGATCCCGCTCGTGGACACGACCGCGGATTCGCCCCAGCCGTCGTGGTACGAGGTGGTGCGCGCGCTCGTGACCCTCGGGTCGAGGCCGAGGGTGCGACGCTCCAGGTCGAGCGCCGTGTCGATCCTGGCCGACTCGGTCATCGCCACGACGGCGTCGGACCAGTTGTCCTGGGGAACCGACGCCACCCCGTCGGGCTCGGCCAGTCCGTTGAACTCGTCGGGCTCACCGAACGCGCAGTTGTCGCGCGCCTCGTGGAACGTCTCGGCCAGCACGTCGGGCTCCAGCGAGCCGCAGTGGGCAAAGCCCTGACGGCCGTCGCGGACCACTCGGATGCCCGCCCCGTCGGACGTGGCCGAGGTGAACGACTCGACGTCGCCACCGAAGACCTTGACCGTCGTGGAAGTCGACCGGCCGAGCACCACCTCGACCTGCTCGCCGACGCGGGCACCGCGGAGCACGTCGCGTCCGAGCTTGACCAGGTCGTCGCCGGTGCCATCCGGCACGCGCTCAGCCACTGGCCTCGACCTCCCTCCGACGGATCCTGTCGCCGATGCCGCTGGTCGCCACATGCCGTTCCACGGCTCCATCCTGACCGCGATCGCACCCGGCCGCGGCCACGTCGCCCGCCGTCAAGAGGTGACGATCAACTGCCCGACATCGTCACGTCGGCGATCGCCAGCGTCACCCCGGCGGCATCCCACGGGAAGTAGGTCAGGTCCGAGCCGACGGCGGTGACGTCCATCAGCATGCGCTGCAGCGTCGAACCGATCGTGACCTCGCGGACCGGCTCGGCCGTCTCTCCACCGCGGATGCGCAGACCCTCGATGCCGACGGACAGGTCGCCGGACACCGGGTTGACCCCGGAGTGCAGTCCGGACACCTCCTGCACCAACAGCCCATCACCGACCGCCCGCAGCACCTCGTCAGCCGTGGACGTCCCACCTACGAGGCGAGCCGCCCGGGGTCCGACGCCCGGCACCGACCTGTAGCCGCCGCGTTGGGCAGATCCGGTGGAGCGGGCGCCCGACGCCCGTGCCGTGTAGGCGTTGTGGAGGTACCCGGCGAGGACGCCGTCCGCCAGCAGCTCGACGCGCCGGGTCGCCAGACCCTCGCCGTCGGTGTCGTCGGCGGTGGGCGCGAGCGGGTCGGTCGGGTCGTCGACGAGCGTGACGAGCGGCGAGGCGACCGCCTCGCCCACCCGGCCGGCGAACGCCGAACGGCCGCGCAGCACCGCCTCGCCCGACAGCAGCTCGGCCACCAACCCGAGGAACTGCGACGTGACGTACGGGTCGAGCACCACCGTGAGGCGTTCACTGGGCGCCTTGGCGGCGCCGAGCATGGTGAGGCAGCGGCGGACCGCGTCGGCCGCCGCCGGCGCCACCTGCAGTTCCTCCGCGGTGCGACCGACCGAGAAGCCGAACCCGGTCGTGGTACCCGAGCCGTCCTCCGCCAGCGCCCACGCCCCGAGGTACGCGGACGTGTCGGCACCGGCCACACGGATGCCGCTCGTCGAGGCGATCGCTCCAGCGGCGACGGAGTCCGCGTAGTCCGACGCCTCCAGGCCCACCATCCGCGGATCGGCGGCGAGGATCCGACGCTCGAGGTCGACAGCGAGGTCGACCTTGGTCTGCGTGGCGACCCGCTCCAGCCGACCGTCGTAGAGCGCCAGCTCGACCGGTGCCACGCCGTCGGGCTCCGCGAGGCCGGCGTCAGGATCGGGCGTGCCGAACTCGGCGTTGTCGCGCGCCTCGGCCACGCACTCGGCGATGGCGGCGGGGTCGTCGAGCGCGCCCACCCACGCCAGCCCGGTCCGGCCGTCGCGGACGATTCGCACGCCCAGTCCGGCGGCATCGGACTCGACGAAGTGCTCGACGTCGCCGTCGGCGACGCGGATCTCGGTGTCGTGGCTCCAGCTGACAACCGCCTCCAGCTGCTCGTCGGGATGGGCACGATCGACGACGGAGTCCGCCAGCGAGAGCAGCTCGTCGGGCGTCACGGACGGTCTCGTGCGGTGATCACCGGCTCAGACTGCCACGCGTGGCGGGCGGCCGAGCACGGCATCGACACCGGGGTCCACCACGTGAAGGAGGTCGACGCCTCGGCACTCGCCACTGCTGATCTGTACGTCTTCAGCACCCCCGGTCGGGTCGGGAAGCCGATCCGCAGGATGCGGAGGTTCCTGCGCAGCCTCCAACTGCCAGCAGGCACCAAGGTCGCCGTCGTGACGACCGAGATGCGTCCAGGCACCGCGCAGGAGGATCCGCATCAGCGGGTGGCGCCGATCATGGACGAGCTGCTCGGCGACCACGGGTTCGACCTCGTGGCAGAGGAGCGCGTGTTCGTGACCGGGCTCAAGGGGCCGCTCGAGGACGGCTGGGAGACCAAGGTGGACGACCTCGTCGACAAGGTCGTCGCGGCGATCGGGCCGAGCTGACGTGCGCCCCGTGGCCGAGCGACGAGCGAGCGCCATGCGGATCAGGCGATCGCGGGTGTGGCCAGGGCGGCCGCGACGACCGGATCGAAGGGCGCGAACGCACCCGTCGGCAGCGGGGCCTGCACGACCCCGGCGGTGAAGTCGATGTCGTCGAGCGAGATCGCCTGGGGGACCGGGTTGTCGTAGGTGCGCAGCACGTAGCGGCGATCGGAGAGGTTCGTCACGGTCGACCAGAGGGTGTGGTCATCGCCGGACGGGTCGTCGCCCGAGCGGACGAACCCCTGGGGGATGTCGAAGTCGTCGAGCACGTGCAGCGCCGTGCGCTCAAGCTGCTCACCGGTGGCGACCGGTCGAAGCGACGCCGTGTAGGCGGTCGCCCGCACGAACCGCGACGGCGAGCTCGCGTCGCCGGGCAGCCCGAACATGCCGAGCCCCTGACCCATGGTCGACAGCCGCTCGTCGTCGACGGCCACCGTCGATGGGTTCAGGGCCGACAGGCCCACGTAGTTGCGCAGGTTCGTCAGGTGCCAGTCCAGGTGCGGCGAGTTGCAGGCGACCCCGATCGGGTTGTCGAACATGACCATCTCGCCGTCGCGCCACTCGACGACCGCTGAAGCGCCCGTCGCGTCGTGGAGGATCAGGTGCGCTGGTGGAGCGAAGCCGAACGGCCCGAAGACCCACGGCCACACGGTCGCTGCCGCCATCGTCGAGCGGGCTTCCGAGACCGTGGCGCAGGTGCCGAGGACGTAGGCGACGACGTCGACGATCGACATCAGGACCGACGGGTCCTGGCCGTCGGCGGGCGTGTAGTCGCAGAAGCCGGGCATGTAGAGGAGCCCCGCGTACAGCCCCTGCGTGTTGGTCCCATCGGTCAGGCTCTGCGGCCGGCCGAAGACGTCCATCCCGACGACGCCGTAACGGGCGGTCCAGGCCAGCCCCTGGCCGTCGTCGTCGCCCTCGATGCCGTCACCCGGCGCGACGCTGGTGGCGCGGAAGCCCACCGGCAGCACGGTCACCCTCGTCGCCATGTCGGTCGGGAACTCCATGGTCCGCCCGACGACGACGGTGCCGTCCGTGGCGGCGATTCGGAAGCTGGTGCACATGGTTCGACCCTTCTCGTGGTGCCTGGCATCAGCCGGGCGCGGTCGGCGTCCACGCTAGGGACGGCTCCGGAAAAGCGGTCTGTCCGCAGCGAGACCGTCGGGTCGTGGTGCTGCCGATCGTGAGCGGGTGGGCCCGGCGTCCTCGTGGCGCCGGGTCAGGCAGCTGTGCCACCGATGGTCAGCCGTGAGCCCGCAGGGTCGGGACGCCGACGCCCGACCCAGATCAGCGGTCGGGATGGGCCACGTCGACGACAGCGAGCCCGTGGATGCCCGCGAAGTCGTCCGGGTTGCACGTGTGAACCGGGAGATCGTTCGCAACGCAGACCGCTGCGATCATCGCGTCATAGGCGCGTGCCGCCGGCTTCCGCCCGGCGGCACGCAGCGATGCGGCCACCCGGCCGAAGCTCCTCGCCGCTGTCGCGTCGAAGGGCAGCGGGTCGAAGTCGGCCTCGGCTTGTTGGACGTGCGCCTGGCGTGCTGCCCTCTCGGCGTCGGTCGTCGCGACCAGCGGGCCGACAGACAGTTCAGCGAGCGTGATCGTGGTGATCATCGGCTCGGCCGGCAGCGATTCGACATCCTCGATCCGGCCCAGGAGGATCAGCGTGCTCGTGTCGAGCACCCCTCGCGCCACGTCAGAGCCGCCCGGTCACAGCGCAGGATCGAGGACGTCATCGATGTCCCGCTGGAAGGTGTCAGGATCGATGTCGGGCAGCAGCGCCCACCGCCGCCTCAGCTCACCGAGCGGAACGGGCGACCGCGGCAACGCGACGAGCTCCGCCACCGGCGCGCCGTCGCGGGTGATCGTCAACCGCTCGCCGCGCTGGGCGCGCTCCACGACCTCGCCACCGTGGTTCCGCAGCTCCCTGATCGAGACGTCGGCCATGAGCCGAGTGTATCACCCGTGAGACATGAACGGTCCAGCTCCGCGGACCGAGGTCGAGCGGCTCCGCGGCCAGTCGAGCCGGCGGGCGATGAGCGGGGTGCGGTCCTCGGGGTGCGTCGGGATCTGGTCCATCGTTCCCTCTCGGATCGCTCTCCAACTGCCGGGTCCTGGTCGAGGTCCTCGGCTACGCCGATTCAGGCCGCGGTGCCGCCGATCGTCAGGCCGTGGGCCCGCAGGGTCGGGACGCCGTCGCCCACCGGGACGCCCTGGCCGTCCTTGCCGCAGGTGCCGGGCGCGCCCATGGCGAAGTCGTCGCCGACCGCGTCGATGTTCGCCAGCACCGCCGGTCCGTTGCCGATCAGGTTGCCCTCCCGCAGCGGCTCGGTGATGCGTCCGTCCTCGATCAGGTACGCCTCGGTCATCCCGAACACGAAGTCACCGGTCGCGGTGTTGACCTGACCGCCACCGAGGTGGCTGATGTACACGCCCGAAGGTGTGTCGGCCACGATGTCGTCCGGGTTCGACTCCCCGCCGAGAAGGTAGGTGTTGGTCATGCGCACCATGGGCAGGTGCTGGTAGCTCTGGCGGCGACCGTTCCCACTCGAGCGTCGGCCTTCCTTGCGGGCTCGCAGGCCGTCCCACATGTAGTCGACCAGCACCCCGTCCTGGATCAGCACGTTGCGCTGAGCGATGCGGCCTTCGTCGTCGATCGCGAAGCAGCCCCATTCCCCGCCCATCGTCCCGTCGTCGACCAGCGTGACCAGCGGCGACGCCACCTGCTCGCCGACCCGACCGGCGAACACCGAAGCGCCCTTGTTGACGAGGTCCGCCTCGAGGCCGTGGCCGCACGCCTCGTGGAACATCACGCCTCCGCCACCCGGCCCGATGACCACGGTCATCTCGCCCGACGGAGCGGGACGAGCGGCGAGCTTGGTCAACGCTCGCCGCGCGGAACGCTGAGCGAGGTCGGCGACGTCGTAGCGCTCGAAGAGCTCGAAGCCGACCGTGTGGCCGACCGATTCCCGACCCGTCTGCATGCCGGTGTCGCCGCTGGCGACGCAGCTGACGGAGAACAGCGTCTTGACCTGGTCATCCGCGGCGAGCACGCCGTCGCTGTTGGCGACGAGGATGCGGCGCCGGCTGTCTGCGTAGCGGGCCGACACCTGTGTGATCGCACCGCCTGTGGCCCGGGCGGCTTCGTCCGCGGTCAGGAGGAGGTCCACCTTGCGAGCCTTGAGGACGTCGCCCGGGACGACGGCGACGAGGTTCGGCGCGGGCGCGTCGAGCAGGTCCAGATCGACCGCCCGTGTCCCCTCGCCGGCGCTGCGGCTCGCCGCCGCCGCAGCCTGCGCGGCGGCGATCAGGCCGGACTCGGACAGATCGGAGGTGTGGGCGAAGCCGGTGGAGTCGCCGACCACCACCCGGATGCCTGCGCCTCGGTCACGGCCGGACGTGAGCTCCTCGACCCGGCCGTCGTCGAGCACGGCGGACGAGGAGCGCTTGTCCTCCACGAAGACCTCGGCGAAGTCGGCCCCTCGGGCCAGGCCCGCGCCGATGACCTTCTGGACGGTCGCCACGTCGAGCAGCGGTTCGTTCGGGTGCACGGTGTCGCCGGGCAACATGGACTCCTGTGGGTCGGGTGCGGAGCACCAGCATGGCGCGGACCGGCAGGGTTCCCCGGCCGCACCCTCCGAGCGACATCCGGCCGGCCGTCGCCGCCAACCGCCCTCGTCCTCCAACGTCGGGATTGGGGACGGCTCGGTGCAGTGCTTATCGTGTTGTGCGTGTCGCTCCGCACCGGCCTGTCCGCCGTCGTCGATCTGATCGTCGCCGACGACGACACCGCGGTCGCGATGCGCTCAGGCGAGGTCCCCGTGCTTGCCACGCCTCGCATCCTCGCCCTGGTCGAGGAAGCCACCCTGCGGGCCATCGACGGCCATCTCGACGACGGCGTCTCCACCGTCGGCATGCGGGTGCAGCTGGAGCACATCTCGCCGACGCCCATCGGCGCAGCCGTCCGAGCGGAGGCCAACCTGGAGAAGGTCGAGGGCCGCCGACTCGTGTTCCACGTGTCGGCCCGCGACGATCGCGGCCTGGTCGCGGCCGGCAAGGTCACCCGCGTGGTCGTCGACGTCGACAGGTTCATGCAGAAGGCACGCTGAGCAGCTCTCGACACTCGGGGCCGTCACACGTCACGCTCCGGAGGACGGACACCGGCACGGGGCCGGGGGAGCGACGCGAGTTCGCTGATCTCGTGTCCCGGTAGCGTGGGCACGGCCATGGACGCCGACTCAACGGACGAGCGAGCCGCAGCCCTTCGGGCCATCGAGCTCGAGGAGATCGGCGATCCCGCACGTCCGCCGTCGGTGCCTCGCAACGACGTGGGCCGCATCGCTGTTCGGATCGCAGTGAGCTTGGCCTTCCTCGCCGTCCTGTTCTGGCGGCTGCCCGAGGTGTCGATCGACGAGATGTTCCCCAGCCCCGACGCGTCGACGTGGGCCTGGATCGCCGTGGCGGTCCTCGTGCACCTCGTCGCCTACGCCCTGCAGAACCTGCGCTGGGCGACCGTGTCGGACACGCTCGGGATCGGCCTCCCGTTCCGCCGGCTGTTCAGCCATCTGCTCGCAGGCGAGTTCGTGTCGAACGCGCTGCCGACGTCGTTCGGCGGCGACGTGGTGCGGGTGATGCGCCAGGGACGCGACGTGGGCGACTACGCCGACTCGTTCGCGTCGACCAGCCTCGAGCGGCTCACGGGCTGGCTCGTCCTCCCGCTGCTGTCCGCTGTTGGCCTGGCGGCCGGCGCCGGCTTCATGTCGCTCGGCGCGGCGAGCACCGTCGCGGTCCTCACCGACGTGCTCACCCTCGCCGCGCTCACCGGGCTGCTGTGGGTGGCCGGCCACCCCCGAGGTGCTGGTCGCCTGGTCGATCGGTCGGGCTGGCGTCGCTACCTGGGCGCCGTGCACCTCGGGATCGTCGCCTTCAAGGGACGTGGCGAGCAGGCGATGAAGGTCCTGGTCGTCGGCATCGGCTTCCAGCTCCTGCAGTGCGTGACCGTGTGGTGCTGCGCCCGGGCGTTGCAGATCGACGAGGTCACGCTCGTCGCGGCCATGGCGTTCTTCCCGCCCACGGCGGTCCTGCAGAACTTCCCGCTGACCCTCGGCGGCCTCGGGATCCGAGAGGGAGCGTTCGTGCTGTTCTTCGGCGCCCTGGGTGTCAGCGACAGCCGAGCGATCGGTCTGGGCCTCCTCGTGTACGTGGTGTTCGTCGTCTCCAGCCTCGCCGGGGCGCCGAGCTTCGCCCGAGGCGGTCTGGGTGGAGGGCGGCCGGATGAGCTGTCGGGTGACGACGGCACACAGCAGTCTGACGCTCCGCGAGCACCGGAGTAGCGTGGTCGCACCGATGGATGCGGACCACCAGAGAATCCTGGACACCATCAGCTCACCGGCGGACCTCGCCGAGCTGGACGAGTCCCAGCTGAGCCAGCTCGCCGGAGAGATCCGCGAGTTCATCGTCGACACGGTGAACGCGAGGGGCAGCGGCCACCTGGGCTCGAACCTCGGCGCGGTCGAGATCACCCTCGCAGTGCACCGGGTGTTCCGCAGCCCGCACGACGTCATCATCTGGGACACCGGCCACCAGGCCTACGTCCACAAGCTGCTGACCGGGCGTCGCGAGGCGTTCAGCACGCTCCGCGACGAGGGCGGGTTGTCGGGCTATCCCAGCCGGGCGGAGTCCGATCACGACTGGGTCGAGAACAGCCACGCCTCGACCGCGGTGTCCTACGCCCACGGCATGTCCACCGCGTTGCACCAGCGGGGAGAGGACGACCGAGAGGTCGTGGCGATCATCGGCGACGGGGCGCTCACCGGCGGCATGGCCTACGAGGGCCTGAACAACCTCGGCCACTCCGGCCGCAAGGCGATCATCATCCTGAACGACAACGGCCGCTCCTACGCCCCCACGGCGTCACGGCTCAGCGAGAGCCTGTCGAGGTTCCGTGCCTCTTCGGCGTACCAACGCAACCGGGAGCGCCTCGAGCGGGTCATCCAGGACGTCCCCCTCGTCGGCGGCTACATCGAGCGCGGCGTCGACGGCGCCAAGGCCGCGATCCGTGAGATGTTCGAACCCCCGGCGTTCTTCGAGCAGCTCGGCGTCCGCTACCTGGGCCCCTACGACGGCCACGACATCGCCACGGTCGAGACCGCGCTTCGGGCAGCGAAGGACATCGAGCAACCGGTCGTGGTCCACGTCCTCACCCGCAAGGGCCTGGGCTACGGCCCCGCCGAGGACGATCAGATCAAGCACATGCACGACGTCGGCGGCGTGAAGGAGGGTTCGTACACCGCTGCGTTCTCCGACGCAATCGTCGCCGAGGCCGAGACACGGCCCGAGCTCGTGGCGATCACGGCCGCCATGCCCGACTCGACCGGCCTGCTCCCCGTCGCCGCTCGCTTCCCGGAGCGGGTGTTCGACGTGGGCATCGCCGAGCAACACGCCGTGACCGCAGCGGCGGGCATGGCCATGGGCGGGTTGCGCCCGGTAGTGGCGCTGTACTCGACGTTCCTCACCCGGGCGTTCGACCAGGTGAACCTCGATGTCGGCCTGCACGGCCAGCCGGTGGTGTTCGTCCTGGACCGTGCCGGGATCACCGGCGACGACGGCCCCAGCCACCACGGCGTGCTGGACATGGTGCTGCTGTCGAAGGTGCCCGACATGACGATCTTCGCCCCGTCCGGCCTGGCCGAGGTCTCCCAGATGCTCGGCGACGCGCTGGACCTCTGCACCAGCGGGCCCGCTGCGATCCGCTTCCCCAAGACCATGCCGCCGGATCCGTCGGACCCTGAGCTGGGCGTCACCGGGAGCGGCCTGGCTGCTCGCCAGCTGCGCTCGGGCGCCGACATCTGCCTCATCGGCGTCGGCAAGATGCTCGCCACCGCCCGCGACGCGGCGGACAAGCTGGCCGCCGAGGGCCACGACGTCACCGTGTGGGATCCCCGGGTGGTCAAGCCGCTCGACCCCGACATGCTCGCCGACGCAGCGAACCACCGGTTGGTGATCACGATCGAGGACGGACTGCGCGACGGCGGCATCGGTGCCGCGATCTCCGATGCGCTGTCGCGGCTGGCCCCGGTCGACGGTCCGCTCGTCAAGGTGCTCGGCGTGCCGTCGGTCTACCTGGCCCAGGCCAAGCCCGACGTGATCCTGTCCCGGCTGGGACTCGACGCAGATGGCATGGTGGACGAGGCGCTCGCCTGGGTCCGCCGAGCGAACCTGCCCGCCTGACCGTTCGATCCCGCTCCTCCTGCAGGGAGCCGGGGAATCCGGACCGGGGCAGGACCGGGAAATCAGGAGTAGAAGGGGTTCTCTCCAGCGGCGTGGTCGGTGGCGTCGATCACCTCGGCCACCTCGGCGATTGCGTCCTTGATGGAGCGTCGGATGCCTTCGCGCAGCGTCGCCGCGCTGGCGGCACAACCCTGGCAGCCACCGCCCATGGTGACGTACACGTTGTTGTCGTCGTCCACTCCCACGAGCGTGGCGTACCCACCGTGGGATGCCAAGGCCGGGTTCACCGCCTGGTCCAGGAGTTGGTTGACCTTGTCGGGCAGCTCGCCCGTCAGCTCGACGTCGATCCCGGCGAGAGGGTCGGGCCGGTTGGGGTTGCGGATGACCAAGCCCCCTTGGGCGCTCGCCCGGGGCAGGTCGAGCTCAGCGCCACGGAGGCGGTCGACGGTCGCCGCCGGCACCATCACCGACAGGTCGCCGACGCGGTAGATGTGATCGTCGGGTGCCGCGGCGGCCAGCTCCTCGAAGCTCAGGTCGTACGCGTACTCCGCGCCCTTGGGGCCGGTGATCTCGACCCGGAGCGCCAGACCGTGCGGGTCGTCCTCCTGGTCGCGGATCCCGAGCACGGTTGCCATCGCTTCGTCGGTGACGGTCATCACGACCTCGAGGTCCTGCCCCGCGACAGCGCCGCTGTCGGTATCCCCTGCGACAGCGCCGCTGTCGGTGTGCTCCGAGTGGTCGGGGCTGTCGGTCAGGTCGGAGGTCTCGGTCGTGCTCATCCTGCGGCTCCATCAGATGGCGGCCAGCGCCGCCCACCCGTCGAATTTCTCCCATGCTAGTAGGAGAAATCCTGGGCGCTGCAGCCGCCGGCCGGTCGGGGGTCACAGCTGGAGGCCGCGCTCCTCCACCTCCGCCGCGACCTCCAGCCACCGCTCCTCCGCGACGGCGAGTCGGTCCGACAGCGACGTGAGCTCGTCACCCAGTGCCCCGAGGGCGACGTGGTCGCCGGACTCGGCCGCCGCACGCAACGACTCCGTCGTCGTCTCGTGCTGCGCGGTCAGCTGCGCCACCTCCCGCTCGGCGGCGCGGAGCTGGTTGCGCAGGTGCGTCGGACTCGACCGACCCGCCGTTCCCTTCGCCCGCGTCGCATCCCTCGCCCCTGCGTCCCCGTTCTGCTCTGCAGAACGGGGGGAGCGCGTGGATTCGGGAGCCGATGTCGGCGACGTCTCCGACCTGGCACGGCCGACCGCAGCGGTCCGACGGCTGCTGCGGACCGCCCGTCGCTCTTGCTCGTACGCCGCATACCCGCCCGGACGACGACCCACACCGGTCCCGGTGCCGCCGTCGACCACGACCACGTCCGCGACGGTCCGCTCCAGGAAGGCGCGGTCGTGGCTGACGACGACCAGGGCACCCGGCCACTCGTCGAGGAAGTCCTCGAGCTGGCGCAAGGTGTCGAGGTCGAGGTCGTTGGTCGGCTCGTCGAGCAGCAGCACGTTCGGCCGTTCGGCCAGCACGAGCAGCAGCTGCAGTCGCCGTCGCTCGCCGCCGGAGAGCAGCCCGATCGGCGCCCACTGGGCATCGCCGTCGAACCAGAACGCCTCGAGCAGCGCGGCGTCGGACCAATCCGCCTCCCGATGCCCACCGGTGACGGCGTCACGCACCCTCTGGGTCGGATCGAGCTGGCGACCGCGCTGGTCGTAGTAGCCGATCCGCGCCGTCGAGCCCACCTCCCGGCGCCCGTCGCTCGGCTCCAGGCGCCCGGCGAGCACGTCGAGCAGAGTCGACTTGCCGGCACCGTTCGGGCCGACGATGCCCATGCGCTCCCGCGGATCGAGGAGCAGGTCGACCCCGGTGAGGACGGCCGGTCCTCCGTCGAAGCGATGCCCGACGTCGTGCAGCTCGACGACCTTGTCCCCGAGGCGGGGTGTCCCGGCATGCAGAGGCAGGTCACCGGAGCGGGCGGCGGCCTGAGCCCGGCCCTCGACCAGCTTCGTCGCCGCCTCGATCCTGGCCTTGGGCTTGGAGGTCCGCGCTGGAGCTCCCCGACGCAGCCACGCGAGCTCCGATCTGGCCAGGTTCCGGCGCTTGTCCTCCTCCCGCGCCGCCAACTCCTCGCGGCGAGCCCGACCCTCGAGATAGGAGTCGTAGCCGCCGACGTGCAGGTGTCCGCGGCCGCGGTCGAGCTCCAGCACGTCGGTCGTGATCCGGTCGAGGAAGTGACGATCGTGGGTCACGAGCAGGAGCCCACCCGGATGCTCGATGATCCTGTCCTCGAGCCACGCGATCGCGTCGATGTCGAGGTGGTTGGTCGGCTCGTCGAGCACCAACAGGTCTGCCGGAGTGACCAGCGCTCGGGTCAGCGCGACGCGCTTGGCCTGGCCGCCGGACAGCGATTCGACCTCTGCGTCGAGCAGGTCGCCGATGCCCAGCCGGTCGGCGACCGCCGCCACCTCCCACTGCTCCACGTCGCGATCGGCGAACAGGTCGTCGCTCACGGTCGGGCCGTGGAGCGCCGGATCCTGGCCCAACACCGACATCCGCACATCGCGCCCCCGGCGGACGACTCCCTCCTCGGGTTCGACCGAACCGGCGAGGATCGCGAGCAACGTCGACTTGCCGGAGCCGTTGAGTCCGACGATGCCCAAGCGCTGACCGGTGGACAAGGTCAGCGACAGGTCGTCGAACAGCGGTCGACCGGGCCGGCTCGCAGCGATGCCCTCGGCGTCGAACAGGATCACCCGGCGTTCCTACCGGAGCGATCAGCTCGTCGCCAGACCGGTTGCCTCCATGCGGTTGACCAACCACTGGTCGAGCAGGTCGTACGCCACCTGCTCGGTGAGGAACGAGAGGTGGGCCAGGAAGAACGCCACCTCCTTGGGCGTGCTGACCGGGTCCACCTGGGCCACGCCTCGGCCGTCGGAGGGGATCCCGACGGTTCCGGTCCGGCGGACCTCGAGCTGGATGGGAGCGATCTCTGGGCCGACCAGCGGCAGATCGACCAACGCGGCCAACCGTTCGGTGTTGACGTTCGGCACGACCCAGTCGCCGAGTCCGTACTGCAGGAAGACCGGACGCTCAGCGTCTCGCAGGTGATCCAGCAGGTAGGTGTTGTCGGAACGATCGAGCAGCAGCGTGCCCAGACCCTGCAGCGCGGCGGCGTCACCGGCGCCCAGGCCCTGCGGGATGAGTCCGGAGAACAACGGCCACAGCACCGAGTGGTAGAGGATGTCGGCGATCCCGCTGCCGGGGACCTGCAGGTACGCACCCTGGAGCTCGTCCAGGTGCGCCACCGACGATGCGCCGAGCACGCCGCCCATCGACGTGCCCTCGTAGAAGAGGCGCGAGGTGTCGAGATCCGCCACGCCGTCGGGGGCCATCCATCCAGCAGGTCCGCTCCCGGCGAGGTCGAGGTCCGACATGTGCGTCGTGATCGCCTGCACGAGCGAGACGGTGTCGACCTCGCCTTGGATCGGCATGGATGCCAACCGTCCGAACGACGCCGGATTCAAGATGTCGAGGAGGAACCCGCCCTGGCCCTCCTGACGTGCCCCGTGGTTCGGCATGTCGATCCCGATCGTGGCCATCCCCCGTGCCGCGTTCGTCCCGGCCACGACGAGCAGCGTCTCCTTGCTCGCCATCAGGCCGTGGCCGTACACGACGACAGGTGCCCCGGCAGGACCCGCGCTCTGCGCGGGCAGGGTCATCATGAACGGCGCCCAGGCGTCGGTCGCCGGCCCCGGACGGGCGACACCGTCGGCATCGCGGAAGTCCGTCAGCCGAACCTCACCGAAGACCATCGCCGCGCCCGAGCCGACGAGGACCGGAGGGACCACCGAGAAGTTCCTGACCGGGTGGTCGGCGCGTCGAGCGGTCGCCACCATCGCCTCGAGGTCGCCCGTCGCCGACGAGGTGCTGCGGACCGTGAAGCGCGTCGCCGCCACCGTGGTGGGCCACCGATCGCCCTCGATGCGCGACAGGTCCTCGCTCACCGAGGCGATGAAGCTCCCAGCGGGACCGTCCATCCCGTCGGGCCGAGCCGGCGGCCCTGTGGGCGACGTGAGGCCATCGGCCAGCCGGGCGACGTAGGTGTGACCGGGTTCCCAGCGCGTCATCGGCCACGCCATGACGATCGTGCCCGCTCCCCCACGGAGGACGGAGTCGAACGACAGCTCGACGCGCAGGTCGACCGGGTCTCCGTCGGCGACGTCGAACGCCCGCACGACGTCGCCACCGTCGACGGGCAGCGAGGCGGGATCGACCGGGCGGTCCAGCTCGAAGATCACGGGGCCGACGGCGGAGAACCCATCGGCATCCGCCTGCACGTCGTCCAACTTGGCCCCTGGACCGAGCGCGTCCTGTGCTGCAGCCGGGATCAGGTCACGGGGCAGCGAGACCCGGCGGCCCGTGGGTGTCGACCGATCCTCGACGGTGAGCTGGTCGCTCGGATACGGCAGCGCACACGAGCGCACTGCGGCCGGCATGCAGGTGCGGGCGGTGCTGCCAGCAGGTGACCCCGGAGTCGGAGCGGGTGTAGAGGGCGGAGCGGCGCACGACGCCGCCAGCACCGCGGTCGCCGCGACGACCAGAGACCCCCCTCTGAGCACTCCCCCGAGCATGGATCGGACGGTAGCGCGAGCCGACCGGCGGGTGCGAGCCGCACGGTCGGCTCGGGTGAGCGGCGCGGGTGGTGATGCTCAGAAGCCGGTGGGCGGCGGAGGCGGCGGCACCGTCCCGGGAGGAGGTGGCGGCGCAGTCGGTTCGGTGGGCGCCGCCGGTTCAGCCGCAGGTGACGGCGGTGCCGGAGGGGGTGCAGCGGCACCGGGCGGAGGTGGCGGTGCGACGCCTGCTCCCGGAGGTGGCGGGACCGACTGCGTCGAACCGGGAGGCGGTGGCGCGGTGGCGGCGGCACCCGGGGGCGGCGGCGCAGCGGAGGACAGCGCGAAGTTCAGCGCGGTCTGACCCTCGACACCTTGGAGGTTCGAGATCGCCTCCTGCCGGAGCCGGTCGATGTCGCCCGGAGCGCGACCCGTCGCCTCCAGGTAGGACAGCACGCCCAGGTCGCGGAAGTACGGGTCGGCCGATTTGGTGGTCGGACCGCCGGCCATCGCCTGATCGGCCTTGGCCATCGCCTGATCCGCCAGGCCCTTGGCCTTGTCGAGGAATCCCATCGGTGCCTCCGTTCTGGGCCGCCCACGCTGAGCGGTCGGTGCTCGCTGGCGCTCAGCGTACCGACGGGCTGCCTGCGTCCGGTTGCACACGCGCAGCGTCAACCCCGCCGATCCCGGACGCCAGCGGCGCTAGCGTGCCGCCGCATGGACGACACGAGCCCCAGTGCTGCAGGACCCGTCACGGTCACGGTCACCGACGGTGTCGCCGTCATCGATCTCGACGACGGCAAGGCGAACGCCCTCGGCTTCGACGTCCTCGACGGGCTCGATGCCGCGTTCGAGCGGGCGCAGGCCGACGACGTCACGGCGGTCGTCCTGGCGGGCCGTGACGGGAAGTTCTCCGCCGGCTTCGACCTGTCGGTGATGACATCGGGACCGGAGCCCGCCCGCAGGATGCTGGGTCGCGGAGCCGAGCTCGGCCTGCAGATGTACATGTTCCCCAAGCCGGTCGTGCTGGCCGTGACCGGCCATGCCCTGGCGATGGGCGGCATCCTCCTGTGCTGCGCGGACGTTCGCATCGGCGCCGACGGACAGTTCAAGATCGGCCTGCCCGAGGTGGCGATCGGCATGCCGGTCCCGGCGTTCGCCGTCGGTGTGTGCCAGGACCGCCTGTCCGTGCCGGCGTTCACCGCGGCGATCCAGCTGGCCAAGATCTACACGCCGGCCGAGGCGCTCGCCGCCGGATTCCTCGACGAGGTCCTCGACACCGACGCCGTCGGGGTGCGGGCGAGGGCGATCGAGGTGGCCACCGACTTGGGGACGCGACTGCACTCCGGGCCGTTCCGAGCCACCCGTCGCACCGTTCGGGGTCAGGTCGCAGACCGTCTGAGGGCGGACCTGGCCGAGGACCTGGCCGCCTTCGACGTCAGCGCCTGAGCTCCGCCCGACGCGGGAGGAGGCTGTCGTCCTCTCGACCCGGTTCGGGTGTCGGGATCGAACCCAGGTCAGCCCGTCGCCGGGTCAGAGGCCGGTCAGTAGTCGAAGTCGCCGCGCGGCTTGCCGACGCACGGCTGGTCCTTGCACACGTTGTTGATCGTGCCGTCCGCATGGAAGAACGCCTTCTTCTGTGCGATCACCTGCGGCTGACGACGCGGCATCTCGTGCGGGTCCTGGCAGGCGACGTCGGTCTCTGCCGCTGACCCCTGGCACTGGGCCTGGTAGGCCGAGCTCATCGTCGGCGTGATGTTGCCGAGCGGCGGCGGCAGCGTGCCGTCGTACCAGTAGTAGAGCGCCGAGCCGTCGAGCGGGAACTTGCGGATCGGACCGAGGTTGTAGAAGAAGTCGTCCTGGGACGTGGTGACGCCGAGCATCGGCTCGACGTCGTCACCCAGCGTCGGCTCGTAGATCGGGATCCGCAGCGTCCGGGCGATGTTGTCGGCGGTGATCGTGGCGACCTGGTGGTCGCCGAACGCCACGGTCATCAGGACCTGGTGGCGGGGGGTGCGGTCATAGGCACGGTCGGTCAGGTGCTGGACGTAGCCCGCGGTCTCACCGCGGTCCCAGAGCATCTGCAGCACACCGAAGACCAGCTGCTGCTCGAGCGGGTCGGGGTAGGCGCCTTCGAGGACGGGCAGGAAGCGGTTGAAGTCGGTGCTGCGCTGCAGCAGCGTCGAGTAGTTCATGCCGCCGACGCCGAGGACCGCCTTGGTCCACTCGGTCGACACGGCGGTGACGGCCCCGCCGAAGATGGCGCCCTGGCTGTTGCCGTCGTAGTACGCCTCGGCGTTGTTCAACATGTTGGCGCCATCGCTCGTCTGGAACTCCGCAGCGGCACCGAGGCCCGCGAGGTGGGTGAGCAGGCGGCCGAGGAACAGGTTGTTGAGCATCGCCTGCTGCAGCCGGTCGGGGATCGACGGGAACAGGTTGATGTTGCCAAGTGCGGATGCGGCGTAGCTGGTGTCCGCACGGGACATGCCGACCGTGTCGGTGGCGCAGTACACCGAGTTGTTCTTCGCGACGGTCTCCTGCACCTGGCTGCTCACGACCTCTTCGGCGCCGCCGAGCAGCCCGTGTCCGTACACGACAGGGACGGCCTCGCCCGTCGCTAGCCCCTTCTCCGGCAACGAGCACGTGAAGTTCGCGGTCGCGGTGCCGGTCGAGATGGGCAGCCCGTTGAGCGGGCTGTAGGTCATGACCGATCCGGGTCCGCCGTCACCGCTCAGGTACGACGGCACCTCGAAGGTGCCGCGCACGACTCTGCCCACGCCGTCGCGCAGACCCGAGGTCTGCACCTCGGCGACCTTGTACGCCGGCGGAAGGCCGGCGAGCTTGCCGAACGCGTCGTCGCGCATCGCGAGCACCCGACCGGCGAGCGACTGCTGGGACGCCACCGTGAAGGTCCAGGCCAGGTAGAGGCCCTCACGGGCGACGCCGGCGGAAGCCATGCGGGGGAAGGCCACGTTGAACGCCCGTTGACGCTCAGCGATGCGGGCATCGCCGGTCTCGTTGTTGTCCCGGATGGCCTGGAAGGTGATCGGCGCCGGCAGCGGTGCACCGTCGGTGCCGATCAGGTGGCGGAAGGCCACGGCGAACTGGTGCGTCTCGATCAACGAGGTCGCGGGGCGGAGGATCAGCAGGCGATCCGCGTCGTTGGTCGCCCGTGCATCCATCTCCGCCCAGTGCGGCACCAGCTGGCCGGTCGTCAGGTCCACGATCGCTGTCGCTGAGCCCTCGGTGACCGAGAAGCCGATGTCGCCCTCGGACGGAAGCGCCGTCCTGGTCGGATCCAGGCCCGGCACGTACGCCAGGATCGGCGTCGACGGGCTCCAGCCGTCGTTCAGGTTCCAGAGGCTCGGGTCGAGCGTCACACCGGAGCTGTTGGGGAGCTGGCCCGTCGGGAGGTCGATCCGCTTGTGCGTGCCCGTCGAGTCGTCGGCCCGGGTGTGGAAGTCGCTCGGGAACGGCAGGAGGCAGTTCTTGTCGCTCAGGACCTCGCAGTCCTGAGGGATCCGGGCCAGCGCGGATTCGAGCCGCGCCTGGCGTTCCGCGCTGAGCGGCTCGGGCGTGGGCGTGTCGGTCGAGATCTGCGCCGCAGCGGCCACGGTCGTCGTCGGATTGCCCTTGTCGATCTCGCCGCTGATCGCGGGAGCAGGGGTCTCGGCGTGCTGACACCCGACGGCAACCACCACGAGCGTGGTCAACAGTGCGGTGAGGCGGAGTCGGACGGTCACAGCGTTCCTCTGTCTCGGCCGGTCATACCGCGGGCGACCCTAGCCAAACGCGACGCCCGGCGGGAAAACGGCGGGGCGGACAGCGGGGTTCCCGCTCCTCGATCAGCGCTGACTGCAGACCGGCCACGCCCGCTTGCCCTGCAGGCGCAGCAGCGCCAGCGCCCGTGCGTCCTGCTCCGCAGGTGATGCTGCGGCCGGGTCGCCGCTGCCCCCGACGCCCTTCCAGGTCTGGACGCTGAACTGGTAGGCGCCGCGGTACCTGCCGGTCGAGCTGACGATCGAGTAGTTGCCATGCGACTCGCACTGGCGAACCCTGGCCAGGAACGCTGCCTCCTCAGCGGTCGCTCCGCCGCCTGAACTCGACACGCCGAGGCCCGCGGCACTCGAGGATCGGGCGGCGGTTCGCGGTGCACGCGTCGGACCCTGCACGACGGCACCCGACGGCGCTCCCTGCTGGGCTTCCGACCGCCGACGAGTCGACTCGGCGACCGCAGCGGCTCGGGTCCGTGCAGCGACCGCAGCGTCGAGCGCAACGAGCGCGTCGCGCTCCGCGGCCGAGGTCTGCACCACGTCGCTGCGAGCCTGGTCCTCGGCGGCACGCGTCCGGTCGAGCTCCTGTGCGACGGCCTGCTGCTCCGGATCGTTCTGCGCCTGCAGCTGCTCGTAGCGGTCGACGGACTCCGAGACCTGACCGGCCCCGCCGGCGACCATGCCGACCCGCCACGACACCGCCGCCGCCTCCTCGGGTTCGAGGCTCGCCTGCAGGATCTTCGTGCGACCGCCGTCGATGAACGCGGCGACGGCGAGCTCACGGACCTGGCGGTGCGCCTCGGCCAGCTGCTCGGTCGCCGCAGCGTCGGCACCGGCGAGCTCCGAGGTCCTCTGCTCGAGCTCACCTCGTCGGGCCGAGGCCGCCGCGAGTCGCGCTTCTGCGCCCTGACGTGCGGCGGTCGACGCGCTCGCCTGCTCCCGTGCCTGTGCGACCGGATCGAGGGCCGCTACCGCCGGGACCGTCCCGACCACCAGGCCGACGGCAGCCGTCACCGCCGCTGCGAACAGGGCGGCGCCATCCCGTCGAGCACGCACCCACGAGGCCGTGGCCGGTCGGAGAGCTCGAGCGCGATCGGGTCGGTGGGCGCTCGGGCCGGGCAGCAGAGGGGTCACGGTGGGGCAGTCGTCGATGAGGGGCGGCACGGTTCTTCGCAGCGGGCGGAGGGGTTCGGGGGCCGATCCTGGGTGTTGACGGGACCGTGACGCGGGGCCGGCAGTCTGTCATCGGTCCGTCACGACGGAAAGCCCGTCGCAACACAGAGCCGTCGATGCTCCATCGGCACGATCGCACCGGAAGTGAAGCCGGGCCCCGAACTCCGGGTCTGCCTGTCGCTTCGGCGACCGGAACGATCAGGTCGACAGCCAGAACAAGACCGGGCGCGGCTCAGCGGCGACGGCGACGCAGGAGGAGCAGCAGGAGCAACGCGGTCACCGCCGCTGCTCCGACACCGATGCCGACGAACGCGACCGCACGGTTCGCTGCCGGTTCGGGCGGCCGATCGGCCACCGGCACGGTCGAGTCGCTCGCTGCCACGGCCCTCAGGTGGCGGTCCACGGGTTCCGCCTCTCCCGGCGCGTCGACGGGCTCGGACACCGAGGCGGGAACGGGAGCGATCACGTCGGGGTCGGCAGCACCTTCCACGTCCTGGTCCGGCCGGTCGGTGGGTTCGGGCCGGTCGGTGGGTTCGGGCCGGTCGGTGGGTTCGGGCCGGTCGGTGGGTTCGGGCCGGTCGGCGGGTTCGGGCCGGTCGGAAGGTTCGGGGTCGAGCAGCGCCTCGACCGGCGCTGGCTCGTCGCCGCCGGCATCGGGTCGGGGGCGCTTGGGGTCGTAGCCGGCCATCAGATCTCCGTGTGCGTGGTCGCCGACCCGACGGCCGACAGGTCGATCGTGGGAGTGGGGAGCTCGGTCACGGCCGGAGCGACCCGGTCGACCTCGAGCGCCCGGGCGAGTGCCGAGAACTGATCACCGGACTCCGACGCGCCCTCCCGCCGGAGCAGGTGGATGGGCGACGACTGCGCCGCGGCCTCGGTGAGCGCCGCCCGCATGGAGATGGTCGGCCCGAGGAGCAGGTCGCCGTGGGTCTGGCGCAGCTGCTGGTACCAGTAGGTGGCGTCGCGCGTCCGCCCCAGCCGGTTCACCACGATCCCGGCGATCTGAGGTCGACCGTCGCGACGGTCGGCGATCCGACGCACGTTGCGCAGGATCTGCTCCACGCCGTCGAGGCTCCACGCCGCCGGTTCCGCCACGATCAACACCCGGTCCGCTGCGAACAGCGCGTTGACCGTGAGCAGCCCGAGCGACGGAGGGCAGTCGATGATCACGTCGTCGTAGCGACCGGCAACACCCTCGAGCGCCACGTGCAGTCGGTCCTGCGCGCCGATCGGATCGGTTGCGAGCTGGTGCTCCTGCTGGGCCAGACGGGGCGAGCTGGGAACGATGTCGGGAGCATGGCCGACGGGCGGGTCCCAGCCCGAGGACCGGATCGCGCCCGACGCTGAGCCGGCGCGGTCCTGCGCCAGGACCTCGTCGGTCGTGGTCACGGCGTCGAACACGCCCAGCCCCGTCGTCGCGTTGGCCTGCGGATCCATGTCGACGACGAGCGCTCGCCGGCCGCGCATCATGGCCGCCGACGCAAGTCCGAGCGCGACCGTCGTCTTGCCGACGCCGCCCTTCTGATTGACCACAGCGAGGATCCCCATGGGCCAACGGTACTCCGACGGCGAACCGGTGCCGTTCCATCGAGTGCCCCACCCACGGCGCTTCGACGCCGACGAGGTCCCCATCGACGACCACCGACGGTGCCCGAGCGCCACGACGGCGCGCTCGACTGGTCCCCGACCGACCGGCGAGGCAGCCTGCGGAGGTGCCCGAGCTGCCAGAGGTCGAGACGATCCGTCGACAGCTCGCGCCTCGGCTCGTGGGTCGATCGGTGCTCGACTCGTGGGCGTTCCCGTCGGCCAAGTTCGACCAGGCACCGACGGCCGTCGGACACCGGATCACCGACGTTGGGCGTCGAGGCAAGTACCTGTTGATCGGACTCCGACCGCAGGGGGCCGACGGCGAATCGATCGCCGTCGGCGACACCGGCGAGCGCGACGAAGCGGCCGAGCTGGTCGTCCACCTCGGAATGACCGGCCGGCTCGCGCTCGACGCCGACGCCGACCACGCCGCGGCGACCGACCCGCACCCGCACCTGCGCGCCTGGTGGTCCCTCGACGACGGACGACGGCTGACGTTCCACGACATCCGACGCTTCGGTCGCATCGCCGTCGTGGCGGCCGGACGCTACGACGACCTCCCCACGCTGGCGACGCTCGGGCCCGAGCCCGACGACGACGCCTTCACGGGCGAGTGGCTGCGAACAGAGATCAACCGGCGACGACGCCGGGTCAAGACCGCGCTGCTGTCACAACGACCCGTCGCCGGCGTCGGCAACATCTACGCGGACGAAGCGCTGTGGCGCGCCGGCGTGGACCCGAGGTCGCGACGGCTCACGCGTGCCGCTGCCGGTCGCCTGCGCGACGCGGTCCGCGACGTCCTGCGTGAAGGGGTCGACCACGGCGGCACGACGTTGCGCGACTACGTCGATGCCGAGGGTGCGGCGGGGACCAACCAGCACCGCCTGGACTGCTACGGCCGAGCGGGACAGCGCTGCCACCGCTGCGACACGACCCTGCGGGGCGCGATGCTCGACGCACGCTCGACGACGTGGTGCCCGACCTGTCAGTCCTGACGACCTGAACCGACCGACCTGAACCGACCGACCTGAGCCAGACCGGACCGAGCCAGACCGGACCGAGCCAGACCGACCTGAGCCAGACCGGCTCGATCCTCAGCTGTTGACTCGGCGCCGACCCACGACGAAGGTGGCTGTGTTAGGTTGCGGTCTCGTTACGAAATCCTCCGGGGGAACCCGATCCTCCGGGACGGGTCGAGCCGGCCCAGCAGCGTCACCGGCACATCGCCACCCGCTCCGATCACCCTCTCGCCGCCTCGTGCACCACTCCGCTCCGCACTCCACGACGACCCGCCCCGCACCGGCCCGTTCCCGGCGCGGACGACCGCTGCTCGCGATCGCCGCGATCGCAGCGACCGCGTTGGCGATCTCGCTCGTCCCGGCCGACGCCGCATCAGCCGACGACCCCAAGGGTTCGAGCCTGGCCGAGCTGCAGAAGAAGCGGGACCAGGTGCGCGCGCAGAAGGCGTCCAAGGCGTCAGAGGTCGACGGGCTCAAGGCGACGGACGCTCAGGTGACCTCGGCGCTCGGAGCGCTCAGCGCCCAGGTGAGCGCTCAGCAGGACCGGGTCGAGGAAGCCCAGCGTGCGGTGACCCAGGCCGAGTCGGAGAAGTCCGCAGCGGAGGCCGCTCAGGTCCAGACCCAGCAGGACCTCGACGACCTGACGACGCGCATGAAGACGTCTGCTGTGCAGGCCTACGTGACGATGGGCAGCTCCGATCCGATGTCGAGCGTCGGCGTCGATGACGTCAACGACGCCGTCACCAAGCGCACCTTCCTCTCGGTGCAGGCCAACGAGAACACCGACGTCGTCGAGCAGTTCCGCTCGAAGCAGGAGGACCTCGAACTGCAGCGGGCGGCAGCCGCTGCCGCGGCCGAGCGGGCGGCCAGGAGCAAGACGGCGGTCCAGGACCGCCTCGGCGACCTGAACGCCGCGTACGCGAAGCAGCAGGCGTTCGCGGCCCAGGTCGACAGCCGGATGGACCGAGCGCTGGCCGAGGCCGACTCGCTCGCCGACCTCGATGCCAACCTGTCGTCGTCGATCTCTGCCAAGCAGGCCGAGATCGCCAAGGCGCTCGCAGCGCAGCGCGCCGCCGCAGAGGCCAGGGCCAAGGCCGCCAAGGTCACCCTGACCGCTCCCAGCGCGAGTCGCGGAGGCGGAGGCGGAGGCGGTGCACCTGCGGTCATCTCCGGCGGCGGCGACATCGTCAGCGTCAACGGCATCCGCGTGAAGTCATCGATCGCCGGGCAGCTGCAGGCGCTGCTGAACGCCGCGTCCGCGGCGGGGATCAACTTCAGCGGCGGCGGCTACCGCGATCCGGCCGGCCAGATCGCGGTGCGCCGCAACAACTGCGGTAGCAGCGACTACGCGATCTACCAGATGCCGGCGTCGTCGTGCCGACCGCCGACAGCCCGACCAGGCAGCTCGATGCACGAGCAGGGTCTGGCCGTGGACTTCACACAGAACGGCTCCACGTTGAGCCGGGGCAGCTCGGGCTTCGCGTGGCTCAAGGCCAACGGGGCCTCCTACGGCTTCCACAACCTGCCGTCGGAGCCGTGGCACTGGTCCACCAACGGCAACTGAGCATCGCGTCCGACGATCTGCTCCACGGTCGGCGAGCTGCGACGCCCTCCTCATCATCGGAAGATCCGACGGTTGTCCCCGCTGGACGTCCGGGACCTGCCACCATCAGGAGCCATGTGCTCCGACGACATCCCACGTGGCCTCGTCGCCACCCCTGAGCCCAGTCGCCGCCGGTTCCTGCAGTCGGCAGGCGCTGCCGGTGGCCTCGTCACCGCAGCGGCCCTCGCGGGCTGCACCGAGGACGTCGGCACGTCGAGCGGCTCCGGTCATCTCGGAGCGGACGAGGCGATCATCGAGCACACCTACACCGGGCTGTCGAAGCGCAGCGAGGGACTGACGCTGCGGAAGATCATCGAGAGCTCCGACGCGGCGGCGCCGGACAACCAGCTGCGCGGCGTCCACCGGATGCTGTGGGACGTCGGGACCCAGCAGCCCTATGTGGCCCTGTCCTTCGACGACGGCCCCGATCCGCGCTGGACGCCACAGGTCCTCGATGCGCTCAAGGCGGCCGGGGCCCAGGCCACGTTCTTCATGATGGGCTACAACGTCGACCGCCACCGCGAGCTCGCCCACCGCGTGCTCGACGAGGGCCACGAGATCGGCAACCACACCTGGTCCCATCAGGACCTGGCCTTCCAGGACCCCGAGAGCACCCGGGATGAGATCGTCGACGGCAAGCGGGCGATCAAGGAGGTCCTCGGCGTCGACACCGTGTGGTTCCGCCCGCCGCGCGGCGAGCTGTCGGGTGCGGCGCTGCGGATCCTGGCCGAGGAGAACTACGACACGTTCCTCTGGTCGGTCTCTCGCAACGTCCCAGGGGTCGGCACACCCGAGCTGGTCGCGGAGCACATCGTCGAGCGACTCCGACCGGGGTCCATCATCGACATGCACGACTCGATCGGGCGGGGGCTGTTCCTGCCCCAGGACGACCAGATCGTGGTCACGTTGAAGGCCAAGCGTGACGTCGACGTGGCCGCCGTGCCGCAGATCCTGGAGCAGGGCATGGCCGCCGGGCTCCAGTTCGTCACCATGTCGACGCTGCTCGATGCCGCCGACGCGCCAGCAGCGATCACGGCCGCGACACCGGAAGACGAGAACCTCCCGGCCGGCCCGACCACGACGCCGCCGCGACCGGTGCCGGTCTGAACCGGGACGACCGATCCGGCAACGCCGACCCTCGAGGCTCAGCGCCGGTCGTCGTTGCCGTCGCCGAAGACCCGAGCCGCCAGCGTCTCGTCCGCGTACACGACCTGGTCCCGTCCGAGCTCCTTGGCTCGCAGCAGACCCGCATCCGCCACGCGCAGGATCGACGCGGCGTCACGACCCACCGACGAGTGCGTGATGCCGAACGAGCACGTGAACTCGGGCACCGTCGACACGGCCAACGCCTGGGTCAGGCCGTCGCGCACGCGCTCGACGGCCTCGATCGAGGTGGTCACCGACATGTTCGGGTAGACGAGCACGAACTCCTCGCCGCCCAATCGGGCGATCACGTCGTTGCCCCGGACCTTGTCGCGCAGCACCTGGGCGAACAGCTGCAGGGCGCGGTCGCCGATCTCGTGGCCGAACGAGTCGTTCAACCGCTTGAAGTTGTCGAGATCCGCGAGCACCAGCACGAAGGGCGTCGAACGTTCGATGAGCGACGCGAGCTGCGACTCGAGGAGGCGACGGTTCGGCAGTCCGGTCAGCTTGTCGGTCGCGGCCTCGGCATTGCCCT
>JAPXRJ010000002.1:0-68945 GCA_033813615.1 Microthrixaceae bacterium | reverse complement strand
CGCGAGCGTCGCGGCCAGGTCGCCGTTGGCGAAAGCCGGTTCGTTCATCACGTCGTAGCCGATCACCGCCGGATGGTCGGCGAACCGCTCGGCCACGTGAGCGAGCGCCTCCAGGTAGTCCTCCTTGAGGTCGCGCGCACCGGGCTCGGGGTTCCAGAACGACTGGTAGGCGGCCTGCACCGCCGGATCGGCACCACGCAGGTACCAGGGCTGGCCCTCCGGGAGCTCGGCCGGTGTGAGACCACGAGTGTCGACCGCCCAACCTGGCGCACCGTCGCCGCCGACCGCCCAGCCGTAGAGGTCCTGGTGCAGGTCGACCACGACGTGGATGCCGTGGTCCGCGTACCAGTCCAACCACCCTTCGACCCCGTCGAGGTAGTCGTCGTCGAAGGCGCCGTCGGTCGGCTCGACCGCGCCCCAGAACACCAGGAACCGGACCACGTTCCACCCCCACCGATGCAGCGTCGCCTGATCACCCACCTCACTGGAGGGCAGATGGGGGTCCGACTCCACGCTGCCCTTGGCGCTCGATTCGACGTTCACCCCCCGCAGGATCACGACCCGTCCGCACGCGTCCACCACGAAGCGGGTGTCCGGCGACTCGACCGTCCCGTCGCAGGACGTCTCCGAAGCCGCGTCGGACCCATCCGATCGAGTGCCGCCCTCGTCTCCCTCGTCACCGCCACGGCCACCGCCACCGCCACCGGAACAGGCGGCCACCGCCAACAGCCCCGCGGCGGCGACGGCCACCACCGGCCACAGATGCCGACCTACGCGCCGCACGATCGATCCCGACTCCCCGTCGCCAAGGCGGATGTGTGGAGCCCGACAGTAGGGCACTCCGACACGCCGGTCACCGTAGGGTGACGCCGGTGGGTCCACCGAACGTGCTCGTCGTCCTGTCGGACCAGCAGCGGCCCGACTCCTGCGGAGTGTTCGGGCAGCGTCTCCCGGTCACCCCGCGCCTCGACGCCCTCGCGGCGAACGGCGTGGCGTTCGACGAGGCGTTCACCGTCCAGCCCGTCTGCGGTCCGGCACGTGCCGCGATCCAGACAGGTCTGCATCCGACCCGGACGGGCTGCTGGCGCAACGGGATCGCCCTACCATCCGACGCCCTCACCCTCGCCGAGCGCATGCACGGGTTCGGCTACCAGACCGGCTACATCGGCAAGTGGCACCTCGCCTCCAACCGCGGCCGCAACCTCCCTCCGGATCGCCGACCAGCACGGTTCGAACGACGACCGGTCCCACCCGATCGCCGTGGCGGCTATCGCGACGTCTGGGTCGCGGCCGATGCCCTCGAGCACACCTCCGGCGCCACCAGCGGCCACGTCTACGACGAGGACGGCCAACGGGTCGAGCTCGAGGGCTATCGCGTCGACGCGCTCACCGACATCGCCATCGACCGCCTCGACCGCTTCACGGAGGACCGACCGTTCTTCCTCTTCGTGTCGTTCCTCGAGCCGCATCACCAGAACGACCGCTTCCGCACGATCGGTCCATCGGGATGGGCCAGGCGCTTCGCAGACTTCGATCGGCCCGGTGACCTTCCGGCGTGGCGAGGGGACTGGCGCTGGAACTACGCCGAGTACCTGGCCTGCTGCGCCAGCATCGACGCCAACCTCGGCCGCCTGGTCGATGCCCTCGAGCGTCGCGGACGGCTCGCCGACACCCTGGTGGTCTTCACGAGCGACCACGGCAGCCACTTCCGCACCCGCAACCTCGAGTACAAGCGCAGCCCCCACGACGCTTCGATCCGCATCCCTCTGGTCGTCGCCGGACCCGGCTTCCGCGGTGGCACCCGACGCCATGACCTCGTCACCAACCTCGACCTCCTGCCGACGTTCCTGAGCGCGGCCGGCGGCAGCGTCGATGCAGGGCTCGACGGGCGCCCCCTCCAGGCCGGCGACGACGCCCCCGATGACGTGCTCATCCAGATCAGCGAGTCGCAGATCGGACGGGCGGTCCGCACGCCGACGCACACCTACGCGGCGAAGGCGCGCACGTGGAACCCGCTCGCCGGGCACCTCCGCCCCGCTGCGGACCACTACGTCGGCACCCACCTCTACGACAACGTGACCGACCCCCACCAGCGCGCCAACCTCATCGGTGACCGGGGCGTCGCCCGGCTCCGCGACCAGCTCGCGGACCGGCTGGCAGAACGCATCCACCAGGTCGAGGGCAGGCGACCGACCATCTCGCAGCCATCCGGCCCGGGCTGACCCGAACGAGGTGCTGGACTCGAGGCGTCCACCGGCGGGTACGGTTCGCGGGTCTCTCGACAGACAGGTGGACAGCCATGGCGTGGCGGCGGCGAAGCGGGATCCGACTGGTGGGCGCTCTGGCAGCGATGACGCTGCTGGGTGGTGTGGTCGCGTGCACGGACGGCGACGACGACTCGTCGTCGTCGAACGACGATGAGGTCGTGGGGACCGGCGACCGGTACCTGACCACGATCCGGCGGACGACCGACGGCGTCGCGCACATCTCCGGATCGACGCTCACCGATGCCGCCTTCGGACAGGGCTACGCGAGCGGGCAGGACCGTTCGTGCGACCTCGTCGAACAGGTCCTGAAGGTCCGAGGCGAGCGGGCTCGGTGGTTCGGTCCCGGCGACGAGGACGCGAACATCAACTCCGACGTCGCGTGGCGGACGATCGGCCTCTTCGAGGCGTCGACCGACGACTGGGCGAACTTCCCGGCCGACGGCGTCGAGCTGGTGACCGCGTTCGTCGACGGCTGGAACGCCCAGCTCGCCGAGGTCGGAGCGGACGGCATCGCCGGTTGGTGCCAAGGTGCGGACTGGCTCCGCCCCATCGAGCCGGTCGAGCTGTACGCCTACGCCCGCTCGGTGGCGATCCTCGCGAGCGGCGGAACCCTTGCCCGCTTCATCCCGACCGCCCGCCCCCCGGGCTCGCCCGAACCCGCCCCGGTCGCCACGTCGACCACGACCACTGCCCCGACGACCACCGCCCCCAACACCACCGCCCCCAACACCACCGCCCCCAACACCACTGGACCCAGCGCCACGGGACCCACCGCCACAGCACCGGCGCCGCGTGAGCAGGCGCTCGGCACCACTCCGCTCGCATCGAACGGCTGGGCGATCGGATCTGCCAGGTCCGACGACGGCAGCGGCCTCCTGGTCGGCAACCCGCACTTCCCGTGGGACGGCGAGCTGCGCTTCTGGGAGTCGCATCTGACCGTGCCCGGCGAGGTCGACTTCTACGGTGTGCAGCTGTCGGGTCTTCCCGGCATCGGGATCGGCTTCACGAACGACTTCGGTTGGACCCACACCGTGTCGGCCGGCAACCGCTTCACCGCCTACAAGTTGTCGCTGGTGCCGGGCTCGCCCACCTCGTACCGCTACGGCGACCAGGTTCGCGAGATGACCCCGATGCAGCACACGATCGACGTGCTCGGCGACGACGGCGAGGTCAGCAAGGTCGAGCGCACCACGTGGCGCAGCCACTACGGGCCGATCATCGACCTTCCGGGCGTCGCCTGGTCCGACGAGGCGGCGGTCACCTACCGCGACGCCAACATCGACAACGACGAGTTCCTCGAGCAGTACCTCGAGACGCTGTCCGCCACGACGCTCGACGACCTCCAGGAGATCAGCGGGCGGCTGAACGGCGTGCCGCTGTTCAACACGATCGCCGCGTCGTCCGACGGCCGGGCCTGGTACGCCGACACGGCGGCCACACCGAACCTGTCCACCGAGGCGATCGCCGCGTACGACGCTGCGCTCCAGTCCGACCCGATCACCAAGCTGGCCGCTGACAGCGGTGCCGTCCTGCTCGACGGATCGGATCCGTTGTTCGAGTGGGTCGACGCGCCCGACGCCCGTGACCCGGGTCTGGTGCCGCCCGATCGCCAGCCGCAGCTCGAGCGCGACGACTACGTGTTCAACGCCAACGACTCCTTCTGGCTCGCCAACGCGCAGCACCTGCTCACCGGCGACTACTCACCGCTGCACGGCCGACAGAACACCGCCCGCTCCCCCCGCACCAGGGAGAACGCCGTCGTCCTCGACGACACCTCGCCGACGGGCCCATCGGGCGACGACGGCAAGTTCACCCTCGACGAGGTCGCCGATGCGGCGTTGCTGAACGAGGGCTTCACCGCCCGGGAGCTGCGGGCGGACGTCGTCGAGCGATGCCGTGGCGTGTCGTCCCCCGTCGTCGTCGAGGAGCTCCCGGCCGCCGATGATGGCGTACCCGGCTTGCCTGCAGCGTCGATCGATGTCGCTCCGGCCTGCTCGGTGCTCGCAGAGTGGGACGGCCGCTACGACCTGACCAGCGTCGGGGCCGCCCTCTGGCGTGAGCTCATGGCACGGTACGAGCCGAAGCAGCTCAACCAGGCCGGAGCGTTGTGGGCCCAGCCGTTCGACCCTGCCCGCCCGGTGGAGACGCCGAGCGGGCTGGCACCTGCGCCCGCCGGCGAAGCAGACCCGGTCCTGGTCAACCTCGCCAGAGCGGTCCAGTCGCTCGAGGTGGCCGGCTACGGCCCCGACGTCGCCCTCGGCGACGCGCAGTTCGCACTCCGCGACGGTGAGCGCATCCCGATCCACGGCGGCAACTCCGCCGACGGGACGACCAACATCGTCACCTTCGCGCAGAGCACCACGAGCCGTGACCCCGCCCTCGTGGGCATCGACCGGGAGCGGCTCGTGAGGGGTTCGACGCTGTCCAGCATCGACGACGAGCGCGGCTACCCGATCAACTACGGCACGTCGTTCCTCTTCGCCGTGCGCTTCGGTGACGACCGGCCGACAGCGAAGGCGTTCCTCACCTACGGCAACACCGGGGACCGATCCGCGGACCAGTACACGGAGTCGACCGAGCGCTTCTCCGCCAAGCGGTGGCGCGACGTCGCGTTCACCGAGAAGGAGATCGAGCGCGACCAGATCGGCGCCACGCTCACCGTCCGCGGCTGATGACCCCTCCGGGCTGGTACAGCGACCCGGTTCGGTCCGACCGAATGCGGTACTGGGATGGGGTCGGATGGTCCTCCTACTACGCGGTGCAGGACCGTCAGCGACCATGGGCGACGGTCGGGATCGTGACGCTGGTGCTGGCGCTCGGCGCCGCCGCCCTGTCCTTCCTGCTCGCCGTCGCGACCTCCAATGCGTGCGGGATGTTCGCCGACGGCTGCGAGGAGTACGGCGAGTCGGCCGACGGCTTCACGTTCTTCGTTGCGATGCTCATCCTCAGCACTGGGGTCGCCGCGGTGGCTGCGGTGGGGACCGTCGTCGCGGTCTCGACCCGGCACCGGCACGAGTCCCGGACGTGGCGCGTGGAGTCCGACGCGCCGATGCGGTGAAGCGTCGGGCCTCGGTCGGACTCCACCCCGTGCTGCTCGGTCGATCCACGACGATCTGAGATCTCAGCCGCACGGTTGGTGCCGGCGTCTGTGGCCGATGGCACACTGTGGGGATGGAGCGCATCTCGGCGGCTGATGCCGCCTTCCTGTACATGGAGAACCGCATCGTGCACATGCACGTGACGGGCGTGCTGGTGCTCGATCCATCGACGGTGCCCGGCGGCTACTCCTTCGAGAAGTTCCGCACCCACGTACAGGGTCGGCTCCACCGGATACCGGTGTTCCGCAAGCGACTCCTCAAGTCGCCGTTCGGCCTCGATCACCCTGTCTGGGTCGATGACCCGGACTTCGACATCGACGACCACCTGCACCGGATCGACCTCGGCGGCTCCGCGACCACCGAGGATCTGGAGGCGTGGGTGGGGGACTTCGCGTCCGAGCCGCTCGACATCGACAAGCCGCTGTGGGACATGAACGTCATCGAAGGGTTCGCCGACGGCACCTTCGCAGCGGTCACCAAGGTGCACCACGTCGCGGTCGACGGGGCCACCGGGACCGACATCATGGCGCAGATCGTCGATCTCGACGCCGAGGGAACCGACGACGGAGACCCGCCCCCGTATCGATCCGAGCGGCTGCCCAACCAGGTGGAGCTGCTGTTCGGCGCCCTGGGCTCACGGGTGCGGAGCCCGCTGCGCGGCGTCCGAGCGCTGGGCCGGTCCTTCGCCTCGGTCGGACGGGTCGTGCTCGAAGTCGTCGGCGGCCCCGAAGACGGTCCCACCATGGCCCGCCCCTTCGACGCACCCCGGACGTTCTTCAACCGCTCGCTGACGGTGCGGCGCTCCGTGGCGTTCGGCGCCGCGCCGCTCGACGACCTCAAGCTGGCCAAGTCCGTGTTCGGCACCACTGTCAACGACGTGTTCCTGGCTGCCTGCACCCAGGCCATCCGCTCCTACCTGGCCGATCACGGCGAGCACCTCGACCGACCCCTCGTGGTGAGCGTGCCCGTCTCGGTCCACGGCCAGGCCAAGGCCGACTCCGCCGCCAACCAGGTGTCGAACATGTTCGTGCGGCTCCCCGTGCACGTCGAGGATCCCATCGAGCAGCTCCAGGCCGTGAGGGCCGACACGCGGGATGCCAAGGCAGTCCACGGTGCGTTGAGCGCCGACATCATCGGCGACGTCACGGAGCTCACCCCACCGGCGATCTTCAACCTGGCCAGTCGGATGTACAGCTCGGCCGGGCTGGCCGATCGCCTGGCACCGATCCACAACCTCGTCATCTCCAACGTGCCGGGACCACCGTTCCCGCTCTACGTCGCCGGCGCCCGCCTGAAGGGCGTGTACCCGTTCGGACCGCTCATCGAGGGCTCCGGGCTCAACATCACGGTCCTGTCGAACATGGGCAACATGGACATCGGGGTGATCGCGTGCCCCGACGTCGCTCCCGGGATCGATGGCCTCGTCCAGGGCATCATCGACGGCATCGAGGTGCTGCGAGCCGCCGCCGAGGCCGAAGCGGAACGGACCGCTCGGCTCGAAGCAGAGGCCGACGATGCCCATCCGACGTCGAGCAGCACGACGGCGACGTCGTCCGACAACGAGGTGGCCACATCATGACCGTCGAGATGCTGCGCCGGCACCTGCCCGGCCCGACCCCCGAGCTCGACGAGGTTCAACAGGCGGAGGTCGCCGAGGCCGAGCGCGGCAGCATCACGGCGCTGAACCGGATCGAGAAGGGCATCGCCCGCTGGCCGCTCGCCCGGTTGACGACGGTCGGGCCCCGTACCCTCCGGTGGGCGATCGAAGCCGGGATGACCGAGGCCGGCCGCATCCCCGGCGCGCCTCAGATCAGGATGACCGCCGCGCTCGCCGCTCACGTCGCGATGGACGAAGCGGTCATGGCGTTGGTCCAGGGCCCGAGCAGGTCACCACGCCGGGCCGACTACCTCCGCGTCGCCCAGGAGCTGGGGGACGCCCGGGAGATGTTCGAAGATCGAGGGTGGATCTCCGACCCGCCGTCGTACCACAGCGATCCGCCGCCGCTCAGCAACACTGAGGTCGTCTCGACCAGCGGCTGGGCACTCGGGGAGTCGTACCGTCGGATCTGGTGGCAGAGCGGGTACGAACCCCGCGCCGAGGAGCCCGGTGCCGCCCGGTGGGCAGCGTTCCGCGACAACCGGACCGCGTCCGCCTGGCTCCTCGAGCACGACGACGGACCACGCCCGTGGATGGTCGGAGTGCACGGCTTCGGCACCGGGGCGGCCGTGGCCGACATGATCACGTTCCGGGCCCTGCACGTGTACCACGAGCTCGGTTGGAACGTGGCGGCGATCGTGCTGCCGGTCCACGGTGCTCGCCGTCCGTCCCGCATCGGCGGGGAGGACTTCCTCGGCTTCGACATGATGAACTGCGTGCACGCGTTGTCGCAGTCGGTGTGGGACGTGCGTCGCCTGCTCAGCTGGGTTCGCAGCCAGGACCCCGTCGCAGTCGCGCTCTACGGGGTGTCCCTCGGCGGGTACGTCTCGTCGTTGACGACGTGCTTCGACGGCGACCTCGACGCCGTGATCGCAGGGATCCCGGTCTGCGACTTCCCTGCGTTGTTCTCGCGGCAGTCACCGCGGCACGTTCGCGAGCGGGCCGTGCAACACGGGATCCTCGAGGGCAACGTCGAGCAGGTGCACCGGGTGGTGTCGCCGCTGGCGATGCCGTGCCGAGTGCCCCAGGATCGCCGGTTCGTCTTCGCCGGTCTGGGCGATCGCATGGCGGTGCCGACCCAGGCCACGGCGCTGTGGGAGCACTGGGACCGACCCTCCATCCGGTGGTTCCCGGGCAACCACGTCGGCTTCCTCTGGTCGTCGAAGGTCGGCGACTACGTGGACGGGGTCCTGGCGGGAGCGCTCGAGCGAACGCAGTGATGATCGGGGAGCGACGATGACCGGGCAACTGTGGAGAGCGGAGGCTGCAGCCGCCGGAGATCCGGAGCCGGTCGGCGAGGATCGGTGATCGATGGCCTCGCCGCGCTCGGTCCGCATCCACCGGGTCTACGACCACGACCATCCGGTCTCCGGTCACCTCGTGCTGGTCGACCGCCTGTGGCCACGTGGCGTCCGCAAGGCGGACCTCGAGTTCGACGAGTGGTGCAAGGACGTGGCACCCAGCACCGAGCTGCGGCGCTGGTACGGCCACGACCCCGGGCGGTTCGACGAGTTCGCCCGCCGCTACCGCGACGAGTTGGGTTCCGACCCGGCCGCAGAGCAGGTCGCCCGCCTCTCTGGCTTCGCCGACGAGGACGGGCTTGTGCTGCTCACCGCCACCCGTGACGTCGAGCACTCGGGCGCCGAGGTGCTCCGCCGTCACCTCACCGAGCGAAGCTGACGAACGACGCGGCTGTGGGTGCAGCAGCCGGCAACGCCGACCGCTGCACCCACCAGTGAGCTCAGTGACCGCCGCTGGCGGCGTTCTCGACCTCACCTGCTTGGAACAGGCCCAGCGCACCCTTGCCGACGTTCGAGAACTTGTGGGTGACGATCGGGTACTGGCCCGCCTCGTCGAAGGTGAACTCCACGAACCCCCCCTGCGCCGGCTGCAGGTCGAGGGCTTGTGCCCCTCCCCGTCGAGCGTCGGGTTGGAGCAGGTACGTGCCCTCTTTGTACACGGTGTCGAAGATCGTGCCGACGATGTGGAACGAAGAGTTCTCCGACGGTCCGACGTCGACGACCCAGGCTCGAACGCGCTCACCGGGCTCGACCCGGATCGGGTGGTGCAGGTACTGGTTGACGTAGCCGTTGAAGACGACGGCATCCCAGTCGTCGTTCTGCATCTTGGTCAGATCGCCGGGCTGACCCTCGGGTCCTGTGTAGATCTCGGACTGGACGAACACGAACTCGTGATCGACCGGGGCGAGGATCGGCGGATCGATGATGATCGCACCGAACATGCCGTTGCCGATGTGGTGCAGCGCCGGTGACGTCCCGCAGTGGTACATGAAGGCACCGGCGTGCTTCGCCTCGTACTGGTACACGAGCGACTCACCCGGCTGGATCGTGCGCATCTCGTCGTTCCAAGCGACCTTGCTCGCGTGGAAGTCGATCGAGTGACCCATCTTGCCGTCGTTGACGAGGGTGATCGTGAAGATGTCGCCGACCCGACCCCGCAGGATCGGCCCGGGCACCATGTCGTTGAAGGTCCACATCTCCTGCGTGACACCGGGGGCGACCTCCATCACCGTCTCCGTGGCGTGCAGGGTCAGCGTGTGCTCCCGACCCTCCGGCGCCGGCTGCAGCGCCGGATCGTACGGTTTGAAGTCGGCGGCGGGCTCCGCAGCGAAGTCGATCTCGGCCCCGGTCGAATCCGCAGCTGCGCTGGCCGATGCCGCGGGAGCGGCCGCGCTGCCGGCCACGTTGATGTCGAGCACCATGCCCGCTTCCTTGTGGCCGGGGACGGTGCACCACGCCTGCGACGTCGTCTCCACGACGCCGAGGCTCACCGTCTCGCTCGCACCCGGGTCGAGCATCTCGGTTCCCTTGTCGCCGTCGAGCTTGAGGTCGTGTGCCATCGCTCCGGCGTTGGTCACCTTGAGGATGACCTCGGTCCCGGCCGGCACATCGATCGAGGACGGCTTCACGTAGAGGTCACCGAGCTCGATCTCGAAGGTCTCCGAGCCGGTCGATCCGACGGAGGTGGACTCGCCACCCGAATCGTTCACGGCCCGGACCGCGAAGCCGACGCCGACCACGGCGGCGAGGATCGCGACCATCGACAGCATCACGGCCATCACGAGCCAGCCGTCGTAGCCGAAGCCCTTCTCGGTGGATGGTTTGGGTGTGTCGGTCATGTGCCCGACTCCTGTTCCCTCGGGCGGGCAGGCCGGTGCTCGGGCGTCGAACCGCCCTCGACCGGACCGCCCGCGGATACCTGCGGAGGATTCACGCCCGACACAGCGGGCCGCATCGGTGGCTGCCTGTCGGCCGGCGTGACCACTTGGGTTGGCTCATGGGGGGCCTCCCGACTCCTCATCACGACGGTACGGGCGCACCCCGATCACCGAGTAGGGCAGAAAGTCCCGAACCAGGCTTGTGCAGGAAGGGTGACGATCACGCCTAACGTCGGTCCGGATGGTCGACAAGAGCAAGTGGATCGAGCTGACCGAGCAGAATCCGGACCACTCGTCCTGGTACATCCAGCGGTTCCGCGACATGGCCGAGGCGGGCAACGACCTCGCCGGCGAGGCGAGGCTGATCGACGCACTGGTGCCGCGTGGTGCCCGCATCCTCGATGCAGGGTGTGGTCCCGGACGCGTCGGCGCGTTCCTGCACGCGCAAGGGCACGTGGTGGTCGGAGTGGACGTCGATCCGGCGCTGATCCACGCCGCCGAGGCCGACCATCCTGGGCCGACGTGGGTCGTGGGCGACCTGGCCCTGCTCGACCTACCCGAACGCGGGATCGACGGCGGCTTCGATGTGATCGTGTCCGCCGGGAACGTGATGACCTTCCTCGCCCCGAGCACCCGTCGGATGGTGCTCGAGCGACTTCGATCCCACGTCGATCCCGACGGCCGGGTGGTCATCGGATTCGGCGCCGACCGGGGCTACGAGTTCGACGAGTTCCGCGCCGACGTGATCGCCGCCGGCCTCTCGGTCGAGTCCGAGTTCGCCACGTGGGATCTCCGGCCCTTCACGGCCGCCTCGGACTTCCTCGTCGCCATCCTCACACCCTGACACGTCGCATCGCCGGCGACGTGGGCGCGATCACACCGCGGGGATGTCGCGACGACGGAACCCCAGCCGACCGATCAGGACGAGGCCGAGCCCGACCGCGCTGACCGCCACGAACGCGACCACGTCGAACCCTTCGGACGGCATCGACGGCAGGTACTCGAGCGGCGAGCAGGCGCGGAGCCAATCTGGAAGGTGGAAGGGTTCGGCGAAGAGGCCGACGAGCACGACCACGGCCAGGCCCGCCCAGGCGAGGAGCGCGAGCCTGGGCAGCACCCCCACGAGCAACATGGCCAAACCCAGCAGGACCAGATCGAGCGGCAGGAGCGCCAGCGAGGCTGACGTCATGCGCAGAACCTGCTGGGAGTCCCCCAGCGCCAGCGCGACGCCGATGCCGGTCCCCAGGCCCGAGCTCACCAGCGCGACCACCACCCCGACGAGGGCGACGGCGCAGTGGTCCATGGCCCACCTGGAACGACCGACCGGCCGAGCCAGCAGGAGCTCGAGGCGACCGGACGACTCCTCGGCGCGCATGCGCAGCACCGAAGCGATCGCGAGGCCCCCGGCGAGCATCGCGCCGAGCGCGAGGGTGTAGGCGAGGTAGCTGTCGGTCATCGACCCGGCCCCGGCCGGGATGAACCGACCGAGCTCCGGGTTGTCGATGAACATCTGCTCGATGTCGCTCGCGACGAAGCCGTATGCGAGGCCCAGCACGAGCAGGCCAACGCTCCAGCCGATGATCGACCCCTTCTGGAGCCGAAGGATCAACCCGGTCGGATGGACCGTGATCGACCCGGCATGCGCCGGACCCAGGTGCTGGACGACGAGACCGGCTCCCATGTTGCGCCGGTCCGACAGGGCCACGGCGAGCGCTCCTGCGACCGACACCACCGCGACGAACATCAGGAGCACCCACCACCGCTCTCCGGCGTACGGGCGCAACCGGTGGACCCAACCGATCGGCGACAGCCACGACAGCCAGCCCGGTCCCATGTCGCCGACCGCTCGAACCAGGTACGCGAGTCCGAGTGCACCGATGCCGAGACCGACCGTCGCCCGCGACGTGCTCGCCACCTGCGCAGCGACCGCTGTCACCGCGGCGAAGAGCAGACCCGCGGCCACGTAGCCCAGGACGAGCGCCGCGGCACCCACGGCGTCGAAGCCCAGGAGCGACAAGCCCCCGAAGGTCACGAGTCCGACCAGCAGCTCCGATCCTCCGACCGTCAGCGCTGCCGACGCGAGCCCGGCGTGACGACCGACCATCCGGGAGCGCAGGATCTCGGTGCGCTGGGCCTCCTCCTCGGCCCGTGTGTGGCGCGCCATCCCGAAGATGCCCAACATCGCGAAGCCGATGGCGCCCCATATCGCCACCTCGTTGACCAGGATCACGCCCACGTTGGGATGGTCGAAGCCGAACCCGGGGCCGTTGAGCGCGCTGTTGACCGCGGTCATGTTGCCGCTGATGTCGATCAGCGACACGTACTGGGCGATCTGCTCCGCAGTCGAGTACAGGCTCATGACGCTCGCGCCGGAGACCAGCACCAGCCCGGCCACGGCGACCGCCCAGACGGGCATGCGGACGCGGTCGAGTCGGAGGTCGAGTCGGGCCAGCCTGACCGTGCCGCACAGGGTGGGGTGACCGCTGCGACGGCTCACGGGTGGCGTGCTCCCGAGCCGTCCGCGTCGAGGCCGGCCTCGGTGAGCTCGTCGCCGTAGTGGCGCAGGAAGAGCTCTTCGAGCGTCGGTGGGTGACTCGACAGGGCGGTGATGCCGAGCGCCGCGAGCTCCGACATCACCGACGCCAGCTGGTCGCTGTCCACGTCGAACGTCACCCGGTTGCCGGCCACGACGAGGCCATGGACCCCGCTGCGCCCGACCAGGTCCGCGGGACGTGCCGTCTCCGCCGAGATGCTGGTGCGGGTCAGGTGACGCATCTCGCCGAGGGATCCCGACTGCACGGTGCGTCCGCGCCGGATGATCGTCACACGGTGGCACAGTCGCTCGACCTGGTCGAGGATGTGGCTCGACAGGAGCACGGTCCGTCCCTGCGCAGCGAGCTCCTCCACGCAGTCCTGGAAGACGGCTTCCATGAGCGGGTCCAGTCCCGACGTCGGCTCGTCGAGCAGGTACAGGTCGGCATCGGCCGCGAGCGCAGCGACCAGCGCCACCTTCTGGCGGTTGCCCTTCGAGTAGGTGCGGGACTTCCGACGCACGTCCAGGTCGAAGCGCTCGACCAGCTCGTCGCGCCGAGCCGGGTCGATGCCGCCCTGCAAGTCACTCAAGAGGTCGATGACCTCGCCACCGCTCAACTGGGGCCACAGGTCGAGCTCACCGGGCACGTAGGCGACCCGGCGGTGCAGGTCCACAGCGTCGCGCCACGGGTCGCCGTCGAGAAGACGAGCGACCCCGCTGTCCTGGCGCAGCAGTCCGAGCAGGATGCGGATCGTCACGGTCTTGCCCGCCCCGTTCGGTCCCAGGAACCCATGGATCTCGCCGGAGCGGACCTCCAGATCCAGTCCGTCGAGTGCTCGGGTCGGACCGAAGGTCTTCACCACTCCCTCGAGCGAGAGCGCCACGCTCATGTGCGTGCGTCCAGGCGTTCGCGTGGTCCCTTCACCGCCGACCTCCTCGTGACGTTGGCACCATTGTCGCGTAGGGGAGAGCGACGACGATCGCTCGGCGTCGAGGCTCACTCCGGTGGCGGGTACCGTCTGGCGATGGAAGGATTCGACTACGTCGTCGTCGGTGGCGGCTCGGCAGGCTGCGTCGTCGCGAGCCGCTTGAGCGAGGACCCCTCGGTCAGGGTGTGCCTCCTGGAGGCCGGTGGCGAGGGGCGCGACGTCCTGATCCGGGCTCCGCTCGGCTTCGCCGTGGCGATGCCGGCAGGCATCAACAGCTGGGACTACCAGACCGTCCCTCAGCCGGGGTTCAACGGCCGCCGGGGCTTCCAGCCCCGCGGCAAGGTGCTCGGGGGATCGAGTGCCATCAACGCCATGATCTACGCCCGGGGCCCCCGCTCGGACTACGACAACTGGGCCGCGCTCGGCAACCCCGGTTGGGGCTACGACGACGTGCTCCCGTACTTCAAGAAGTCCGAGTGCAACGCCATCCACCGGGACTCCCCCTTCCATGGTGTGGACGGTCCGCTGCACGTCACGAACCTCCGCAGTCCGAGCCCCCTCAACGACGTGTTCCTGGATGCCTGTCAGGAACAGGGCATCCCCTTCAACCCCGACCTCAACGGTGCCCAGCACCACGGCTGCTACCACGTCCAGGTCACGCAGAAGGACGGCGAGCGTCTCAGCACTGCCGCCGCGTTCATCCATCCGAACCTGGATCGGCCGAACCTGGACGTGCGGACGGGCGCCCACATCACCCGGGTGCTCTTCGAGCAGCGTCGAGCAACCGGCGTGGAGTACACCTGCGACGGCGAGACCCGTTCCGTGGGCGCTCGTCACGAGGTCGTCATGTCCGCCGGCGCCTTCGGGACGCCCCAGATCCTCATGGCCTCCGGCCTGGGACCGGGCGCCCACCTGCAGGGGCTCGGGATCACCCCGGTCCTCGACGCCCCGGGGATCGGCCAGAACCTGCAGGACCACATCTCAGCGCTGCTCATCTACCGTGCCCGCGTCGACGAGGACACCGTGGGCATCTCTGCCGCCGGAGTGGCCCGGTTGATCAAGGGCGCTTGGATGTGGCGGCGACACCGCACCGGGCTCCTCACCAGCTGCGCCGCCGAGTCCGGCGTCTACTACCGGAGCAGCCCCGAGGTCGAGGTCTCCGACATGGAGATGGAGCTGATCGTGGGCATCGGCGACGACCACGGGCGCAAGCTCCACCTCGGTCACGGCTACTCCGCCCACCTCCTCCTCGCTCGGCCGAAGAGCGTCGGCGAGGTGCGCCTCGCCAGTCCCGACACCCACGTCGCGCCGCTCATCGACCCCAGGTACTTCAGCCACCCCTACGACATGGAGACCCTGGTCAAGGGCACCCAGGTGGCGCTCGACATCATGGGCAGCGCGGCGTTCGATCGCTACCGCGGGGAGATGCTCATCCACTACGACCGGAACGACCCGCGTCAGATCGAAGAGACCCTCCGCGCCCACGCGGACACCGAGTACCACGTGTGCGGAACCGCCAAGATGGGCCCCGACGACGACCCGATGGCCGTGGTCGACCCCCAACTCAGGGTCCGGGGCGTCAGCGGGCTCAGGATCGCGGATGCGTCGGTGATGCCGTGCGTGCCGAGCAACAACATCAACGCCGCGGTGATCATGATCGGCGAGAAGTGCGCCGATCTGATCGCACACCCAACCTCAGTGCCCTGAGTCACACCGGCGACCACGACCGAGGATGGGTGGAACCTCCGTCGCCGGACATATGTTGATCGGTGACCCAGCTCCTACCACCCAGCACCAGCACCAGCACCGGGACCAGCACCGAGCTCGGGCTCGAGCGATGCAGACCAACGGAGGCCCAGAACCGATGAACATCGAGCGTTGCCCCGTCACCGAGGGAACCGACTTCACCGACCCCGATCTGCTCCAGTCGCGGGTGCCGCTGCCCGAGTTCGCGTGGCTGCGTGAGAACCGTCCGATGTTCTGGAACCCGCAGACCCAGGAGGACTCGAGCTTCGACGACGGGGGCTTCTGGCTCGCCACCCGCCACGAGGATGTCAAGGAGATCTCCTGTGCTCGCGACGGATGGTCGAGCGAAGAGAACACCGCCATCGTGAAGTTCAACGGCGGCACCGTCACCAAGGAGACGCGCGACATCCAGCGCAACATGCTGTTGAACATGGACGACCCGCACCACGCCAAGGTGCGCGGCATCGTGTCCCGCGGGGTGTTCACACCCCGCGGCGTCGCCAAGATCGAGGACAAGCTCCGGGCCCGAGCCAACCAGATCTGCATCGAGGCGAAGGAGAAGGGACAGGGCAACTTCGTCGACGACGTCGCATGCGAGCTGCCGCTGCAGGCCCTCGCCGACCTGATGGGCTTCCCGCAGGAGGACCGCAGGCAGATCTTCGACTGGTCCAACCAGATGATGGCCTACGACGACCCGGACTTCGAGGTCGACCCCGAGGTCGCGGCGACCGAGATCCTCGGGTACGCCATGGCGATCGGCGAGGAGCGGAAGGGCTGCCCCGCCGACGACATCATCACCAAGCTCGTGGCGGCCAGCGCCGAGAACGAGACGCTGAGCACCGATGAGTTCGCCTGGTTCATCCTCATCCTCGCAGTGGCCGGCAACGAGACCACGCGCAACGCGATCAGCCACGGCATGCACGCGTTCCTGGCCAACCCAGAGCAGTGGGAGCTGTACAAGGCGGAGCGGCCCGAGACCGCGGCAGACGAGATCGTCCGCTGGGCCACGCCGGTCGTCATGTTCCAGCGAACGGCGATGGCCGACGCCGAGGTCGGCGGCCAGCGCGTCGAGGCAGGCCAGCGCGTCGGGCTCGTGTACTCCTCAGCGAACTTCGACGAGACCGTGTTCGACGACCCGCACACCTTCAACATCCTGCGCGACCCGAACCCACACGTCGGCTTCGGCGGCGGCGGGGCGCACTACTGCGTCGGAGCGAACCTGGCGAAGGTCGAGATCAACCTGATGTTCAACGCCATCGCCGACCACCTCCCCGACATCACCGCGCTCGGCGAGCCGAGCCGCCTGCGATCCGGCTGGCTCAACGCGTTGAAGGCCTTCCCCGTCACCTACTGATCTCCGCGTGGTCGACTGACCGCCCGTCCGAGCAGCTTGACGACTCGCCTACCGGCCCCAACGGGCCGGCAGTGCCGCGCCCTCGAACGGCCGCGCCCGAACCAGGCGACACCCCCAGTCAAACCTCAGGGGGTACCGCAGATACCCCTGGGGGTATATGCTCCTCCGGTGTCCCACGCACCTCCGGAGGTACCGATGATCACGAACCCCAAATCGGACGACGTCTCGACCCCACCCAGCGGTGGTGACCGCAACGAGCCGTGGTTCGCTGCGATGGCCAGGTTCTCGGGCACGCACCGCCGGGCCGTGATGATCGTGTGGCTGGTCGCGACCCTGGCCGCGGCGCCGTTGGCGCTGTCCCTCTCCGGAGCGCTCTCCGGTGCCGGTTGGGAGGCGCAGGGATCGACATCGGTGAAGGTTCGCGACGAGTTGCGGCGCGACTTCCCGCAGCTCGGGGCCGAGGCCGCGGTGGTCGTCTACCGCCAGGAGGTGCCGATCAGCCAGGACCCGACCGGCGTGACGTCGCTGGTGTCCGACCTCCAGGGGGCTCCTGGGGCGGCATCGGTGGTGGACCCCCTGTCCCAACCCGCCGAGGCCGGTCTGGTCGCCGAGGATGGGCGGACTGCGTTGATCCCGGTCCAGCTCGCTGCCGACAGCGACGCCCAGCTCCCCGAGTCGGCGGGCAAGCTCATCGACCACGTCGGCGGGCTGGAGCTCCCGGATGGCAGCCAGGCGGAGGTGACAGGTGAGTGGCCGGTCTGGAGCGACTTCAACACGACGAACGAGGAGGCGCTCCACAAGGCGGAGCTCGTCTCGGGCATCCCCACGGTGATCCTGCTGTTCATCGCATTCGGATCCGCCATCGCGGCCGGCATCCCCCTCCTCCTCGCCCTCGCCGGGATCGCGGTGGGCTTCGCTGCGCTGCACCTCCTCGGCGACACGACCCCGCTGTCGGTGTGGTCCATGAACTTCTCGATGATGATCGGCCTGGCCGTCGGCATCGACTACAGCCTCTTCATCGTCTCCCGGTACCGGGAGGAGCGAGAGGACGGCCACGACGCCCTCGATGCGATCGCCAACACGCTGTCGACAGCGGGCAAGGCCGTGTTCCTGTCCGCCCTCGCCGTGGTCCTCTCCCTGGCAGCCGTCTTCGTGGTGCCGGTCATGGTCTTCCGATCCATGGCGCTGGGGATGATCCTGTCGGTCGCGGCCGTCGGACTGGCCGCGCTCACGCTGCTTCCGGCTGTGCTCGTCGCCATGGGCGACAAGGTCCTCGTCGCCCGCGGCCACAAGGATCCCGATCGCGCCGCCGAAGGCCGGTGGGCCCGTTGGACGGGTCTGGCCCTCAGCCACCCCGGCCGCACCCTCGCCGCCGGGCTCGCCTTCCTGCTGCTCCTCACCGCCCCTGCGATCGGCATGCGCCTCGGCATGCCCGGCGCCCGCGTCGTCGATGAAGGTCGCTCCAGTCGTGACGGCTACGAGCTCCTCGTGGCCTCCTTCGGGCCCGGCGCCGCGGCACCTCTCTTCGTGACCGCTCCGGCCGACCAGGCCCCCGAGGTCGTGGCGCTGGCATCGGCGGACCGCAACGTCGTCGACGCCCGGGTCGTCGCTGAGCCGGCCGCCAGCGGTCGAACGGTGGTCCGGGTGACCCCCGCCACGGCGGTCGACGCCCAGGAGACCTCCGACATGGTGGGACGGCTCCGGAGCACGATCGGCGATGCCGTGCCCGACGCCGACGTCGGCGGGCCGGCAGCCCAGAACCACGACCTGACCGCCGAGCTCATCGGACGGGCACCGATCGCGATCGGCATCATCATGGCGGTCGCCTTCGTGCTGCTCCTCGTCGTCTTCCGCAGCCTCACGATCGCCCTCTCGTCGATCTTCCTCAACCTGCTCAGCGTCGGTGCGAGCTTCGGGTTCGCCACCCTGGTCTTCCAACACGGATTCGGGGCCGGCCTCATCGGCATCGAGCACCAGGGGTTCGTCGACGCCTGGGCACCGCTGTTCTTCTTCGCCCTCTTGTTCGGGCTGTCGATGGACTACCAGCTGTTCCTCTTGGCCGCGATCCGTGAGCGCTACGAAGCCACCGGCGACACCCAGCTCGCCATCCGCGAAGGGATCGCCACGACCGGTCGGCCCATCACCAACGCGGCGCTCATCATGATCGTCGTCTTCATCGCCTTCGGCGTGACCGGACCGATCCCTCCCACCGAGCTCGGGATCACCCTCGCCGTTGCGGTGCTGCTCGACGCCACCGTGGTGCGGATGATGCTCGTCCCGTCGATCATGGGACTCCTCGGCGAACGCAACTGGTGGCTCCCGAGGTGGCTGGGACGCATCCTGCCCACCATCCACTTCTCGCACTGACCACCTGTGCGATGGCAGGCATCCATCAGCCCGCGGCCGACGTCGATCGGTCGACGTCAGAACCGGGACGTGAGCCGACCGAGTTGGGCCGAGCGACCCGGGGCCAGGCGGGACCACATGGAGACCAGGTGGGCGTCGGGACCGACCACGACCCGACCCTTGTCCCGCTCGATCGCCCGCACGATCCGGCCGGCGACCGACGACGGGGGTCGCAGGATGAACGGTGCCAGGCGTGACTCCCCCAGGCCGGCGAGCAGATCGCCCTTCGAGCCTCGGGCCGCGGCCGTGATGTTCGTGTTGATCGCCCCCGGGAACACGGCGGTCACCCCGATCGACGAAGTGACGAGCTCACCCCGCAGGGCCTCGGTGAACGAGCGCACCGCCCCCTTCGTCAGCGAGTACGACGCGTTGTGCGCCAACCCCAGGAGGCCGACCATGCTCGACATGTTGACGATGTGGGCCTCGTCGACCTCGCGAAGGCGCGGGAGGAAGGCCCGGCACCCGTTGACGACGCCCCAGACGTTGATGTCCACGATCCAGCGGAGGTCCTCGTCGGTCTCGTCCTCGAAGGCTCCCGCCGACGTCACGCCCGCGTTGTTGACCAGGATGTGGCACGCGCCGTGCTCGTCGACGACGGCATCGGGCAACGCGGCCATGGCTGCGCCGTCCCGGACGTCGACGACGTGGGTGGACGCGCTCGACCCGAGCGATCGAACCTGCTGGGACGTCTCGCCGAGCGCGTCGGCGGCGACGTCGACGAGCGCGAGGTCGCAGCCGCGTCCGGCGAGCGCCAGGCTCGTCGCCCGGCCGATGCCGCTGCCCGCACCGGTCACCACGGCGACTCGTCCGTCCAGGCGCTTCACGACCCGCCCCTTGGCATGAGGGCCGTCGCGCGGCTCGGTCCGCTCGTGATGTGTGCCATGGCACCCCAACATATCGACGCCGGCGATCACGGCTGACCGGCCCGCGACACGGCCGGTGAGGCAGGGACCCGCGGCAGGTCCTCAGACCGAGCCGGACTGCGATGGAGGTCACATCGCAGGTGGGATGGCGGGCCGCGTCCACCGGCGTTGTTACCGTCGACGACGTTTCTCGATCCCCGACGATCCGAGGGTGGTTCCGGTGGCACACCATGAGCACAGCCAGCGCGGCAACGTCGACTTCGACGGCGTGCCGGCCGTGACCGAGGGACCGCACCCGCTGTCCATGGTCTACGGCGGAGGCGGCGTGTTCGGCATCGGCTACGCCGTGGGCGTGGCGCACGGACTCGCCGCCGGCGGAGTGCCCGTCGCCGACGCCCCTGCGCTCGGCACCTCTGCGGGTTCGTGGGCGGCGGCAGCGGTCGCGCTGGGGATGACGTACGAGGACGTGGCCGACATCGATGCTCCGCCGGTGCCCAACCGGCGTCGAGGCGTGCTCGCAGAGGTCGCTCGCAGCATCTTCGACGACGCGACCCACCCCCTCGTCTCGGTGTCCGCGGTGTGCCTGCGCTCCAGGCGGCGACACATCCTCGACGGGGGCCGCTACCCGCTCGCCGACCTCGTCGCTGCGTCCTCGGCCGTACCGGGACTGCTGCCGCCTCACCGCATCGACGGACGCCTCTACATCGACGGCGGCATGTGGTCGGTCACCTCGGTCGACGCTGCCTCCGATGCCGACGAGGTGATCGTGGTGGCTCCGCTCGCGGGACCCCACATGGGCCCCATCGGCCGCAGCGCGGGGTTCCTGCTCGAGCGGGAGTTGCGCACGTGGCAGCGGCGCCATCCCGGCCGGCGGATCACCCTGATCCGACCCGGACGCGAGGCCGCAGCTCACGCGGGTCGCAGCCCGTTGAGCCTGTTCGACAGCGACCGTGCAAAGGCCGTGTACCCGCTGGCCCTCGAGCAGGGTCTCCGTTGGGCCGAACGCCTCCGAGCCGACGTCTTGGCCTGATCCGGTTCTCCCGGCCGTGTCCTCGTCGTCGGAGGCCGACGGCTCGCCGGTGGACACCCGGCGAGCCGACCCGGGCCCCTCGTACGCTTCGTCCATGGCACAGGGGCGAACGGACGCACCAGGAACAGAGTCGGGCCCGCTGAGCAGCGAGGACGCCACGCTGCTGTGCGCGACGACGCGGGAGGCACAGCTCCAGATCGGAGCGCTGTGCATCTTCGAGGGCGCACCGCTGCGCGGTCCGGACGGCAAGCTCCTGGTCGACGAGCTCCGATGCCACGTCATGTCTCGACTGCACCGCCTGCCGCGATTCCGCCAGCGGATCCAGCCCGTGCCCCTCGACGTGTCCCGGCCCGTCTGGATCGACGACGCGGACTTCGACCTCGACCGCCACCTGCGCACCGCGGAGCTGCCCGGTCCCGGCGGCGTCGCCGAGCTCCGACGCTTCGTCGCCGAGCTCCTCGGCCGGCCGCTCGACCCGGCGCACCCGCTGTGGGAGCTCTGGTTGATCGACGGCCTCGACGACGGCGACGTCGCCGTTCTGTTGCGCACACACCACGTCGTCGCCGACGGCCTCTCCCTGCTGCGCGCCGCGACCGCGCTCCTGGATCTCGAGCTCGACCCACCGGCGGGCACGCCACCACCCGATTGGGAGCCGGCTGACCAGCCGGGTCCGGTCGAGCTGGCCATCAGTGGGCTCGTCGAGCGGACGCGGTGCCAGATGGGACTCGCGGCGGCAGCGGGGCGGGAGCTCCTCGACCCGCGCCGCGTGCTCCAGCTCGGCCGGACGGTGGCCACCACTGTGCTCTCGCCGCCCCGACCCGCACCTCGGGTCGCGTTGACCGGCCGCGTCGGACAACGGCGGGACTTCCTGTGGACCCAGCTGCCGCTCGACGGGCTGCGCACGACGGCCCACGCGGAAGGGGTCACCCTGAACGACGTCGTGCTGGGCACCGTCACCGGGGCGCTACGGCAGATGCCGGGGACCGGAGTCGCAACCGAGCATGCGGACGACCCGCCCAAGGTACTCGTCCCGGTGGGCGATGTCGGCGACGGCGACGCCGGCAACACGTTCTCGTTCGTGGTGGCCGCTCTGCCGGTGCACCTCGGCGAACCACTGGCAACCCTGCACGCCATCCACGACGAGATGCAGACCCGCAAGGAGTCCCGGCAGTCGATCGAGCTCCAGTCGTTGTTCTCCGCGGTGGACCTCGTGCCCATCGCGTTGCTCCGGCGCGTGGCCCCGGGGCTGCTCTCCCGCCAACCCTTCGTGAACCTCGTGGTCACGAACCTGCCCGGTTCGCCGGTACCGCTCTACCTGCGAGGCGCCCGACTGCGACAGCTGCAGCCGATCGTCACCGGGGTCGGCAACATCGCCTGCATCATCGGCGTCCTGTCGTACTGCGGGCAGCTGGGTGTGGGCATCACCGTCGACCCCGACGTCGTGACCGACGCCGACGAGCTGCTGCACGCCGTGGTCGATGCGTCAGAAGAGCTGATCGCCGCAACCCGCACCTGAGCCGAGCGACCTCCGCCACCGCGCTCGGCGGCCGACGCGCCCCGCTCAGAGGAGGTCGACGTCGCTTCCCGGGGGCGCGGTCAGGTCCTCATCGGTGGCGATCGGCGCCGCACCGGCACCGAGGGCGTCGACAGCGGCACGGACGCCGGCACCGTAGGCAGGGTCGGCCTGGGTGCAGTTGTCGATGTGGCGCTGGATCGTCTCGGCGGATGCACCGGTGATGGCGCGGGCCGTGTTCTCGAACAACCGCTGCTGCTGAGCGGGAGTGAAGGTCCGGAACAGCGCACCGGGCTGACCGAAGTAGTCGTCGTCGTCCTCGCGGAAGTCGAAGCGGTCCGCGAGCGGGTCGATGCGCAGGGGCGGCTCGCGGAACTGCGGCTGCTCCTGCCAACGGCCGTAGGAGTTGGGCTCGATTCCCGGCGTCGGCTCCGAGTCCAGGCGCATCGCTCCGTCGCGGTGGTACGGGTTCGCCATCGGGCAGCCCTTGGGCTGGTTGACCGGGATCTGGTGGTGGTTCACCCCCAGGCGGTAGCGCTGCGCGTCGCCATAGGAGAACAGTCGGCCCTGGAGCATCCGGTCGGGCGAGAAGCCGATGCCGGGGACCACGTTGGCCGGGTTGAAGGCCACCTGTTCGACCTCGGCGTGGTAGTTCTCCGCGTTGCGGTTGAGCTCCCACTCCCCGACCTCGATGAGCGGGTAGTCGGCCTTCGGCCACACCTTCGTGAGGTCGAACGGGTGGTACGGAACCGTCTCCGCGTCGGCCTCGGGCATCACCTGCACGAACAGCTTCCACTTGGGGAAGTCACCCCGCTCGATCGCCTCGAACAGGTCGCGCTGGCTCGACTCACGATCGCCGGCGACGATCGCTCCGGCCTGCGCGTCGGTGAGGTTCTCCAGGCCTTGCTGGCTGCGGTGGTGGAACTTCACCCAGAACCGCTCGCCCGCGTCGTTGTAGAAGCTGAACGTGTGGCTGCCGAAGCCGTTCATGTGGCGGTAGTCGGCGGGCAGACCGCGGTCCGACATCACGATGGTCACCTGGTGCAGCGCCTCGGGCAGGTTCGTCCAGAAGTCCCAGTTGTTCTCGGCGTTGCGCAGGTTGGACTTCGGGTCGCGCTTGACCGCGTGGTTCAGGTCCGGGAACTTCAGCGCGTCGCGGAAGAAGAACACCGGCGTGTTGTTGCCGACCAGGTCCCAGTTGCCCTGGTCGGTGTAGAAGCGCACGGCGAAGCCGCGGATGTCGCGTTCGGCGTCCGCCGCGCCGCGCTCCCCTGCCACCGTCGAGAAGCGCACCACCATCTCGGTCGTCGAGCCGACCTCGGCGAACACGCTCGCGGAGCTGTACCGGGTGATGTCGTTGGTCACGGTGAACGTGCCGTAGGCACCGGAGCCCTTGGCGTGCATCCGCCGTTCGGGGATCACCTCGCGGTCGAAGTGGGCGAGCTTCTCCAGGAACCACACGTCCTGGAGCAGCATGGGCCCACGAGCGCCGGCGGTCAGGCTGTTCTGGTTCTCCCAGACCGGCGCCCCCGCCACGGTGCTCAGCGGCTCGGTGTTGCCGGGATCCTGTCGGGGTCCTTCGATCGCCATGCTGACCAGCTCCCTGAACGACCCGTCGGTGCGGATCTCGTCGTGACGGACCGATCATCCCATGTGCCCTGCGATGACGTAGGTCGGACACGATCGTCGAGCGATAGTTTGTGTCGATGACGGGACCTGCACAGACCAAGTCGGGCACACGGAAGTTGGGGCTCGCGATGGCGGTGGTCGCCTTGCTCCTCACGGGTTGCTCCAGCGACGACAGCGGATCCGGCTCCACGTCGTCGACCTCGACATCGACGACGGTCGAAGACCTCTCCGACGCACCCATCGCAACGGCCACGGTGTTCCGATCCGGTGACGACGGCTACTCGACGTTCCGGATCCCGGCGGTGGTGCGCGCTGATGACGGCACCCTCGTCGCCTTCGCCGAAGCCCGAGTCACCTCGGCGGCCGACGACGGAAACGTGGACCTGGTGTCGAAGCGGTCGAGCGACGAGGGTCGTACATGGGGTGAGCTCCAGGTGGTTGCCGACTTCGACTCCAACTTCATCGGCAACCCGTCGCCGGTGGTCGACCCCGAGTCCGGCCGGATCGTGCTGCTGGCCACGTACAAGAACGCGGCGGACAAGGAGCTCCAGATCCTCAGCGGCACCGGCACCGAGACCAGCCGCGAGTTCCTGCTCACGAGCGACGACGACGGCGCGACGTGGTCGGAACCGACCGACATCACCGAGTCCGTCAAGCGTCCCGACTGGCGCTGGTACGGGGTCGGGCCCGGACACGCGTTCGTGCTCCGCAGCGGTCCCCATGCGGGTCGAATCGTCGCCCCGGCGAACCACTCCGATGCCGGAGCGAACTACGGCGCGCACCTGCTGCTCAGCGATGACGGTGGAGCGACCTGGCGAATCGGTGCGGTCGACACCCCGCAGAGTGGCCCGCTGCACCCGAACGAAGCGACCGGGGCGCAGACCTCCGACGGAACGATCGTGGTCTCCGCCCGGGACCAGGACGGCAGCGATGAGTGGCATCGGCTGCGGACCACGTCGACCGACGGCGGCGAGTCGTTCACCGCGCCGTTCAGCGATCAGGCCGGCCTGGTGACCCCAGTCGTGCAGGGATCGATGCTGTGGGTGGACTCCGCCGACGGCGAGCAGGGCGCACAGGCTGGCGGGGACGGCGACGGGATGCTCCTGTTGTCCGGACCGTCGGCGAGCACGGACCGGGTGAACCTGCGAGTGCGGACCTCGACCGACGCGGGCGTGACGTGGCAGGACGGGCTGCTCCTCCGCGACGGCCCGTCCGGGTACTCGGACCTCGTCGCCCTTCCCGGTCACGTCGTCGGGGTCCTGTACGAGACCGGCGACGCCACCGCGACCGAACGGATCGACTTCAGCACCTTCGGCGTCGATCTGCTGACCTCGTAGCTTCACCGCCATGGATGCACCCCCCGCCGATCCGTTCGTCGACCTCGACGCGTCCGCCCTGGCCGCGCTGGTCCGCGACGGCGACGCGTCGCCGTCGGAGCTGGTCGCAGCCGCGATCGCCCGCATCGAGGCGCTGAACCCGGAGATCAACGCGGTGATCACCGAGCGCTTCGACGCCGCTCGGGCCGAGGCCGCCGCATCGCTCCCGAGAGGGCCGTTCCGCGGCGTGCCGATCCTGGTGAAGGACCTCGGCGCGGCGATGGCCGGCGAGCCGCTGCACCTCGGCAACGCGCTCCTCCGCCGGATCGACCATCGGGCCAGCGAGGACAGCTACCTGGTCAAGCGGCTCAGAGCCGCGGGCTTCGTGATCCTCGGACGCACCAACACGCCCGAGTTCGGTGCCACCTGTACCACCGAGCCGTTCGCCTACGGCCCGACCCGCAACCCGTGGGACACCGGCCGTTCGGCAGGCGGTTCCTCGGGTGGGTCCGCAGCAGCGGTGGCGTCGCGGATGGTGCCGGTCGCTCACGCCTCCGACGGCGGAGGGTCGATCCGCATCCCGGCGAGCGAGTGCGGCGTGTTCGGCCTCAAGCCGTCGCGTGGACGGATCAGCCGCGGCCCCCAAGCCGGCGAGGGCTGGGCCGGCGCATCCACCGACGGGGTCGTCAGCCTGACCGTCCGCGACACGGCGGCACTCCTCGACGTGCTGTGCGGCTGGGAGCCGGGCGACCCCTACACCGCTCCCCCGCCGGCCAGGCCCTGGGTTCGCGAGCTCGACACGCAACCGGACCGGCTCCGCATCGGCGTGCACACGGAGCACCTGTTCCCAGGGCTGTCGATCGACCCCGAGGTCGTGGCCTCGGTCCGTCGGACTGCGGACCTGCTCGCCGAGCTCGGCCACGACGTGACCGAAGCGGCACCGCCGGCGCTCCTCGAGCAGGACTTCATGGTGCACTACGGCACGATCGTCTCCACAGCGATGACTCGCCAGCTTCAGGAGATCAGCCGCCTGGCGGGACGGGAGGTGACGGCCGACGACATCGAGCCGGCCAACTGGGCCAACGCCGAGAACGGCCGGTCGACCTCCGGAGTGGAGTACCTCGCCGCGCTGGAGTGGATGCACGCCCACGGTCGCCGGATGGCGTCGTGGTGGCGGGGCGGGCCAGGCGCGGGCCAAGCCGTCGCCGAGAACCCGGACGGCTTCGACCTGCTGCTCACGCCGACCATCGCCACGTTGCCACCCCCGATCGGCCACCTGACGAGGCAGCCGGGAGAGGACCCGATCGCAGCGATGATGCGCATCGTCGAGGTGATCCCGTTCACCGCCCAGTTCAACACGGCCGGCCAGCCGGCGATGTCGCTGCCGATGGGGCAGTCCGCGGACGGTCTGCCGATCGGCAGCCAGCTCGCCGCGGCCTACGGCCGCGAGGACCTGCTCCTCGGGCTCGCCGCACAGGTCGAGCGAGCCCATCCGTGGTCCGAGTGTCGACCAGCGCTTCGAGCCTGACAGCGGGGCTCGGCCCGCTGTCAGCACGCTTCGACCCACGTCCGCACCGTCGACCCGGGCATAGGGTTGCCGCCCATGACATCGCCGTCGACCGCTGATCCGAGACCGACCAACGAGCGGCTCCCGGAGGTCCACGCCTACGCGGATGAGCTGGCGCGCCTCGATGCCGTGGCGACCATCGCCGCGATCGATGCCGGGGAGCTGTCGGCCCGAGAGGTCAACGCGGCCGCGATCGAGCGGGCCCGAGCCGTCGATCCCCGGGCCGCAGCAGTCGCGTTCGAACGCTACGACGAGGCGCTGCGCAGCGTCGGCACACGACCCACCCGTCGCGGAGGGCTCGAGGGGGTGCCGACCTTCATCAAGGACATGGTGCCCGTCGCGGGTCTGCCATCGACGTGGGGTGCGGCGGCGCTGGCTGACGCACCGCCGCAGTCCCGCACCCGGGGTGTGGCACGCGACGTGGAGCGGATGGGGATGTCGATCCTCGGCACGTCGACCATGCCCGAGTGGGGGTTCGTGCCCTCCACGGAGTTCCCGGAGCGCGCCCCGACGCGCAACCCGTGGAACCCGACTCGCACCGTCGGCGGTTCGTCGGGGGGCTCTGCCGCGCTCGTCGCAGCCGGCGTCATCCCGGTCGGCCACGCCGTCGACGGCGGCGGGTCGATCCGCATCCCGGCGGCGGCAGCCGGACTGGTGGGGCTCAAGCCGAGCCTCGGGCGGCTCCGCCGCCACACGGATGAGCGGAACCTGCCCGTGTCGGTGTCGGTCGACGGCGTCGTGACCCGCACCGTGCGCGACACGGCGCGCTTCTACGCCGAGATGGAGCGGGTCGTCCGGCCCACCCACATGCCGGCCATGGGAGAGATCACCGGGCCACCCTCACGGCGGCTCCGCGTCGGTGTGCTGGGCGAGATCCCGGGGCAGGTGACGATCGACGAGCCGACACGCTCGACGCTCGACTCGACCGTCGAGCTGCTCACCGAGCTGGGCCACCACGTCGAAGAGACGACCTCGCCGGTGGACCCCGAGCAGTTCAGGGACGACTTCATCTTCTACTTCCGGTTCCTGGTGTTCTCCGCGACGAGCTCGGCGCAGTTCGTCCACGGCTCGCACTACGACAGGTCCAAGCTCACCAACTTCTCCCAGTGCATGGCCGCGTCGTTCCGAGCGCACCCGAGCAGGATCGTTGGCGTGTCGCGACGGCTGCGACGGGTCCGATCGCTGCTGGCCAGGATGCACGAGCGGTTCGATGTGGTGCTCAGCCCGACGATCGCCACGGTGCCTCCCGAGCTCGGCTACCTGGGCACCGACGTGGACTTCGAACCGCTGCTGTCACGCATCGCCGCGTGGATGCCCTACACGCCGCTCGCCAACGCCGGCGGCACGCCCGCGATCACGCTGCCGATGGGTTTCGACGACGCCACCCACCAGCCGGTCGGCGCCATGCTCTCGACGGCGTTCGGCGCCGACGCGCTGCTCGTGCAGCTCGGGATCGAGCTCGAGGCGGCGCGTCCCTGGGACCTCGCACTGCTGCGATGACGGCCACACCGTCGAGGCAGCGGCTCGGCCGCAGCACCTACGTGTTGTCGCTCGAGTCGATCGTCGAGGACACGGCGTCGGAGATCCGGACGGCGTCGACGTGCAGGTCGGCGAGGAGGCCCCGGACGCGGCGTTCGATCTCGTCGCGGATCGAGCGGACCTCGTCGAGCTCCCGGCCCGCAGGGTCGTCGAGCTCCCAATCCTCGTAGCGCTTCGCCGGGAAGTAGGGGCACGAATCCCCGCAGCCCATGGTCACGACGACATCTGCGGCCTGGACGACCTCATCGGTCCACCGCTTGGGGAGCTCGGCAGAGATGTCGATGCCGACCTCTGCCATCGCTGCGACGGCGCTGGGGTTGACCTCGTTCCCCGGCTCGGAACCGCCGGACCAGGCGACGGCACGCCCGGCAGCGAGCTGGTGGAACCATCCGAGCGCCATCTGGGACCGGCCCGCGTTGTGGACGCAGAGGAACAGCACGGTGGGCACTCGTTCCGCACGGGCAGGCGCTGCGTTCATGGTGGTCGCGATCGTGGGTTCGGCTGCGGTCACGGTGGGGCTCCTGTTCCGGTGTCGTGGGGGACCACGACGTCGTCGGGGTCGAGTCTCGGGTGCAGGTAGAGCGACACGGCGAGCGCGAGCGCCCCACCGACGAACTGGCAGGCGATGAACGCCGGGACCGACGAGGGAGCGATGCCGGCGAACGTGTCGGTGAGGGTGCGGCCGATGGTCACCGCCGGGTTGGCGAAGCTCGTCGACGATGTGAACCAGTAGGCCGCGGTGATGTAGGCGGCGACGGCGAACGGGGCGAGCGCGGCACGGCCGGCTCGGGCGAGACCGAGGATGACGACGACCAGTCCGAACGCTGCGACGATTTCGCCGAGCCAGATCCCCGATGATGCCCGGGTCGTCTCCGAGACGGCGACGGGGCCGAGGTCGAACATGACGTTCGCGGCGATGCAGCCGGCGCACGCCCCGACGACCTGGGCCGAGACGTAGGCCGATGCGGCAGCGACGTCGAGGCCGCCGAGGGACCAGTCGATCACCGACACGACCGGGTTGAAGTGGGCCCCCGACACGGACCCGAACGCCAGGATGAGGGCGACGAGCCCGGCACCGGTCGCGATCGAGCTCTCGAGGAGCTGGACTCCGGGGTCACCTGGCGAGAGTCGCTGGGCGGCGATTCCGGAGCCGACCACGACGGCGACGAGGAGTCCAGTGCCGAGACCCTCGGCCAACGCCTGGCGGCCGAGGGTGCCGGTCGTGACGCTCACCTCAGCAGCAGCCAGTGGTGGGTCCGGGCTCGGCGCCACCACTCGCCACGGAGGAGCCGACGGCGACCGGAGCGCAGCACTGTCCGTCGCCGTCGACGCTGTTGGTCATCTGATCGGCGTCACCGGTCTTCACGTACCACTCCCAGGGAGCACCGTCGGGATCGTTCACCCAGGTCTCGGTCTTGAGCGCGTAGCAGCACGTGGTGTCGTCGACCCCGGTCGTCGCCACACCATCCGCGGACAGCCGACGCTCCGCATCGACGACCTGGTCGGCCGATTCGACCTCGACGCCGAGGTGGTTCAAGGTCCCGCCGTCGTCGCCTTCGATCAGCACCAGCTTCAGCGGCGGGTCCGCGATGGCGAAGTTGGCGTAGCCGGGCCGGCGCTTGTTCACCTCGGTGGCGAAGAGCTTCGAGTAGAACTCGACCGCCTCATCGAGGTCGGACACGTTGAGAGCGAGCTGGACCCGTGGCATCAGAGGGCCTCCTTCGGTAGATTTACGAACGTCGATGCATCCACCATCGCGAATACATCGACACTTGTCAATCTGTTTCGGAGCTCCGCATGCCTGCGACCCAGATCCCTGTGCTCACCGCCGAGTGCTGCCCGTCCATCCTCGCTGCTCCCCTCGCCGAACGCGAGGCGGAGATGCTCGCCACTGCGTTCGCAGCCCTCGGCGATCCCGTGAGGCTCCGTCTGTTCTCGATGATCGCCAGTGCCGGCGAGATCTGCTCCTGCGACATGCAGGCGCCGCTCGGCAAGTCCCAGCCCACGGTGAGCCACCACACCAAGGTGCTCGCCGACGCTGGGCTCATCACCGGCGAGAAGCGCGGTCGCTGGGTCTACTGGAAGGTGGCCTCTGGCCAACCCGAGCTGCTGCGCCAGGTCCTGGCCGAATAGGGATCAGCCCTCGGCACCGATGGGAACCGGCGACGGCATGGGGCCATCGCACGAGTCGGTCGGCGCTTCGCCGGCCAGCCGGGCGTTGAGCCACGCCGCTGTCCGGTTCGCGGTGTCGGGAACGATCGCGGAGTGGTCCGCGCCGTCCACGACGAGCAGCTCGGTGACCTGACCCGTAGCGCACAGTCGCTGGTAGAGGTCACGGACGCGTTCGATCACGACGCGATCGTCGGTGGTCCCCGACACCAGGAACAGCGGTGCGTCGACCGCGACGCTGCCGACGTCGTTCGGCAGCAGGACCGAACGGGCGGGCTCCGTCTGGCGAGGGTCGGCGGTGAACAGCTTCCCCTCGATGGCCAGCGGGATCAGGTCATCGGTGATCTGATCGAGGCAACCGGAGTGCAGCACCTCCGATGCGGCGGCCATCTCGGCGGTGACGTAGTCCTCGACGGTGATCTCGGGATGCTCGCCAGCCCCGCCGTAGAGGCTCATGACGGTGAGGATGCCGGTGACGATCGGGTCGATGCCCCCATAGATCCGGTCGAGCATGGACGCGGGCGCCATCGCCAGGGTGCCGAGCAGGCGGAGCTCCGGCGCATAGGTCGTCGAGAGCTCGCTGGCCGAGAGCGCGCCGTGCCCACCCTGGGAGTGGCCGACCGAGAGCCAACGATCGCTGGCGTGGGCGTCGGGCAGATGCCGCACCGCCCGCACGGCGTCGAGCACGCTGTGGCCCTCGCTGGGTCTGGACAGGTAGGGGTGCAGGCGGCCGACCTCGGCCCCGAGCCCGACGTAGTCGGTCATCACCCGCACGCCGTCGACCCCCCAGGCGGGAGCTTCGGTCGCCCGTCGGGTGACCCCGCACTGCGACGCCAAGCCGACCGTGCCCGGCGCGGTGGCGACGACGGGCCGGCCGCCCTTCGGTGCCGTCGTGGTCGGGTAGGTGGCGATGGCCGTGACCGGCACGTCACGATCCGCGGCGTCGCGGGAGTGGTACATCAGCTTGACCGTCGCGACGCCGTCGGCCTCGCCGACGCGCAGCACCCGGATCAGCGAACCCGGATCTCCGGGCGGCATCGGGCTGGGCGGGCGGTAGAACTCCGCGTCGCTCCCGGTGAACCACGGAACTGCGTCGCGCTCGCCCGCCGAAGCGGTGGCCGTCGAGGTCGGTCGCTCGGAGGCTTGCTCGGACGCCGTCGATCCGCCGTCGTTCGAACACGACACCAGCGTCAGGAGCGCGACGACGCCCAGCACGCTCATCGTGAACCGATGTCGTCGAAGTCCCACACGACGTGTCATCGCCGACGAAGGTACCTGCGGCGACGAGGCCGCCGCCGCTCACCACCGGGCGCAGAGGTCCGCTTCGTCCGTCCACCCACCTTCGTTCTGGATTAGAACGACGTTCCGACGACGCAGGAGGGTGACTGCGATGGAGCTCAACCTCGCCGACCTCTTCGAGTCCGTCGCGGACTCCGTCCCCGACCGGCTCGCGATGGTCGCCGGAGAGCGTCGACTGACATACGCGGCGCTCGACGAGCGCGCCGACCGACTGGCGGACGTCCTGCGAAGGGCCGGTGTCGGCCACGGCGACTTCGTCGGGATCCAGGTTCCCAACGGCGACGAGTACATCGAGGCCATGCTCGCCTCCTTCAAGCTGCGGGCGGTCCCGGTGAACGTGAACTACCGCTACGTGGGGGCCGAGCTGCGCCACCTCTATGCGGACGCCGGCCTGGTCGCACTGGTCCACCACGTCGACTTCGCCGCCCAGGTCGCCGATGCGATCGACGCGATGGCCGAGCGCAAGGCGGTCCTCACCGTCGGTCCAGGCGGGAGCTACGAACAGCTGCTCGCCACCGCGATGCCCTCCCGGTCCTACCCCCCGAGGTCCGCAGATGACCTGTACTGCGTCTACACCGGCGGGACGACCGGCCTCCCCAAGGGCGTGCTGTGGCGCCAGGAGGACATCTTCTTCGCTGCGATGGGGGGCGGAGATCCGTTCCAGTTCGGCGACCACATCTCCCGGGCCGAGGAGTTGAGGGGCCGCATCCCCGACGCCGGCCTGGTCGCGCTGCCCGTTCCGCCGTTCATGCACGCGGCCGCGCACTGGCTCGCCTTCTCGGTGTTCTTCGGAGGCGGCACCATCGTGACGCTGCCGATGGGCCACTTCGACGCACGGACCACGTGGCAGCTCGTCGCGGCGGAACGGGTCAACGTCCTCGTGGTGGTCGGCGACGCCATGGCACGACCGCTGCTCGACGTCCTGGAGGCAGGACCGGACGAGTTCGATCTCTCCTCGCTCATGGCGCTGGGATCGGGAGGGGCACTGCTCTCACCATCCACCAAGGCACGTCTGCGGCGGCTGCGACCCGACCTCGTCGTGCGCGACGCGTTCGGCTCGTCGGAGACCGGACAGCTCGGCGGCGAAGCACCTGCCGACGATCCAGACGGTCCACCCCGCCTGCGCGTCGACGAGCGGACCTCGGTGCTCGACGACGACCTCCGACACGTCGTCGCCGGATCCGGCGTCGTCGGACGCCTGGCCCGTGGCGGACGGATCCCATTGCGCTACTTGGGTGACCCCGACAAGACCGCGGCCACCTTCGTCGAGGTCGACGGCGTTCGCTGGGCCCTTCCGGGCGACCTCGCGACGATCGAGGCCGACGGGACGATCGTGGTGCTGGGTCGGTCGTCGCAGTGCATCAACACGGGCGGTGAGAAGGTCTACCCCGAAGAGGTCGAGGCGGTGCTGAAGTCCCATCCCGACGTGGCCGACACGGTGGTCGTCGGCGCCCCCGACGACACCCTGGGCCAGGCGGTGTGCGCCGTCGTGCAACCACGTCCGGGCACCGAACCGACCCTCGAGTCGCTGCGCGACGCCGCTCGGGGCAACCTGGCCGGCTACAAGCTCCCCCGCCGCGTCGTGCTCGTCGACCGCGTCGAGCGCTCGCCGGCCGGCAAGCCCGATCAACGCTGGGCCGCGGCGGTCGCCGCGGCAGCCGCCACCACCACCGGGACACCTCCGTCGTGAAGGTCATGTCGGGGCTCGACGCGCGGTTCCTGTACTCGGAGACCAAGACCGCGCACATGCACACGATGAAGGTCGTCGTGGTCGACCTGTCGGGTCGCTCCGAACCGCTGTCGCTCGACGCCATCCCCGCGGTCATCGGCGAGCGGCTGCAGCGTCTGCCGGTGCTGCGCCGTCGGGTCATCCCCGCACCCCACGGGTTCGGGAACCCGATCGTGGTCGACGACCCCGACTTCGACCTGGCGCGCCACCTCCGCACCGCCGTCGCTGCCGCACCAGGGGGTCAACGCGAGCTCGACGAGGTCGTCGCCGCGATCGCCACCGTCGCGCTCCCCCGCGACCGACCGCTGTGGGAGCTGACCGTCGTCGACGGGCTGGCCGAAGGCCGGATCGCGTTCGTGATGAAGCTGCACCACGCGCTCGCCGACGGCATCGCGTCGGTGGCGATGCTCGAGAACGCGTTCGTCGCCGACGAGAGCGACGCGGTGGTGGAGCCGTTCCGGCCCCAGACGCTCCCGACCGAGCGCCAGCTGTACCGGGCGTCGGCTGCGAGCGCGGCACAGGCTGTGCGCACCGTGCCCCGCGTCGTCCGCCAGACCGTGTCCGGCGCCCGACACGCCCGCGCCGTCAAGCGCACCGTGAGCGCGATGCTCCCCGGACCGTTCGCCGGACCGCGAACCCCGTTCAACCGCGCGCTCACCGCCGATCGGACCTTCGCCGGCGTCGCGATCCCGCTCGACGGGCTGATCGCCGCCAAGGAGGCCGCCGGCGCGTCGCTCAACGACACGTTCCTCGCGCTCTGCGGCGGCGGCATCCGCCGCTACCTCAACCGCCTCGGACAGCTTCCGGAGAGCAGCCTGGTCGCGTCCGTTCCGCTCGCCACCAGGATCCAACGCCACCGGCTCGGGGGGAACCACGTCGACAACCTCTTCCTGCCGGTCCGCAACGATCTCGTCGACCCCACGGTGCGGATCCGGGCGATCCACGACTCCTCGGTCGCTGCTCGCGAGGTCCGCTCGGAGTTCGGCCCCGACCTCTTCGAGTGGAGGTCCGGCCTGGTGCCGGCGGTGGTCCACGGCCTGCTCCCCAGGGCGTGGGGGTCGACGCACCTCGCGAACCGACTGCGGCCGCCGCTGAACCTGGTGGCGTCCTGCGTCCGAGGCCCGCGCCGGCGTCTCGAGGTCGACGGCGGTGTCGTGACATCGCTGTTCTCTGCCGGCCCGATCCTGGAGGGCATCGGGCTCAACATCACCGCGTGGACCTACGCGGACGTCATGTACATCTCGGTCCTGGGTTGCTCCGCGACGCTGCCGGACGCCGGCGTGCTCGGCGGTGACATCGAGGACGAGGCGGCGGCTTGGACTTCCGGGCCGTGATCCTGACCGATACCGTCTAGGGAGATCTTCGGGAGGAGGTCCGAGATGACCGCTGCTGCACTGGTCGAGGCCACCGGAGCCGACGAACCCCTTGAACCGACGGGGTCGAACGCCCCGACTGGACCACAGGCGCCGGATGCCACGGCGCCGGATGCCACGGCGGGGCTGCCCTCGTCGCGGTGGTGGCATCCGGGCTCGGCGATCGAGCGGATCGCCGGGTTGCCCAAGGACGTCGAGAAGCGGCTGGCACGCCAGCCGCTGGCCCGGCTCACGCTCGCCGCGCCCCGAACCGCTCGCTACGTCGTGGGCGAGCTGCTCGGTGAGGACGTTCCGGGCGTGCCACCGGCGCGGCTCACGCCCGCGCTGGTCGGCCACGTGCTGATGGACGAGTCGATCATGGCCATCGCGGTGGGACCGAACCGGTTCCCGCGCCGGTCCGACTACCAGCGGGTCGGCGAGGAGCTCGGTCGCGCCCACGCGCTGTTCACCGAGCGCGGATGGATCGAGGATCCGGCCTCGTACCACCAGGAGCCGCCCACGCTCGACGACCCCGTGGTCACCCGCGGCTGGGCGCTGGGCCAGAGCTACGAGCGGCTCTGGTGGCCGAGCGGCTACGAGCCCCACCTGGGCGTGCCGGGGACCGATCGCTGGCTGGCCTTCGAGTCGAACCGGACGGCGTCGGCCTGGGTGCTCCGCCACCGTGATGGTCCCCGCCCCTGGGTCGTGTGCGTGCACGGCTTCGCCACGGGGTCCACCTTCATGGACCTCGTCGGGTTCCGTGCCCGGTCGCTTCACGAGCAACTCGGCGTGAACGTGGCGGCGATCGTGCTGCCGGTCCACGGCGTGCGCCGCCCCAGCCGGATGAGCGGCGAGGAGTTCCTCAGCTTCGAGCTCATGAACAGCGTGCACGGCCTGACCCAGTCGCTGTGGGACGTGCGACGGTTGCTCACCTGGGTCCGCCGGCAGGAGCCCGAGCGGGTCGGCGTCTTCGGAGTCTCGCTCGGCGGCCTGGTCACCGCGCTGACCGCTGCGTTCGAGCCGGACCTCGACATGGTGCTGGCGGGGATCCCGGTCATCGACTTCCCCGGGTTGTTCGCGCACCACGCGCCACGGCACCTCTACATGCGCAGCATCGAGCACGGCGTCCTGAACGGCACTGCACAGGACGTCCACCGGGTGGTCTCACCGCTCGCGATGGCCACGGTGACGCCACCGGCGGCGCGTGCCATCTTCGCCGGACTGGGCGATCGACTGGCCACGACCGACCAGGCACGCCGGTTGTGGGAGCACTGGGAGGAGCCGGAGACCTGCTGGTTCGCCGGCAACCACGTCGGCTACCTGTGGTCCGACACGGTGTGGCGCTTCGTCGCGTCGGCGATGGAGCAGCGGGGTCTCAGCGCCTGAACGTCGCCAGGACGCCGCAACCGATCATCCGATGACGGGGTACCGCCGTTCGGCCACCAGACGGTCGAGGGCGCTCTGCATCGTGTCGGTGAGCTCCTCGTAGCAGCGCTGCACCACGTCAGGATCGTCGGCCGCATCGGGGCCGAAGCGAGTCGAGAAGTCGATGGGTTCGAGCAGTTCGACCGTGACCTTCGCCGGCAACGGCCAGGTCGGGATCCCACCGGGCACGATGCCGAACGGAGGTCCCATGACGAGCGGCATCACCGAGACGCGGAACCGCCTGGTCAGACCCAGGCGCTTGGCCAACCCCTCACCTCGGGCGAGGACGACGAGCGTCTCGTGCGCTCCGACCGACACGGCGGGCACGACCGGCACCTGGGTCCGCAGCGCCAGCCGGATCACGCCGGTCCTGCCGCCGAAGTCGATTCGGTTCCGGTCCTGCCACGGCCTGAACACCTCGTGGTCGCCACCCGGGTAGTCGATCAGGACCGCCCCGCTGCGGAGCACGGCCTCGGCGTTGACCTGGCCCGCCTCGATGCCACCGGCCCGTGTCAGCCACGAGCCGATGCCGGGCATCCCGAGGACGAACGAGTGGAACAGGACGTAGACCGGCTCGTCCTCGCCACGCTCACGCCACCAGGCGGTCAGCAGCACCGGGACGTCGGGCGGGAGCTGGCCCCCGGAGTGGTTGCCCACCACGAGCATCGGGCCCTGCTCCGGAACACGATCGAAGCCTCGGACCTCCGAACGGAAGTACGACGCGTACGCCTGGAGCAGAGGGCGGGCCGAGCGCAGGAACACCGGGTCCCGGGCCGAGCCGACGCCCTCGAGCCCGGGTGCCACCGGTGAGCTCCGATCGAGCTCGTCGTCGGTCAGTTCGACGATCCCGTCACGCCGTCGAAGGCCTTCTCGGACACGTCGACGAGGTTGATCGCCAGCTTGTTGGACGCACCGACGACCTGCTCGGTCATGCGGAACGCAGCATCGATGATCTGGCGTCGAGGACCGTCCTCGCCGACGTCGGGGAACGCGTCGTTGACGGTGTCGACGAAGCGCTTCACAGCGTCGAGCGCTGACATCTCGTTCTGCTGGAGCCCTTCGATGAGACGCTGCAACCCCGCAGAGGTCGCCTCCTCGGACTCCGGCTTGCGGGCCTGCTTGGTCCCGTCGGTCTTCGTGGTCGCGGTCGCCATGACCCCTCCTTCACGCCCGGACGCCGGGTGCACCCGGGACGACCTGAGCTTCGCGCCGGTTGCGGCGGATGTGAGGAGGGTGGGCCCGAAGTCACAAGGCTGGAACGTCGTCGAACGGATCGCGCCCGCTGGGCGTCGGAGTCGGTCAGCTCATCGTTGCCGCGACGCGCCACCCCCGAAGAAGAACGAGTCGGCGTTGTCGTACAGCCAGGCCGCCTTGGCCTCGTCCGGAAGGTCGAGCGCCGCCACTTCGCCCGTGCAGCGCTCCATCGACAGGACCGGCGAGTCCGTGGCGAAGATGACGCGGTCGCGACCGCGCTTGGCGATGAAGTCGAGGAACCGCGGCGGCAGCCGCTTGGGCGACCACGCCGAGGTCATGATCGTGGGTGTGCAGCGTGGCGTAGTGCCCACCGGCACGCGTGGCCAGCCAGCCGCCCAGCGTCGAGAACTCGAAGCTCTGGGGGAAGTGGCGAAGGGTGAGCCCGGCCGGACGCAACTGGTCCTCCAGGTCAGGCCCTCGTGCCCCGCCCTGGATCCTCGCCGCCCGGCTCGTGCGGTCGACCTCGAGCACCCGGTCCAGCCGGGACATGTCGAGCGAGACCACCCCGGCGTGGTCACCGCCCCGGTATTCCACCCCACCGACCACCGAGCTCCCCGCGCCGTAGGGCACCACGGCAACTCGAGCGTCGCCGGCCCAGTCGAGCACGCGGATCACGTCGTCCTCGGCGCTCGGGTACGCCACCACGTCGGGGGCAGCGGCCATGTTCCCATCGAGCGCACGCACCACGTCGCGGTACGCCTTGCCGTAGGTGTGACCGGCACGATCGGCGACGGCGCTGGTGACGACGCCGCCGAGGGACGCCGGCGGGACCACACGGGGCCGGGGCAGATCGAGGTCCGCGAGGTCAGGGATCGGCCGGGGGGCATCCGGCAGACCCGCCACGAGCGCCCCGTAGGTCGCGCACGCATCGTCGGACAGCGCCTGGTCGGCCCACCCCCATCCCCACCACGATCGGGTTCGGCCGTCGTTCGAGTGCGACATCGTCGACTCCGAAGCTAGGCGACCCCACCGTGGCGCGTCGGACGTGTCGAGGGACTGCCGTTGTGTCCCGGCGCCGTCGCCTCACCGAGGAACGCCCGAGCGCTCGGAGGCAGCGACGGGACCAGCTCGATCACCTTGGCCCGCTCGATGGGCCCTTGACGTCTGGCACCAAGAGGTGGAGCGTGACAGCCGGGGATCGTTGCGACCGAGGAGGTTGCTCATGTTCGTTCAAGTGATGGAAGGCAAGACCTCAGATCCCGAAGCGCTCCATCGGCGCTTGGAGCTGTGGGAGCAGGAGCTGATGCCAGGAGCGATCGGCTACCTGGGCTCCACGGGCGGCTGCACCTCGACCGGGGACTGCATCCTGATCGCGCGCTTCGAGAGCCGAGAGGCGGCGCAGCGCAACAGCGACCGACCGGAGCAGACCCGGTGGTGGGAAGGGACCGAGCAGTGCTTCGACGGTCCTGTGACGTTCCACGACTCCGCAGACGTGCAGGTGATGGCCCACGGCGGCCTCGATGATGCCCACTTCGTGCAGGTGATGGACGGTCACGTCACCGATCGGGATCGTGCGGCCGACCTGGAACGTCGGTCCGATGCGGTGCTCGCCGAGATGCGACCGGATCTGCTCGGATCGATCACCGCGTTCTACGGCGAAGGGGAGTTCACCGAGGTCGCGTACTTCGGTTCCGAACAGGAAGCCCGAGCAGGCGAGCAGGCCGACATGTCACCCGACATGGCCGAGATGTTCACCGAGTGGGAGTCGGTCATGAAGGTCGACAAGTACTTCGATATCAAGGAGCCGTGGCTCACCTCGGCCTGACATCGACGTCGGGGCGCGTCAGCGGAACATCGACGAGCCGGCGAGCTCTGCTCGATCGGCCCAGGTGGCGTGCGTGCCGCTGCTGATGCGTTCCGGGAGGCGCAGCGTGCACACCGGTCCCGCCGCGGGATCGGCCGCGTCGTAGACCACGCAGAACGACGCGTCCGCGTTCAGATCGATTGTGAACGTGACCAGGTAGCCGTCGTCCTCGCCGATCGACCCGACACGAGGGGCCATCACGGTCTCGCTGCAGAACACCCCGGGATCGAGCGCGACGGCGGTCTCGGTGCCGGCGACCAGGTCGTGCTTCACCAGACCGTTGAAGAGGAACATGCCCGGCACTCCGGTCGCCGCGTACACGTAGCGGTGCGGTGCCGTCAGCGTGGATGCGTTCAACATGCCGAACTCCGTGCACCGCCCGCTCAGGTGCTCCTCGTTCGTCGCACCGGTGCGGAGGTCGAAGCGCCAACGGTGCAGCACCGTCTGCAGGTTGTCGAGCGCCAGGCTGCGGAACGCTGCCTCCTCGAGGCTCGCGGCACCCTTCGCCGAGGGCATCGGACAGCCCTGGAAGAACCCGTCGAGCACGATCTCATCGCCGTCCTCGTAGGCGTTCACGAAGTGCAGCACGTAGGTGGGGTCGGCTTCGAACCAGCGCGCCTCGCCCGTGCCGTCGCGAGGCACCACGGCGAAGCGCGACGGCAGGTCGCGATCGAATCGAGGCAAGTGGATGCCGGCTTCGAGGAGATCCGGCCGCCAGAACAATGGGAAGTCGTTGAGGATCACGTAGTTCGTCGTGAAGGCCATGTCGTGGGGCAGGCGCGGCCCCGGCAACGCCACATCGGTCGTGTGCTGCAACCGTCCCTCGGGTGAGACGGCACCGAATCGCAGGTACGGCTCCTCCTTGCTGTACGCGAAGAACAGCAGCTCGCCGGTGTGCGGGTCGACCTTCGTGTGAGCGGACACGCCCCACGACGGGATGGCACCGTTCCAGGTCTGCTTGCCGAGGGTGTCGCCGGTGGACAGGTCGGTCCGGTACAGGTCGCCGCAGAAGTAGAAGCTGGTGAGCGCCTCGCCGCGATGCACGACGACGTCGGTGCTCGACGCGTCCTTCATCCGCCCCCGGATGCCCCAGCCGTCGGTGCGGTGGGCGTCGTCGGGCAGCTCGATGAAGCCCGACCACAGCTGGGTGTCGGAGTCGGCCTCGGCGGCCAGCCCGTCGGTGCGCACGAATCGGTTCCGGTACGCCGCCCGTCCGTCGCAGAACTCGACCATGTGCAGCATCGCGTCGCCGTCGAACGGGTGGTACGCAGAGATCGCCGGATGCAGAGGGTTCTCGGTGTTGCGCAGGTACATGCCGTCCAGGTCGCTGGGGATCGACCCCTGGACCAGCTCGGGCGTGGCGTTCCACTCGTTCACCATGGGCCGCCACGCACCGCTGCGGTACGGATGGGTGTCCTCAGAGGGCAGCGTCGAGGTGAGGGTGTCGACGATCTGGCCTCGGAGGGTCACCGGCGAAACGGTAGGCGCTGAGAACAGAGCGGTGCGGCGTGGTCCGCCGGTGATCACGAGCTCCGACACGCGACGTTGCGGTAGAACGACCGCGGAACTGCCCACGATGACGATGACGCGCGACACCTCCCGCTCGGCATGCGGTCCACCAGACGTTGCGTCGGTCGGTTCGCCGTGACCGGCGATGCACCGGCCCGCTCGTCGGCCTTCCGCGACGGTGGCGACGACACGGAACGGGAGCACCGGCTCGGCGTCGCCGCCGGAGTCGCGGCCTACGGGCTCTGGGGCGTCTTCCCGATCTACTTCCACCTCCTGTCGCCGGCCGGGCCGATCGAGATCCTGTGCCACCGGATCCTGTGGTCGCTCGCGGTCATCGCCGTCGCGCTGGCATGGCGACGTGACGTCAGCTGGATCCGACCGCTGCTGGGCCGGCCACGCCAGCTCGCCGAGCTGGCGCTGGCGGCGGTGCTGATCGCCGTGAACTGGCTGCTCTACGTCTGGGCGGTCGACGAGGACCGCGTGGTCGACGCCGCGCTCGGCTACTTCATCAACCCGCTGGTCACCGTGATGCTCGCCGTGATCCTCCTCGGCGAGCGACTCCGTCGCCTCCAGTGGATCGCCGTCGGACTGGGCGGGGTCGCGGTCGTGGTGATCGCAGTGGGCTACGGAGAGGTGCCCTACGTCGCGCTGGCGCTCGCCTTCTCGTTCGCCGGGTACGGCTTCCTCAAGAAGCGGGTGACGCTCACACCGGCGCAGTCGCTGGGCGCAGAGACGGCCATCCTCGCACCCGTGGCGACGGTGGCGATGGTCCTGCTCGACCGCGGCGACGGCCTCACGTTCGGCCAGGAGCCCGGGCTGTCGCTGCTGCTCGCGACGTCCGGAGTGGTGACCGCGGTCCCGCTGGTGCTCTTCGCGGCCTCCGCCCGCCGCATCCCGCTGACGATGCTCGGTCTGCTCCAGTTCCTGACGCCGACGCTGCAGTTCCTGTGCGGCGTGCTCGTGTTCCAGGAGCCGATGTCCGCCGAGCGGTGGATCGGCTTCGCGCTCGTCTGGGTGGCGTTGATGTGCATGTCCTTCGACGCCCTGCGCCGTCTGCGCACCGGCGAGCAGCTCCACGACTCCGACGAGGCAGTCGTCGCCGCCACCGCGGACCTCGGCTGATGGGCTCAGCGCCGACACTCGTCATCCTCGCTGCCGGACGCGGGCGGCGGTTCGGTGGCCCCAAGCAGCTCGCGCGGGTCGGGCCGTCCGGTGAGCCGCTGTTCGTGCTCTCGGCCCGCCAGGCGACAGCGGAAGGCGTGCGACACGTCGTCGTGGTCACCCGGAGCGACATCGAGGGCCCGATGCGTTCGGCTGCGGGCATCCTCGACGACGTCGAGGTCGACGTCGTCGCTCAGGACCGGGTCGGGCCGTCCCGTGCCGTGCCTTGGGGCACGGCGCACGCCGTAGTCGCCTGCGCGCCGTTGTTGAATGGACCGTTCGTGGTGCTGAACGCCGATGACCACTACGGCGATCCGGCAGTCGCCCTCGCTGTCGCGGCGGCACGGTCCGCCGACGATCGAACGGCGACGGTCATCGGGTTCCGTCTCGAACGGACGATGAGCCCCGCCGGTCCGGTCAACCGGGCCGTGATCCTGACCGGGGAGGACGGCAGGGTGAACGGTCTCGACGAACGGCGCGGCCTCCGTTCCGACGGCGACGTGACCGTCGACGGACACGGGCACCGGTTCCCGTCGGAGACGCTCGTCTCCATGAACCTCTTCGCCCTGCCGCACAGCCTTCCGTCGTTGCTCGCCCCGTCGCTCGAACGCTTCGTCGCCTCCCGCGGCCCCGAGTCGACAGAGGAGCTCCTCCTCCCCGACGAGCTCGACCGCCTGGTCGGCGACGGTTCGCTGACGCTCCGGGTCGTGCCGACCGACGCGCCGTGGGTGGGCCTCACGTACCCCGGCGACGAGGCGACGGTGAGAGCGTTCCTGGCCTCCGGGAGCAGGCGGAGCTGACGATCATCCGAGCCAGCGACGACGCCGCTCCCGACGCCGTGCCCGTCGGCGTTCGGCCGGCGTTCAGCCGCCGACGCGCGTGTTGTAGTCCTCGATCGCCGCGTCGGCATCGGACTGCGCCTGGGTCAGCGCCTGCTGCACGGAGGCGCCGCTGCCCAGCATGGATGCGATCCCGTTGGTCACGGCGTCGCGGACCTCCTGGTAGGGCCCGATCAGAGAGCCGGCGGTCGCGTCGTCGACCGGGCCCTGCAACTGGTCGTACCCCACCCTGTAGGCCGGCTTCTCCGCCCAGAGGGCCTGCACCGCCGGATCCTCCGCCACCGAGATCCGGGTCGGCACCGCACCCTTGCGCGTGTGCCACAGCACCTGGGCGTCCTTGGAGACGAGGAACTTGATCCACTGCCACGCGGCCCCTCGCTTCTCGGGCGACGACGCCTTCGACAGCCACAACGAGCCGTCACCGATCGGGACCCCGCCACCCTCGGTCAGCCCGGGTAGCGGCGCCACACCGAGCTCGATGTCGGTCCAGGCTCCGCTCGAGAGCGCGGCATCGATGCGGGCGAGGGTGGCGTTGCCCTCGATGGTCATCGCGGCCTGGTGGTTGCCGATCGCCAGGAAGTGGTCGATCGTCGATTGATCGGTGCCGATGTTCACCGCGAGACCGGAGTCGACCATGTCCTTCCACCACGTCCACAGCTCGGTGCCGGTCGCGCTGTCGATCTCGGCCTTGGTGGCTCGCCCCTGTCGGCCGTTGGCGTTGTCCACCAGGGTCTGGCCCTCCTTGGCGAACCAGAACTCTGTGAAGTAGGGCGCGATCCGGAGGCTGAGGCCATGCGGGGTGACGCCGGTGTCCACGAGCTGTTGGGAGTACTCGCGAACCTGCTCGAGGGTGGCCGGGGGCTTGTCCGGGTCGAGCCCAGCCTTGACGAAATCAGCCTTGTTGTAGAAGAGGGCGACGTTGCTGACGTTCCACGCCATCGACTGGAGGACGTCGTCGACCGTGTAGAACTCGAGCGACCGCTCGGAGAAGTCGGAGAGGTCGAAGTCGTCGGCCTCCACGCAGGCCTGCACCGGCACCGTGCTGTCGGAGTCGACGAGCCGCTGGACTGTCGTCTCCTCCATCTGGGCGACGTCGGGCTGGTCGCCGGTCGTCATCCCGGCCTGCCACTTCTGCATGGCGTCGGGATAGCTGGGCTGCTGCACCAGCTTCACCCGCACGTCCTGCTGCGACGCGTTGAACTGATCTGCGAGCTCCTGGAGGTTCGTCGCGTCGGCCTCCGACTGGACGTGCCAGAAGGTCACCTCGACCGGCTCCGTGGCCGCCTCGAGCTCTTCCAGTCCGCAGTCGGCGGGGTCGACCGACGGTCCCGACGACGAGCCGGAGGAGTCGTCGCCGGCTCCACCGCACCCAGCCGCGATCAACGTCATCGCGAAGAGCACCGCCACGGCCTGCAACGTCCTCGGGGTTCGCATGGCGCGATTGTCGACGATCCGGCTCGTTCGTGCGAGGGCACTTGGTCCCAACCGGGCCGGGGTTGCGTCACCCCTTGACCGCCCCCGCGGTGAGTCCGCGGATCAGCTGCTTCTGGAACGCCAGCAACAGGACCACCAGCGGGATCGCGGCGATGACGAGCCCGGCGAACACGACGTTCAGCTGGTCGAACTGCGTGTTGCGCAACTCCTTCACGCCGATCTGGACCGTGCGCAGGTCCTCCTTGGAGATCAGGTAGGGCCACAGATACTGGCTCCACGCACCGAGGAAGCAGAACACCGTCAGCGCAGCGATGCTGGGTCGCGTGAGCGGCACGGCGATCCGGGTCATGAACCTGAGGTGACCGAACCCGTCGATCATGGCGGCGTCGTGCAACTCCGACGGGAGGCTGAGGAACGCCTGGCGCATCACGAAGGCGCCGAACCCGCTGGCCAGGAACGGGATGGCCATGCCCATGTAGGTGTTGTAGAGGCCCATGTCGCTGACCGTTCGCAGGTTCGTCACGATCGTCACCTCGAAGGGCAGCATCAGCGTCCCCAGGAACACGACGAAGAAGGTCCGCTTGAACGGGAAGCGGAGGAACGCGAACGCGTACGCAGCGAGCACGGAGGTCGCCACCTGGGCGACGACGATGATGAAGGTCATCACCGCGCTGTTCCAGAGGTAGCGACCCATGTGGCCGGTCGTCCACGCCCGCACGTAGGACTGCCACTGCGGGTCGAAGGGGAAGAAGGTCGGGGGGCGCCGTGTGATCTCGCTGCCCCGGAGCAGGGAGTTCACGGCGGTGATGTAGAAGGGGAAGAACAGGATGGCGGCGACGCTCACCAGTCCCGCGTAGAGCAGTCCCGCCCTCATGAGCCGCGACACGCCGATGGCCCGAGCGCTCTCGAGCTTCGGCCACACGACAGCGAAGTAGGCCACTTCGACGACGACCCATGCAGCGGGGACGAGCGCGAGCCACAGCGCATCACGGCCACTCGCGAAGAACGGCGCGATCGCGACCGTCGGGGTGAGGACGAGCGCCGTCAGCCAGATCCACTTCGAACCGCGCCCGGCGGCCTCGAAGTCCTCTCGATGCCGCAACGACAGGTCGACGAGACCGAGCAGCAGGAGCGACAGGACGAAGTAGCCGACCACGCCGAAGAGGAGCAGCCGGATCATCCGCGGTCACCTTCTCCGTAGGACACCCGGCGCTCGAGGAACGTCAGCTGGACGAGCGTCAGCGCGAACGCAAGGCAGAACAGCGCCACCGACAGCACCGCCGCCTTGCCGTAGTCCTGGCTGGTGCCGCGGGTGCTGTCGACGATCAGCCACGCGAGCGTCTCGGTCTTGTGCACCGGGTCCCCGCCCGTCGTCACGTCGATGATCGGGAACGACTGCACGAGGCCGAGGATCGAACCGAGCACGAAGACGAAGATGAGCATCGGCGACAACATGGGGATCGTGATCTGGAAGAAGCGGCGGAACGGGCCGGCTCCGTCGACGAGGGCCGCTTCGTAGAGCTGATCGGGGATGTTCTGGAGGCCGGCGGAGAGGAACACGAACGCGGAGCCGATCTCGAGCCACCACACGAACACCGCCACCGACAAGAGCGCCCACGTGGGGTTCTGCAACGGCGGCGGGTCCGAGTCGATGCCCAACCACGGCAACAGGCCGACCTGGGGGTTGAGCAACGTGAAGAAGATGGTGCCGGCGACACCGACTCCCGTTGCCAGGCTCATCATGAACAAGGTGCGGAAGACGCTGATGCCCTTGAGCATCCGGTGGCCGAGTACGGCGATCAGCAGGCCCAGCACGATCGTGGGCGGAACGATCAGGAACCAGAACTGGAAGGTGACCTTGAGGCTGTGGGCGAACCCCTGGTCCTCGGTCGTGCCGAAGGCGAACACCCCGAGCCCGATCACCGCCGCGAACATCAACCACGTCCCACCGACACGGCGCGTCACGGACCAGACGCTCGGACGTCCCGCCGGCACGCCCGGACGGGCGAACCGCGCCAACATGAACCTGGACGCGAGCACGAGCAGGGTCGCCAGCAGGCCGACCAGGGCACCGATCGCGAGGGTGTGGGCGAGCCGCGGCAGATCGAGCACGTCGCGCCACTGTCGCCAGCCGACGTAGGTGACGACCGCGGGGTTGGCCGGGTTGGACGAGTAGAAGCCGAGGCGGAAGTTCTCTGCGAAGGGGTAGTAGACGAAGAGGCCGAACACGATCAACGACGGCAGGATCAGCGCGTACGCGAGCAGCGACTCCTTGCCGTACCAGCGACGACTGCGGCGCTTCATGGCCCGATCCGAGCGCCGGATGCGGCGTCGAAGAGGTGGATCCCGGCCGCTTCCACCGCAAGTCGAGCGACCTCGCCCGCGGCGGGCACAGCGCCATCGGACTCTTCGCGGACCGTCATCATCGAACCGTCGTCCAACCTGCAGCTCACGTGGCGTTCCGAACCCAGCAGCTCCACTCCGACCACGGTCGTCGCCACGGCACCAGTCGGGTCGCGCTGCACACCCTCGGGTCGGATGCCGACGATGACGTCGCGTTCCGGTGCACCGATGGCGATGGCCCCGACCTCGTCGGACAGCGTGACCACACCGCCGGCGACCGACACCGCCTGGCGACCGACGTCGTCGGTGACGAGCTCCCCCGGCACGCAGTTCATGGGTGGCGAGCCGAGGAACTGGGCGACGAACACGGTCGCGGGACGGTCGTAGACCTCCTGAGGCGGACCGATCTGCTGCACGCAACCGTGATCGATCACCGCGATGCGGTCACCCATGGTCATCGCCTCGACCTGGTCGTGGGTGACGTAGACCATCGTGGTCTCGAGCTGGCGTTGGAGCTCAACGAGCCGCCCACGGATCTGCGTGCGCAACGTCGCGTCGAGGTTCGACAGCGGCTCGTCCAGTAGGAACGCCGACGGTCGGCACACGATCGCACGCGCCAGCGCCACGCGCTGGCGCTGACCTCCGGAGAGCTGCGCCGGCCGACGCTCGAGGACACGGCCGACGTCCAGGGCCTCGGCCGCCTCGGCGACGAGTGCACCTCGCTCGCGGCGCGGCACCCGACGGCACCTCAGCGGGAACTCGACGTTCCTCCGGACGCTCATGTGCGGGTACAGCGCGTAGTTCTGGAAGACCATGGCCACGTCGCGTTCCCCGGGAGCGACCCGGCTCACATCACGTTCCCCGATGTTGACGGTGCCCTCGGTCGGATCCTCCAGGCCGGCGATGAGCCGCAGCACGGTCGACTTCCCGCAGCCCGACGGGCCCAGCAGCACCACGAACTCACGGTCGTGCACCTCGAGGGAGAGCTCGTCGAGCACCAGCGAGTCGCCGAACCGCTTCTTCACGCGCTCGAGCGAGATGCCGGCCATCGTCGTGGAACCTCAGACGCGTTCAACCGGCCGGCGGCGACCGCGAGGCGTCCGAACGGAAGGCACTTCCGCACTGTACGGTCGCGGCTCACGCCGACGTAGGGACCTTGGTCCTCAGCCCAGGGCGCATCGAACAAGGAGTCGACACCGTCACGTCGGGACGCGTCGCTACGTCAGACCGCTCTCGTCGTCGTCGCCACCGAGAGTCCGATCGAACACGTAGGTGATCGCGGCCACGAGATCGGTGGAGTCGGCCGCCCCCCAGTACTGGTTCAACCCCGGAGCCTGCATGGCCGCCATGTCGAGCATGATGTTCAGGACGGCACCAAGGGCGACAGGGTGGAGATGCGGATCGATTCGCCCCTCCCGTTGGCCGGCTTCGATGTTGCGCTGAAGTGCTTCCGCTGAAGGTCGAAACGCCTCGTCGGCGACCTGTTGGTGGCGTTCGTCGCCAGCGATGATCGCCATGTGTCGGGCGGTCAGCAGGGACCGGTGTTCATCCCAGTAGTCGAAGTACTGCTCGATGAACGCCTGCGCACTTGTCCGACGATCACCGCTCCACTCGGCGGCGTCCTCTTTGAACTGCGGTGAGAGCTCACCCACCTCCTCGCACAGGGCGAGGATCGCGTCGTCGAGACCAGCGAAGTACTGGTAGAAGGCCGGCGGCGAGAACCCTACGTCGGCCGCCACATCGGCAAGGCGCAGGCCGCGTACCCCGTGGGCCTCGATCGCCGCGCCGACCGCCTCGAGAATCCGCTGGCGAGTACGCATCCCTCGCGCTCCCAGCGCCTGTCCATCCGCGGACCTCGCTTGGGCTCTCACGATCGGCACCCTACTTGTCGAACGTTTCCGGTCGGCCGACTGCAGAGCACCCGCCAGCGACCCCGACGTGACCCTTGTCGCACCAGCTGAACAAAGTTAAGCTGAGTGCCGGGTTCGGTTGGGCTGCGCACGGGGTGGGTCATCTGAGCAGTCAGCGACGACGACAGGAGAAGCGCCGATGATCGGGGGCGAAGAGAAGGACTTCTTCATGAGCGGCGCGCTCGTGGTCGATCCGTACCCGTACTACGACGACCTGCGGGCCGATTGCCCCGTGCGGCGCGAACCCCACCACGGCGTGGTCATGATCACCGGCTACGACGAGGCGCTCGCTGTGTACCGCGACACGGCGAGCTTCTCCTCGTGCACAGCGGTCACCGGCCCGTTCCCTGGCTTGCCCGTTTCGCTCGACGGTCTCGGAGACGGCGACATCAGCGACCTCATCGAGCGGCATCGCGAGGAGGTGCCCTACAGCGACCAGCTGCCTTCCTTCGACCCGCCCAAGCACACCCAGCACCGTGGCCTTCTCATGCGCCTGCTGTCACCGCGACGTCTGGCCGAGAACGAAGCAGCGATGTGGGAGCTCGCCGATCGCCAACTCGACCACTACTTCGACACCTCGGATCGAGAGTTCGTGCGCGACTACGCCGAGCCGTTCGCGTTGCTCGTCATCGCTGATCTTCTTGGCGTACCGACCGAGGACCGAGAGGACTTCCGTCACCAGATGGGACGGACGAAGGGGTTCGGCAGCACGAGCGGCGACACCTTGGCTCAGACTCCGCTCGGCTACCTCTACGACGCGTTCGAGACCTACATCGAGGACCGGAGGCGGTCACCGCGCGACGACGTGCTCACGCAACTCGCCCAAGCCACCTACAAAGACGGTTCGACACCCGACGTCATCGACGTCGTGCGGCTCGCCGCGAACCTGTTCGCAGCCGGGCAGGAGACCACGGTCCGGATGTTGGCGGCTTCAGCACATCTGATCGCCGAGGATCCCAACCTCCAACGACGGATGCGGTACCGGCGCGACCTGATCCCCGAGTTCATCGAGGAGACCCTCCGCTTCGAGAGCCCCGTCAAGGGCGACTTTCGCATGGCGAAGGTCCCCGTCACCGTCGGGGGCGTCGAACTGCCAGCGGGTACCACCTTGATGCTCCTCAACGGAGCAGCGAACCGCGACCCCAGGCACTTCGATGAACCCAACACGTTCCATCCGACGAGGGGCAACGCACGTGAACACCTCGCCTTCGGACACGGCGCCCACTTCTGTCCCGGCGCGCCGCTCGCCCGAGCCGAAGGGCGCATCAGCATCGAGCGCATGCTGGACCGGATGATCGGCATCTGCATCTCGGACGAGCATCACGGACCGCCCGGAGAGCGGCGGTTCCGCTACCACCCGACCTACATCCTGCGTGGTCTGACCCGACTCCACCTCGACTTCGAGGTGAATACACGTGCGTGACCTGGATGGCAAGGTCGCGATCGTCACCGGCGGCGCCAACGGCATCGGCAGGGCGATCACCGAACGGTTCGTCGCAGAAGGTGCCCGAGTGGTGATCGCCGACATCGATGCCGACAGCGGCGAGGCGCTCGCCGGCGACCTGGGCACACCCACCACGTTCCGCCGGACCGACGTCACGAACCGCGACGACCTGCAGGACCTCGTCACCGGCACCGTCGCCCAGTTCGGCCACCTCGACGTCATGTGCAACAACGCCGGCGTGTCCGGCAGCCTGCGCCGATTCCTCGATGACGACCTCCGAGACTTCGAACGAGTCGTCGCCGTCGACCTGTTCGGCGTGATCGCAGGTTGCTCTGTCGCCGCACACAACATGGTCGGGCGAGGCGGGTCCATCGTGAACATCAGTTCCGGTGGTGGTGTCACCCCCGGCGTCGGAATGCTTCCGTACCGAGCGGTCAAGGCCGGAGTCGCGCACTTCACCCGATCGCTGGCGGTCGAGCTCGGCGAGCACGCAATCCGCGTCAACTGCATCGCCCCGGCGAACATCGCCACCGAGATCAACGCGGCGTTCGACAAGTCAGCAGTGCTCGCTCTGCAACCGCTGCCGCACCAGGGCGTGCCCGACGACGTCGCCGAGGCCGCGCTGTACCTCGCAGCTGACCGGTCGGCCCACCTCACCGGCGCCGTCCTCAAGCTCGACGCTGGCATGCATCTCGGAACACCCCCTCGAAGCGACCGACGCTGACCACATCCGCCGGCTCGCCAGACACGCTGGCGTTCCGGCGCGAAAGGAATGAGCTCCATGACATCAGTTGAGACCGACCCGGTGGAACGATCCGGCGACTGGGTGCAGACCGCACCCGGACTGCAGGAGATCGACTTCAGCCGACTCAAGATGAAGGTCGACGCCGACCGGTACCTGTCGCAGGAGTTCGCCGAGCGCGAGCGCGAGCGCATCTGGAACCGCGTCTGGCAGGTCGTCTGCCGCGTCGATGACCTCCCGAACGCCGGCGACTGGAAGGAGTACAAGATCCTCGACCGGTCCTATCTCGTCGTTCGTGGAGCGGACGGGGTGATCCGTGGTCTCGTCAACGCGTGCCGCCACCGCGGCAACGTCATGTGCGTCGACGGCAAGGGCAACACGGGACGGCGCTTCACGTGCCCCTACCACCTGTGGTCCTACGACCTCGAAGGCAAGCTGCGCGGGGTTTCACACCCCGAGCTCGTGGGAGAGATCGACAAAGGCGAGCTTGGTCTGTTCGAGGTGGCGGTCGACACGTTCGCCGGCTTCGTCTTCCTCAACCCCGATCCCGACGCCGGGCCGCTTGCCGAGTTCCTCGGCGAATCGGTTCTCGCCTGCATGGAGCCGTACCACCTCGACGAGATGGTCACGGTGCTCGACGTGCGCGAGGCGATCGAATGCAACTGGAAGATCGTCGTCGACGCCTTTCAGGAGGGCTACCACATCCAGGGAATCCATCCGGAGCTGCTCCAGGTCATCGTGATCGACCCGTACTCCGCTCGGTTCAACCTCAGCGGTGACCACGTCGTGTCCTGCGCCCCGTTCCAGGTGCCGAACGCCGATCCCGAAGACGAGCTCACAGGACTCCGCGACCTGCCGACGACGTTCCCCACCGTGGCGGGCTACCTCCCCCGACTCGAAGAACTGGTCGACGCTCACCGCGGCGCCGACGGCAAGATCGAGTACCCCGAAGGCGTCACCGGCAGGACGCTGCTGCAGCAAGCCACTCGCGAGACGCTCACCGACATGGGCTGCGACGTCACCGGTCTGACGGACGAGCAGATGACCGACAACCACGGCTGGCTCATCTTCCCCAACTTCTTCATGACCATCCGGGCCGGCGAGGCCACGGTCATCACGATGGTCCCGCACCCCGATGGCGATCCCAACCGGTGCATCTGGCAGATCCGGAGCTACATCTGGCTGCCCGAAGAGCACCACGAAGCGTTCCGCTCCGAGCCGGTCGAGGTCGCCGAGCCGGGGTCCTACCCGTACTTCCGGGCCCTGCAACAGGACTACGACCAGATGCCTCGACAACAGCGGGGGCTGCGGAGCCTGAGAGGCAGCTACATGAACCTCGTCATGGAGGAGCTCAACGTCGGGCGCTTCCACACCGTCCTGGATCGCTGGCTCAGCAAGGAGAACTGACGCTCATGACCCTGCAACCGATCGATGAAGCCATCACCGTGCACTCGGGGCTGTCGCGTGAAGTGCTCAGGTACTGCGCGGTCATGCGCGGCCTCTGCATCGCATCGAAGCAGCCGGCCTTCTCTGCGGCTCATCTCGACGAGTTGGAATCCTTCGTCGCGATCGACGACTTCGAGCGGGTCGGCCCCTTCAAGGACGCGATGACGTGGCCCGAGTACGCGGGGTTCCTCGCGAGTTGGATGCCCACCGCAGAGTGGGACTGCTCACTTCGCCGCATCACCGAGAGCGGGAACCTCGTCTTCCTCGAGCTCGAAGAGCGCCTCGGCGATGGGCCGGCTGACACAGTCAACTCCTCCTCGATCTACGAGTTCGATGGTCGCGGCCGGCTCCGGCACCTCGACGTCTACCTGCAGATGGCGACGGCGACCGGTTGACCGGGCCCTGGGGCTTCCCTTGGCAAGAGCGTGAAGCCCCAACCGGGCGACCGCAGTGGCCTTCTGCGACCTCATGTTCAACCCAGTGCCGTCCGGCCGAGGCCGTCGAGCGCTACGCAGGGGCGCAGTACCGCCAACACAACACCGAGGTCGCCGATGGCAAGCAGGCCTTCATCGACTGCTTCGACCGGATGGCGGCGGAGTACCCCGGCAAGCACGTCGAGTTCCAGCGCACCGTCGCCGAAGGCGACCTGGTCGTGCTGCACTGCCACCAGAGTTGGCCCGGCGACCACGACTACGCCGGAATCGACATCTTCCGCTTCGACGACGACGGCCGGATCGTCGAGCACTGGGACGTCCTCCAAGTGGTCCCCGACATCACGGCCAACGACAACGGGATGTTCTGAACCCTGCGACGACACAGCGACCGCCGACTGCTGCGTCTTGTCGAGGTTCGACATCAGCGATCCCTCTAGGCTCTCGGTGCGTCACCGTCGACGACGAAGCAGCGCTGAGCGTCGTCGAGCCGGCCTGCGCGTACCTCGCCAGCATCCTCAGCCACGACGGCAGCAAGGTCCCGGTCGCCGACGATGCCTGGCGCATCGAGCAGGGGGTCAACACCGGCACGTCGGGACCTGAGATCCAAGAGAGCATGTCCAACGACTACTTCACCACCTATGTCGAAGGACTGCGCGACATCCGCTGGTTCGTCAGCGGCGACGAAGCGATCGCCTACTACGTCCTCGACATCCAGGAGGCTCCGGGCATCGAGTCCACGATGCTCGCGGAGCGGTTCAAGGTCGAGGACGGCCTCATCACCGAGATCGAGGTCGTGTTCGCGTACTGCCGGGTGCCGGTGGAGAACGCGGCAGCCCCGGACGGCAGCGACATGTGCCCCAAGGACGCGTCACCACCGCCGCCGGTGTCATAGGGCGATCGCGTCGCTACGAACAGCGCTGATGCCGAGCGGACCGTCAGTCGAAGCGGGGCGGCTGCCATGAGGTCCAGTCGCCAACGCCGGAGGTCTCTTCCCATCGCGATGCGTAGTGCTCGAGGAAGATCTGGCCCACCAGCTCGTTGCGCGTCCGCACCCCGGTCTTGTCGAAGATCGACTTGAGGTGGTCCTGCACCGTGTACGGCGAGACGTGGATGGCAGCGGCGATCTGCTTGGTCGGCCGACCTTCCATGCAATGGCGAACGATCTGGCATTCGCGTTCGGTCAGCCCATAGGCCAGTGCGACGAGCGGTGCGATCTCATGCGGTGCCGCCGGCTGGATCACGACAGCGGTACGTCGGTCAGTACCACCGGTGAGCGGCGTGCCGTAGAGCACCAGCCACGTACCGCCACGGGTTCGGGCGCGCGATCGTGCCGCGCCGCGGATCGGGTCGTCTCCGGGTCCGAGCGACCGGGCGCGCGCAGCGACGGCTTGCACGAGCTTCGAGTCGGCCGCCGATTCGGGTGGGGGATCCTCGACGAGTTGAGCGATCCAGTGCTCGGCCGCCGGCGAGATCGTCTCGGGCTGCCCGTCACCGTCGAACACGACGATGCCGGGGCTGTCGTCCGGAGCGACGACGTCGACATCCAGCACCTGCGCCACGAGCGCGCGCCGCACGCCGTCACCGAGCGTGCTCGACAACGATGCGAGGAATGCGACGTCGTCCTCGGTGAAGTGGGCTCGGTCCTCGTTCCGCAGGAAGCCGGCGGCGCCCCAGTAGTCCCCGCCCTTGACGAACGACCCCCGCAGCTCGTCGCCGATCCCGAAGCCCGCCTGCGAACGGTACCGGGCGCAGCGGGACAGGTCGCCGTGGGTGGCCAGCCCCGTGGCGCCAGCTCTGCGGCCACTCCTGGCCAGGAACGACCACTTGTTCACGTCCTCGACCACGTACTCGTACTCGTACTCGGCCAACCACGCGCCCGAGCATCCGATGTCGCGGTTCACGCTGCCGGTGAACAGCACCGTGCCGGGGTCGACCGTGTGCCAACACGAGCGGTCGAACTGCACGACGGTGCCGATGAGGTCGCTGGCCTCCCTGGCGAGGGTGACCCAGTCGAGGCCGTCGCTCACCAGTCGCTCGATGTCGTTGCGAACCTGCGCCTCGTGTCGAGTGTCCACAGGTCGATGGTACGGCGCTGATCGTCGACCGGTCAGTCCCAGATGTCTGGGACGGGAACAGCCGATCTACCCGGTGATCTGGGATGGCCACCCGGACGCGATGGCCGCACGATCGAGCCAAGCACCGCATCAACCGGGGAGCCACAACCATGAGCACGACGACAGAACCATCTTCGACCGTCCCGACCACCAGCCCTGCCTCCATCCTTCAGGTGGCCGCCGGGTACATGGCAGCGAAGCACTTGTTCGCGGCGAACGAGCTCGGCATCTTCGAGGCGCTGGCCGACACGCCCGCCGACCTCACAGCCCTCGCCGCCCGCACCGGTCTGACGACCCGAGCGGCGCGGATCAGCGTGGACGCCATGGTGGCGCTCGGCTTCGTCGAGCGGTCCGCAGACCACTACCGCAACGGTGACGCGGTCCAGACCTTCCTGGCCGGACGCCCGGGGCCGGACCTGCGGCCCTACCTCCGACTGGCCGACGAGATCCTCTACCCGACCTTCGAATCGCTGGCCGAGGCCCTCGGCAGCGGGCCGCCCCGCGAGGCCTTCGAGCTCGACGAAGCCAAGCAGCAGGTGCTCTCAGCAGGGATCGAAGCGATCCTCGCCGGCCCCGCCGCCGCACTCGGCCACGTCGTCGACCTGAGCGATCGTCGTCGGCTCCTCGACATCGGCGGCGGCACCGGTTCGTGGACGATCGCGGTGGCGCGACACAACCCACACCTCAGCGCGACGATCATCGACCTGCGAACCGAGACGGCGAGCGAACGAGCGACAGCCGCCGGCCTGAGCGATCGCATCGACGTGCTCGCCTCCGATGTGCTGTCCGACGACCTGCCCGACGGCTACGACACGTTCCTCCTCAGCAACCTCGTCCACTACTGGTCGCCCGAGACGAACATCGACCTTCTGCACCGCATCCGACGGGCGGCACCGGCCGGTGCGCTGCTGATGCTCGCCGACTTCTGGACCGACCCGACCCACACCCGCCCGGTCGAAGCCGCGCTCATGGCCGGCAACTTCGCCGTGAACCTCAAGGACGGCGACGTGTACAGCGTCGAGGAGGTGACGGCTTGGCTCACGACCACGGGCTGGCGCTTCGATGACCACCGACACCTGAACGGCCCCCAGAGCGTGGTCGTCGCCCACGCCCGCTGACCACGACCACTTCATGAGGCTGGTTGTGGTGCTCGTGGACGGCTTCAACCGGTATCGGCGCGCACTTCAACCATCGGCGCGCACTTCAACCATCGGACCGAGTCGGTGTGTGGAAGGATCTCCCGCAGGCCGGCGGACCACCGGCGGGGAGGGAACGGATGCGCGACCGACCGGCGATCGTGCTCGTCCACGGAGCGTGGGGCTCCCCGGCGATGTGGGACGACGACGTCCAACGGGAGATGGCCGAACGCGCGGGCGCCGTTGCAGAGATCGCCCGATCCGACGATGGCGCTCGACGAATGACTCGACCCTCCGACACTCCACTCCAAGAAGGGCAGACCCAATGACGCAACTGCTCCGCGTCCAGAACTTCATGCTCTCCCGGGACGGCTTCGGCTCCGGCGAGGGCCAGAGCTTCGAGCGTCCGTTCGGCCACGCTGATCCCGCTGCTCTGGCCTCCTGGGCCGGAGCCACCGCGAGCTGGCCGAACCGGACCGATCCGGGCGGCACTCGCGGCCTCGACGACTACTTCACCCGCGACTTCACCAACAACATCGGTGCCGAGATCATGGGCCGCAACAAGTTCGGCTACCAGCGCGGTCCGTGGCAGGACGAGGACTGGTTGGGCTGGTGGGGTGATGTCCCGCCCTTCCACACGCCGGTGTTCGTCCTCACCCACCACCTCCGACCGAGCTTCACGCTCGACGACACCACGTTCCACTTCCTGGACGCCACGCCGGCCGAGGCGCTCGCTGTCGCTCGCGACGCCGCCGATGGCAAGGACGTGCGGCTCGGCGGCGGCGTGCACACCGTTCGGGAGTTCCTGGACGCAGACCTGGTCGACACCCTGCACGTCGCGGTGGCGCCGGTCGAGCTGGGTCGGGGCGAACGCCTCTGGCACTCTCCGGATGAGCTCACCGATCGCTTCCACCTCGAAACGGTCACGAGCCCCAACAGCGGGATCGTCCACCACCTGTTCTGGCGTCGATAGGTCCAGGACGGGTGGCGGTCCCGATGTTGCTCCGGCGGAAGGTTCCGATCCAGAGCCGGCTCCGCATCCACGGGGACCCGATGAGCGCGCCGAACAGCAGCGGCCGGAGCGGAGCCCAGGTCCATGCCTCGTCGCGGGATCAGACCTCGGAGGGGATCGTCTCACCGTCGGCGAGCGTCCACTTGGACCGTGAGACGACAGGGCTGTCGGGGTCCCACACGTCCTCGATGTGGCAGAAGGTGCACTCGAATGTGTCGGGGGTGACGGTCACCTTCGCATAGCCGTGGCGGGCCTCGAAGTAGCGGATCTGCGGGTTGTGCTCCCGGTAGTCCTGGGGGAACAGCGTGCTCGAGATGGCTGTGACCAGGAACTCCGGCATGACGGTCGTCGGTGATCCACCGTGCGGGTCGCGTTGGACGTCGAGCACGAAGCTGGCGTGCCAGTCGCCGGTCACGGTGACCGGGTTCGGCACCTTCGCGTCCACGACCTTGTCCAGGAGCCGCTCGCGTGCGGCCGGGTACCCGATCCACATGTCCCGGTAGTACTGCGGTTCCTCGGGCGTGCCGATGTTCATGTCGGCCAACATCACCGGGTTGGCGAGGATGTTCCAGCGCGCGTCGGCCCGCTCGAGCTCGCCGAACAGCCACCTCTCCTGGGCGGCACCCAGGTTGGAGCGGTCCGGGTCGTCCGCGGCCGAGCACAGCGGGCCCTGGTCAGCGGAGTACCCCGTGGTCGTCCGGCACGCCGGCGGCGCCGCGTGCTGGCGGGTCTCGATCACGAACATGTTGGCGAGGCTCCCGAAGCGGAACCCACGGTTGACCCGGAGCTCGTCGAAGTCCTCCGGTGACGCTCCCTCAGGCGGGTCGGCAAGTCGGATCGGGGTGTGCTCGTACCAAGCCTGGTAGGCCGCCAGTCGACGATCGCGGCTCCTCGGTTCCTCCAGGTCGCTGCCACCGACATCTCCGGCGTAGTTGTCGGACACCTCGTGGTCGTCGAACGTGATGATCCACGGTGCCCGGTGGTGCGCAGCCTGCAACTGGGGGTCGCCCTTCGCCTGTGCGTAGCGCGTGCGGTACTGCTCGAGCGTCACGGCCTCGGGGGTGGCCCACACGCGCTGGCCGGACTTGTCCGGCGACAAGTCGCCGAAGTTCATCTCATAGATGTAGTCGCCGAGGAACACGACCGCGTCGAGGTCCTCCTCCTGCGCGACGTGCCCCCAAGCTGCGTAGCGGCCCCACTGGAAGTCCTGGCACGTCGCGAAGGCGAAGTGGAACCGCTCGGCATCGGCATCCGCCGACGGGAAGGTACGAGTGCGCGCCGCGGCACTCGTCTGGTCGCCGGCCCGGAAGCGGTAGTGGTACCAGGTGTCGGGCTCGAGGCCTCTGATGTCGACGTGCACCGAGTGCGCCAGCTGGGCCGACGCCGGAGCGACACCCGACGCGACCAGGTCCTGGAACCCTTCGTCGGTCGCCACGTCGAAGGCCACCTCGATCGGCTCGGCCGACGTGTCGTCCGCCGGGAAGACCCGGGTCCACAGCATCACGCGGTCCTCCAGCGGGTCACCGCTCGCGACACCGAGGGGGAACGCCGCGGCCGCGAGGTCTGCGGGCGCAGGGGTGACCGCCTCCACCTCCTTGGGATCTCCGCCGACGGCGCTGCTTGCCGCCCCGCTCCCGGAGCGGTCCTCTCCGGAGGCGCACGCCGTGGTGACCCCCGCGACGAGCGCGGAGATCAGGAGTTGTCGCCGATCCATCCCCCCGTCGTATCAGGTCCCGACGTCGTCGGCGCCGTCGTCGAGCGATGTTCCGCATCCCCACAGGTCCGTGGGAGGTTGTGCCGGTCGATTGCGTCCAGGTCAGAAGCTCTGACGAGCGCCCGTCAGCTCGCTGCCACGGCGTCAGCGCCATTCGGGTGACGTGGGGCCTCCCAGACGATCAATCCGAAGGCGATGACGAACAACAGGTTGACCGCGACCGCGACGGCACCGATGTTGGCGATGTGGGCGATCGGCCATCCGATCGCGCCGACCAGCACCAACGCCGCAGGCAGCCGATGGTGCAGACGCTGCAGCGCCCACGAGACGAGGAGCATCGACAGCGGGAACAGCAGTCCCAACGGCTTGATCAGCACGGCCGCACCTCCGCGGTCGACGAGCGCCACGTCACCGAAGGACTGGTGGATCGCTTCGAAGCCGTAGGCGGCGTTTCCCACGGCGCCGGCCACGCCGGTGATGAAGAGCGCCGCAGCGAGGCCGCTGTCACTGGGCAGCCAGGTCGCGATCCGCAGCACGACCAGGCCGTATGCGATCGCACCCAGCACGTGCAGCACACCGGCTGCGGCGCTGTCCCATCCCGCCACGGCGTAGAGCGTGTCCGCAGCGAGGTAGAGCAGCGGTGCCACGAACAGCGACACTGTCAACGTCCGGTCGGTCGGAGATCCCGACCGGGCCATCGTAGGTGTGGTCTCAACGGCGGTGACCATGGGAGTCCTCCTCAGGATCGACATGCTCGGAATCCGAGCCCGAACACCCACCATCCACGGTTCTCGCAGCACCGTCGACGGGGAGGACCCTTCGATGCGAGAGTTCCAGGGTTAACCCTGGTGCGCTCTGCGGAGCGGATGTGAAGATGCCCCCAGTGACGATGCAGGGTGAACGCGAGCGAAGCGGCACGGGCGGAATCGTGCCCCTTCTCGTGGTCAGCGGCGTCGTGGCGGCTGTCGCTGCCGGCTACTCGCAGGGGCTGTGGATCGACAACCTCCACAACGGCCTGCTGGCACCCTCGTTCGCCTGCGTCGGCGCCTACGTGCTGCACCAGCGGCCGCGGAACAGGTGCGGCTGGGTCTTCCTCGCGACCGGCGTCGTCGAGGCGGTGATGTTCCTCGGCCGCCAGATCGGCCACGACGCCACGGCCGGGACGAGCCCGTGGTGGGGCTGGTTGGGCGTGTGGCCGCTCGTCGTCGGCCTGGCGCTCGTCACCCTGTCGGTGATCCTGTTCCCCGACGGTCGCGTGCCGTCACGGGCGTGGTACCCGGTCCTCGGCGTCGGCGCTGCGCTGACCGTGATGATCGCGGCGATCTCCGCCCTATGGCCGGTCGGCTACGAGTCGGCCGGGGTGAGCACGCCTCCGCCGTTCACCGGTCCAGGCGCAGGACCGTCGACCGATGCCTGGTCGGCGGTGGCGCACACGACGTTCGCTGCGTTCCAGGCGATCTGGCTGGTCGCGGTGGTTGCCCGATGGCGTACCTCTGGTCCGGCCGTGCGGCGTCAACTCGGCTTCGTCGGCGCGTCGGTCGCTCTGTCGCTCGTCGCGCTGGCGACCGGGCTGATCTTCTTGGACAGCCCGACTCCGGGCCTGCTCGCCACGTGTCTGGTGCCCGTCGCCGCCGGCTGGGCGATCGTGCACGGGCAGTACCTCGCCACCAACGCTGCGTTCGATTGGCTCGCCCGACGCTCCGACGGCGACGCGCTGCCGTCCGACCTGGCCGCGGCGATCGGCCAGACGCTCAACGCCACCCACGTGGTCGTGCTGGCGGGCCAAGGCAGCACGAAGCGATCCGTCGGAGCCTGGTCCTTCGGTGACGAGGACGGCCCGGAGGTTGCGTCGCCCGCTCACGACGTCACCACCGTGGCGGTGTTGGACCGCGACGGCCGCGACGTCGGAGATCTGGTAGTCGAGCGAGTCGAGGCCCTTTCACGTCACGAACGGCGACTCCTCGAGGGGTTCCGCTCGCAGGCTGCTCTGGTGCTCGAACACGTCGCTCTCGCCGAGCGCGTCGCCGACGGCGCCGCCGCAGCGCGTCTCGAGCGTCTGACCGAGCGGGAGAACGAGGTGCTGACCCTCATGGCCCAGGGTCTGACCAACGCCGCGATCTGCGACCAGCTGCACTTGAGCATCAAGACGGTCGAACCAGCGGTCAGCTCGATCTTCACCAAGCTCGACCTCCCGCCCGGTTCGGGAAGCAACCGTCGCGTGCTCGCGGTCCTCGCGTTCGTCGATGGTCAGTCGGGCCGGTCGGCGCCCGAGCAGGATGTCAGCGTCGCCGGAGATCTGCGATGAGGCACATAGCCCGGACTCGAACCGGACGTTGTCAATCCCGCGGCGTGTGACCTCCGTCGTTCTCGACAGGATCTCCGGTCTGAGGTAGCGGCGGCGTGGCGCCGACGTCATAGATCAGTCGGTCACCATCCAACCGGACGCCTTCGGTCGGCTTGTGCGCCATGTCGCGACCGTCGTGCATCAGGTGGAGGACCTCGACGCCGCGGACGAGCACCAAGTAGTCAGCGAGCAGACGGCGATGACATCGCCACCAGACAGTCTCGCTGCACATGACCGCTCGACCGTCACCGCGGGCGACGAGATCGTCGACAGCGGCCAGGAACGGCTCGGTCTCCATGTAGTCGGCATAGGACCGGAACGACGGATGGCGAAGGGCGACGTGCTTCGAGCCCGGCACCGGCTTGCGACGACCGCCCAGGTCACGCATCCAGCAGTACGCGACACCGGCATCCGGGAGCCACCGGGCCATGTGCTCGGTGCCGAACTGAGGATTCCTACGGCTGCCCGGAAACGACCGGACATCGACGACCTCCACCAGGCCGGCACCGACCACCAGCGCTGCGAAGTCGTCGCCCGACAGGGTGCCGTGCCCGATGGTGCGGATCATCACGTCGACATCATCGCCGTTCACATCGAGGGAGCCGTCGGACCTGTACCCGGGTCGATGCACAGCGAGAACCCAGGCCTCGACTTCACTCACGCGTTCTGCGAGCTCGCCGATGCCGACCAGTCCACACCCGCGATCGTCGAACCCGTCGCCCTTGCAACCAACGCCTCGGCCTGCTGCGGGTGACAGCGATCGGATTCCGGTGGCGACCGGAATCCGCCGGGTTCGAGCTCGTCAGGCGAGGACGCGGTACGCCAGGAGCACAGCCCCGTTGCCGAAGCGTCGCTCGTCGACGAGATCGAGGTCCAAGCGCAAGTCGGTCGGCAGCGCCGGCTTGCCCGCTCCGACCGCGACCGGCGAGATCACGAGCTGGATCTCGTCCACGAGCCCGGCGTGCAGGGCCTGTGCCGCGAGCATCGGTCCGCTCACGAGCAGGCGCTCGGAGCGAGCCCGCTTCAAGGCACGGACCGCGTCGGGGTCGAACTCCCTCACGATCGAGGTCCGAGCAGTCGATGGCTTGGCGAGCGTCGTGGAGAACACGACCTTGTCCGAGTCCTGCCATGCGGCCGCGAAGTCCGCCAGCACCTGTGACCCCTCGAAGAAGGACGGCTCGGTCTCCCACACCTCCATGGTCTCGTACATGCGGCGGCCGAGCAGCTGGGTGCCGACCCCACGCATCATCTCGTTGAAGGACTCGTGGAGCTCCTCGTCAGGGACCGACCAGTCGAACGAGCCCGCGGAGTCCTCCGTGAATCCGTCCAGAGAGGTGTTCGTCACGTAGATCAGGGATCCCATGCGGTCACGCCAGATCGATCAGCAGCTCGTCCAGCTGATCGAACGTCTCGTGCGTCGCGTCCGCAGCGCCGGTGCCAGCCGCATCCAACGCTTCCTTCGACGGGAACTCCTCCGTCATCACGACCAGCGTTCGTCCGTCGAGCTCCTCGAACGTGACGGTGGTGACCGAACAGTCGGCTCCTGCCTCCTCGTTCGTCCACACGATCAGGGACGGTGGTGTGACCTCGATGTAGCGCCCGAAGAACGCCATGCCGTCGCCGAAGTCGAGTCGGTAGGTGCCTCCGGTGCGCACATCCATCTCGCAGGCGCGCAACTCCATGCCCATCGACCTGGGCACCCACCACCTCTGGAACAGCTCGGGTCTCGACCAGGCCTCGAAGACGAGGCGCGCCGACGCGTCGAAGGTCCGCGTGACCACCACCTCGACGTCCGATCTCCGTTCCACGGTCGTCCGTCTCGTGAGGGCTTCCTCACCCTGGCTGCTCGTGGGCATCTGCCTTCTCCTTCCGCTTCTCCTCGTCGAGGACCTCGTCCAGCTCGCGGAACCGTTCGTCCCAGAGCCGGTGGTACCTGTCGATCCACACCTCAACCTCGTCGAGCCGACGAGCAGCGAAGCGGCAACGGCGCACACGACCGACCTTCTCGGTGATCACGAGCCCCGCGTCCTCGAGGACACGGACGTGCTTCCTCATCCCCGTGAGCGTCATGTCGAACTGCTCTGCGAGGTCCGAGATCGAGGCCTCGGAACGTCCCAAGCGCTCCACCACGCCACGACGGGTGCCGTCCGCCAACGCCGCGAACGACGCGTCGAGACGGGGGTCCTTATACTGAACCATCTAGTTCAGTATGAGCGCTGATTCGGCGCTCTGCAAGAGGCATCCTGTGCCGGCTCTCTCCAAGTTCGCCGCAGACGGGCAGAGACCGGCGACGCGGCCGCCGGGGACCCACGGGTACTGGGCGCTGACACGGTGCCGAGTGTCGATGCTCCCGCGCGGCTCGTTCAGCCGTTGCTCTGCGCTCGAGACCTGATCGATGTCGCCCAAACAGGACCGGCCCGAAGGTGGCGGCTCTCCGTCCGATCCGGTCGTCACCGCCGACTGGGTCTCCACCGCCATGCTCGACGACGCAACGGCCTCGGCCAGCCGCCGACTCGGTGAGGCGCCCTCATCGTTGCGACTGGGATGCGCCCGCGGTCAAGCGCGGCCAGCTCCACGACCGGTGGATGGTCACCACCCTGCTATCAGCGCGGCCCCTTAGGAACTGCCGAGCGCCTGCGTGCGGTGGTGATCAGCACGAGACCGAGCGCAAGAGCGCAGAGCCCAGCGGTGATGAGGGCCCACGGGTCTGCGCCCGTGATGGGCAGCGATCCCGCCTTCGTGGCTGACGTGGGGCTCGAGGCGGCCGCTGGGCTCGAAGCGACCGTTGGGCTCGTAGCAGCCGGTGGGCTCGAGGCGGCCATTGCGCCAACGGGACCGGCCCCCGAGGTCGGGGTCACCGGGGTGGTGGTGGTTGTCGTGGTGGTGGTTGTCGTGGGTGGTTCGGTACGCGCGCCGAGGACGGGCCCGCCCGGGTCGGTGATGGTGCCGTTGGCGCCGCCGTCGGAATCGCCTCGGCCGCCGTCGGCGAGAGCGAGGCTGAGGACACGAGTGATGCCGATGGAGGGGAGGTCGACGCCGTCGGTCACGCGGACGCCAGTGCCCGATGCGTCGTCGAATGCGAAGTCCCACCAAGTCGGCGCGGCACCGGAGGTCTCGGGGCCGTACTTCCAGTATCCCGTGTTCGCCGGGAAGGGGTCGCTCGGGTCGATGATCGCGAAGGCGATGTTGGTGCGGGCCCCCGGCTGGAGGTTCCGGATGCGGAAGCTCATGATGCCGTAGGGAGCGGTCCAGCCGGCCGGGTGGCTGCCGGAGTCCGGGTCGTTGACGAATTCGAGGCGATCGATCTCACCGCCGCCGCGGCCCGTCCTCTCGTCGTAGGGCGAGACAAGGGCGAGCATGAGCTTCTCGTTGTCGGTGGCGTAGACGCCGGCGCTGGGGTTGCCTGCCGCGTGCACGAACTCGTCGAAGACGTCGATGCTGCCGTCGCCGTCGCCGTCGGGGTAGGTGCCGGCGTCGACGCAGCTGGAGAGCTCGCTGGTGTTGCCGTCCCGGTCGGTGTACGTGACGGTGAAGTGGTCACGGGTGCTCGCGCCTTTGATCTGGATGATCCGGGCGGTCTCGGTGGCGGTCTTCGTGCGGTTGATGTCCATCAAGAACTGGGCCTCGGACGAGGCGCAGTTCCTGTTGGCGAAGACCTCGATGGTTCCGGCGTCGCCTTCGGGCAGGTCCTTCATGAGCAGGGTCGTCCGGGTGTCTTCCCCACTGCCGGACCGCACGGCGGCGGCGAGGTCGGGGGCTTCGGGTCCGTCGGCGACGTCGATGGCCTCGCCGTTCGTCTCCCACACGCGGTTGGAGCGGAGGGTCGCTTTGGCACCGGCGTTCACCTTGATGCCCTCGGCGCCGGTGCCGGCGATCACGTTCTTCGACACCACCACCTTGCCGCCTTCGATCGTGAGGCCGGTGCCGCCGTTCCCGATGACGGTGTCGCTGCCGTTCTCCAGGCCGATGCGGTTCTGGGTCACGGTGCTGCCGGTACCCCCGACTCGCACGCCGTCGGAGCCCGCAGTCACCACGTTGCCCGACACGTTGACTCCGTCGCCGGCGGCTTCGATGCCGACGTCGGACTGCGCGAGAAGCTGGTTGCCGGTGAACTTCGCGCTCGGGGCCTCCGACGCGATGCCTGCGGATCCGCCGACGATCCGGTTCGATGTGATGACGGCGCCCGGGGCGCCGTCACCGACCTCGATGCCAGCGCCTTCCGCCTCTGCATTCGCCGCGGCGATGCGGTTGGCCTCGATGCGAAGACCACTCGCTGTGTCGGTGGCGTCGATGCCGTCGTCGGTGTGCACGATCGAGTTGCCGGCGCCACCGACGCCCCCGATGGTGACGTCAGTGCTGCCGTTGACCAGGATGCCGTCGTGGACGGGCGTGGGCGTGCCCTCGTCGGTGTCGCCGCCGATCGAATTGCGGGTGAGCGTGTGACGGCTCCCACCCAGGAGCTTGATCGCGGTGGCTTGGGTGGCGCCGATCCGGTTGCCGTCGATGGTCGTGTCGGCCATGCCCGCCCATATCGCGATGCCGTGGGTCGTGGTCCCGGCGTTGGTGCCGCTGGCGAGCAGGCCGATGTCGTTGTCGGCCACGGTCGCCTTGGCTCCGGTGGCCGCGCCGTCGATGGGCTCTGTGCTCACCGGCTCCAGGTGGATGCCGTCGGATTGGGTAGTGCTCTGGTCGGAGCCGGCGAGCACGATCGCGTTGGTGGCCGCGACCCGGTTGCCGGTGATGGTGGCGCCCGGTGCTCCGTCGCTGCGGATGCCGTATGCCTGCCCGTCGAACGCCGCTGTCCCGTCGTGGCGCGTGCCAACGGCGTTGTCGGTGACCTTGGCGTCGGTGGCGGTGGCGCGCAGCAGTTCGATGCCGACCGAGGTTCCCCGGATCGTGTTGTCGGAGATGGTGGCATTCGGGGCGTTCACGATGACCCCGACTTCAGTGTCGCCCATCGCTGCCGCCCCGTCGTCGCTCACCCCGATGCGGTTGCCGTCGACCGTCGTGGTGGTGGACCCCGACCGCAAGCCGATGCCGATATCGGCGGTGCCGATGACGTTGTCCTCGATCCGCGCCCCGTCTCCGCCGCTCACCATGATTCCGTTGGACGAACCGGCGTCGCCGGCCGTCCCCGCAGCGTTGGTGCCGATGCGGTTGCCCCGCACGAGTTGCCCGGTCCCACCGGTGACGTGGATCTGCAAGGCACCGCCGCGCACCACGAGCCCCGTGACGAGCGAGGGTCCACCCTGGAGTTGGAGTACCTGGGCGCCAGTCCCGACGACCTCGACCCAGCCGCCGGCTTGCGTGGTGCCGTCGATGGTCGTGGGTCCGATGATGGTGGGTAGCGGGGACGTGGCTGCGATCGACGGGACCCCACCGCCAGCGATGTCGAACGCGATCACACCACCGCCGCCGTCGTTCGCCACCTCGATCGCTGCTCGCAACGTGCACTCCGGCGCATTGCCGATCGTGGCGCCAGTGTCGCAGCCGTCCTCCGGGTCATCCGCGCTCGCGTCGCCAGTCGAGTTGACCACGAGCCCTGTCGTGAGCTCGACGTCCTTGACCACCGTGCTCTTGTCGCCGTGGCTGTCGGTCACCGTGAGCGAGACCGAGTGGGTGCCCCCCCTCGGAGAACGAGTGGGTCGGATTGGGCGAGGTCGACGTGGCTCCGCCGCCGAAGTTCCACGCCGACGTCAGGTTCGACCCGTCCTCGGCATCGTTCGACAAGTTCGTGAAGGCCACCGTGTTCGTCCCCACGTCGGTGACCTGGTACTCGAAGTCGGCCACCGGATCATGCCGGGGAAGGAACTTGGGGGTCCACACTGCGTACAACTCGGGGTGGGCGACCACCTCGGCCATTTGCGCTTGGTAGGCCGAGCAGCCGTCCTCGAGTTGAGCCATGCCTCCCGCACCCCTGACCGGGATGCCGTGGCCGGGGACGTTGTTGCTGTAGCTGGCGAACCAGGTTCGGAAGGGCTCGGCGTAGAGGTCCGCCGTGATGACGTCGTAGGCATCGGCGTCGTTGACGGAGGCCGCTTCGTTCAGCACCGGGGGCGTGCCGGTCGGGCCCTGCACGCGAAACGGCCCTCGGATGTCCTGTCGAGTCGGTCGCCAGGCGTCGCCGTACCGGTCGCCGTCGAAGGTCAGGACGACGCCGACGTAGCACCGGAGCTCGGGAGTGCCGTTGGAGAACGTCCCGGCCTGCGACCACGTGAGGGTGTCCATGGCGAACGGCACCGAGGTGTAGCCCGGGGGCAGGTTCGTGGGATAGGCGGCCGACGCCGGTTGGGCCACGGCCACCAGGCTCGCGGCCACAACAGCCATCGCCGTGACCGTCCTCGAAATCCACTTGATCATGCTCTCCCTCGTTCCTCTGACACGTACCTCGAGAAGTGCCGCGAAAGCAGTCCAGCGCGGTCTGGATCGTCGGCGTGTCAGGTGCCCGGACCCTGCCGACGCCCCGCGACCCGCTGACGGCGGAGCATCCGCTGGCCGGTCACGGGCAGTCCACCATGTTGTCCAGCTCGACCTCGATGGGATCGCCGACGGCGTGGTCCGACAGGTCGATCGTGGTCGACCCGGAGGCACCGGCAGCCGAGTCGAACGGCTCGGACGTCAAGTTCACGACCATCTCGCTGTAGCCGACGGTGTCGACCCGGAACGGGAAGCTGAACTCCCCCTCGAGGTCCGGGACGAGCCACACCGAGCCGAATTGCTGCACGTAGAGCATCTGTCCGGGATCGTCAGGATCCTCTCGACCGAGGAGAACTTCGACCTGCGCCGGCACCCGGCGAGGGTTGACCAGTCCGCAGCTGTTGTCGGAGTCGTCCCCGCCGGTCGTCCTCGACCAGCCGTACCACGAGACGTCCTCGCCCTCGGTCGGCGTGAACTCGATGGCGGACATGCCCGTGGGGATCTCGATCATGTAGTCGGTGGTCGGTTCCCCCGGACCGAAGGGCCAGACCTGGTCCCTGATCTGGAGCCGCAGATGGGTCGCGTCGCTCGACACCGGGATCGAGAACCGGTAAGCCTGCTCGTTCGGGTCCCACGCCCCCGCGAGTGCGGCCGGCACCTCCACCTCCTTGCTCAGGAAGTCGATCGCCGAGTCGGCCTGAGCGGACGGCATCCGGTAGTTGAGGAACTCGAGCCGAGCGGCGTCGTTGTGTGGCACCCGGACGATCACGTCTCTGAGTTCGCTGTACAGGTCGATCGGCGTCGACTCCACGTAGACCGCCGACCCCCGGCTCAGGAAGACCTGGTGGACGATGGGGAAGGGGTTGCCTGGCAACTCGAACTCGACCAACGCCGGCTGCGAACTGTCGTTGGGGTTGACCGGCACGAACGTGCTCAACTGCAGATGGCTCTGCGCATCGGGTGTGACCGTCTGGGTCGACTGGTGCCGTGGCGAGCCGCCGGTTTCGGAGCTGGACCCGAGGTCGAAGGTCCTGGTGGTCACCGGTATCGCCGACGTTCCCATCGGATCGCCGTCCATCGTGAGCGCCGCATCGACGGAGACGTAGGCACCGTTGGTGTACCAGGTGGTCGGGCTGACAACACCGGGCGTGATATCGATCAGCTCGGACGTGATACTGACCGTCTCGCCCGTCTCAGCGACTGGGACCTCGGCGGTGAGCGTGGCGAACCGGGTGGCCGGGTCCAGGTCGATCGTCTCGTCGAAGAGTCCGCCCAGTAGCCCGTACGCG
>JAPXRJ010000001.1:0-76402 GCA_033813615.1 Microthrixaceae bacterium | reverse complement strand
CCTCGGCCGAGCGAACGCGGCGCGCGGGTTCGTGGTGGCGACGGCGTTGAACCCGGCCCACAGCTCGGCGATGTCGTCGAGCTGCTCGTCGAAGGTCTGGCCCTCCGCGTGCCCGAACGCGTTCTCGATGCACGCGTACTGCTCGACCGGCGACCACATGCCGGCCCGGACCTCGGCGTCGGCGATGATCTCGCCCTCGGCCGACCACCGCTCGTCGGCCACGGCGTCGCCCTGGGACGTCTCGGCCACCTCGGCACCGGCCCGGCGGGCCACGGTGGCGCTGGCCATCGCTTCACCGCCCACGATCAGCGCTGTGTCGAGCTCGCCGCGACGGATCCGTTCGAAGGCCACCGCGAGCGGCTCGGTCTGGGGCACGCCGACGTCGGCCCGCACGGTCCGCGCGCCGGTCGCACCCAGGCGGTCCGCGATCAGGCGGGCCACGTCGGGATAGGACCAGGTGCCCTCCGGCACGGCGATCATGCCGACCTCCGAACGCAGCGAAGCAACGCCGGCGTCGTCGAACGCCGCGACGGCCGCCTCGACCATCAGCTCCAACGGCTCGATCCCGGCAGCTCCGTCGGCCGGGCGATGCGCCTCGCCGACACCGATGAGGACGGGAGCGCGGGGGTCGAGCCGGTCGGCGGTCACGGCGCCGGACGCTACCGTCGCCCCTCGCCCGGTTCCGAGCCCGAACTTGGGGGAATCGGTCGGCTCACACGTCGGAATCCCCCAAGATCGGCGGTAGCCGACAAACCGAGCCCGAACTTGGGGGAATCGGTCGGCTCACACGTCGAAATCCCCCAAGATCACCCGACGGGCAGGCAGCCGAGGCGGCTCGACCCGCCGCCGCCGATGCTGTGCGCGACCACGCACACCGTCGCGCCGGGCGGCGCAGCGACGCCGGTCACGTTGAACCCGTGGACGGAGCCTCGGCCGTGGACGGCGTCGACATCGGGGCGATCGACAGCGGCGATGGCGGTGGCCACCGGGTTCCCGGCCACGTACACGCTGACCTTGACGGGAGTGTTCACGTGGGCGTCGATCGCCCAACCCGTCACGGTCACTGTGCCGGTGCCGGTGCCGCTCACCCACTCGAGGACGCCGAAGGGGGCATCGGCGCGACGCTGGGCATCGGTGCGGACGTAGCTCCGCGCCGCCCGGAGCGACCCGTAGGCGTTGACAGCGGTGCCGTCTGGACGCCGGAGCTCGAAGTGCAGGTGCGGGCTCGTGGACTCGGCGTTGCCGGAGTCGCCCACGTAGCCGACGACCTCGCCCGCCAGGACCTTCTGGCCCTTCGCCATCCCATCGGCGAACGCCTTCTCGTAGACGTTCGCACCGTCGTCCGTGCCGGGTGTGTCGTTGTTGAGGTGGATGTAGACGTAGCGCCAACCATCCGAGTCGGTGATCGTCAGCGAGTTCCCCGACAGGCCGCTGTTGGACCACGTGAGCGACGTGACCGTGCCGTCGACCGTCGCGACGAGCGGCGTGTGCTTGGCAGCCATCAGGTCCTGACCCTCATGCGACCGGCCGCCGGAACGTGCGGCACCGAAGGTGTCGGCGTAGCTGACCCGGCCGGCGACGGGCATCACGATCGAACGCTCGACGGGGACCCTGGAAGGTGCCGGCGGTGGCGGCGCGCACGCGGCCGCGAGCGCGCAGAGGGCGAGAAGGCAGAGGGCGGTCGGGACGGCGGCGCGACGATGCATCGGCACGGGTGTCGGCACCTGCGGCCGATTCCTTGACCGGGAACCCCGACCGGGAACCTCGACAGCGAGCCCCGACCGGGAGCCCCGCCAGCGGACCGCGACCGGGGCCACGACGCAGCCCTCGACGTAGCGTGGCGACCTCAGTCGGTGGTCGCGTTGGGCGACCGACGTGGACCGAACCCGATGGAGCACCCCACATGAACGATCCCGTGCTGGTCGACACGCCGAGTCCCGGCGTCCGTCGCATCACGCTGAACCGTCCCGACAAGCGCAACGCCCTCAACCACGCGGTGCGCGGTGGCGTGCTGGACGCGCTGCAGGAAGCCGACCGCGATCCCGAGGTGCGGGTGTCGATCGTGCGCGGTGCGGGCAGCTGCTTCAGCGCCGGCTACGAGCTGGGCGACGGCAACGAGGGCCAGGAGCCGCCTTACTTCACCGCCGAGGGTGAGGGGTACTGGCCCAGGCACGTGACCGACGCGTGGATGGGGATCTGGGACCTGGCGAAGCCGGTGATCGCCCAGGTCCACGGGTGGTGCCTGGCCGGTGGCAGCGAGCTGGCGACCGGCTGCGACCTGGTCTACGTCGCCGACGACGCCCGCATCGGGTACCCGGCGGTGCGCTTCGGCGTTCCCGACATGCAGTTCCACGCCTGGTTCCTGGGACCGCGGGCGGCCATGGAGATGGTGCTGACCGGCGACTGGATCTCCGGCCTCGACGCCGTCGCGCTGGGGTGGGCCAACCGGTCCTTCGCAGAAGACCGACTGGACGACGAGGTGCTCGCCATCGCCGAGCGCATCGCCCTGGTGCCGCCCGACATCGCGCAGCTCAACAAGCGGACCGTGCATCGTGCGATGGAGGTGATGGGTCTGCGCACCGCGATCCGCGCCGGCACCGAGCTGTGCGCGCTCGCCATCCACCAACCGAGCTTCCAGGAGTTCATCCAGGGCGGCCCGCAGGGCGGCGGCAACCTCACCGACGCGCTGCAGCGCCGCGACGAGCCCTTCGGGGACTACCGGGCCGGCTCGCCGGGAGACTGAGGGTGCATCGCAGATCGATCGCCGTCGTCGCACCGATGCTGGCGCTGGCGCTCATCGTCGGGTGCAGCCTCGACCCCGACCTCGTGATGGCGCCCCGTGGCTGGAGCGCCGTCCAGCTGTCCCGGGACGGGGTCGACTCGTTCCGCGCCCACCTCGAGGACGACACGATGGCGGTGACCGCGGCGGACCGGAACGCGGCCACCAACAGCAGGATGATCCTCCTGGCCGACGATGCGACGAGCCGACGGGACACCGAGGCGTGCATCTCCTTCTCCGACGAGGGCTGGCCCGCCCAGGAGGGGATCGCTCTGCGCGTCGACACCGACGCGGACGACCGCACCCGGGCCATCACCGTCATGAAGAACGTGTGGGCCCACGCCGAGAGCTCCGTGAACGTCCTGTTGTGGGACACCGCCACGCCCACTGCGCCGCAGACGATCGACTCCTACGTCGCGACGTCGGTCAAGGACGGCGACGGCTTCGCTCCGAACCCGTGGTCGATGTGTGCGAGGACCGCGGGCGACGACCTCACCTACATGATGTGGCCGAGCGACCAGCCCCAACCGTCGTGGGACGACATGCGAACGACGCGGCGCACGAAGCTGCCCGAGTCGGTGCCGACGTCCGGCACCACGGGGCTCTACGTCGGCCACGTCCCACCGGAAGCGACCGTGCAGCTCACGATGCTCTCCGGGTTCGACTGATCCTGGATCCACCAATCGGCCCCGAACACCGTTCTGACCAACGATCGGACCGAGAGGTCGTGGGCCCCGTGGGGCTCGAACCCACGCGCGTCGGATTAAAAGTCCGCTGCTCTGCCAGCTGAGCTAGAGGCCCGGGGGTTCCGCGGAAGGCTCCGCGGAACTCTGGGGACTGATTCTCCCACAGCCTCGCTGGCTTGCTGGTCCCCGGTCGCGTCGCGCGTTGGATGCAACACAACACTTGAAGCAAAGAAGCTGTTCGTCTCTTCGCTTGTTTGCGGCGAGTCGATGCATGACCTCATCGACGACCTCGACCGGCCCAAGGGCGAGCTTCTCGCTCTAGAGCGGACGCTCGCAGTCGTGTCGGCACGCGTGGCGGGCCAACGCGCCGAGGTTGCTCGGCTCGAGGAGTCCATCGCCGCTGAGCATCGAAGCGGTCCGCCGGCCAGCCGGACCGGCCGCTCCCGGAATCTGCCTATGTAGTTGCCCGGCTACTGGAGTCCGAAATGCGCAGCCCACCGCGGCGGCCCTTCGTGCAAGCCGAGGTGCGGCGGGTTGGTTGGGATGAACCCCAGCTCGACGTTGACGGGCGTTGGGTGTTCCGCCCGATCCGTCTGCGTGACGGGGTCGAAGTCGCTCACGGACGCATTGGCCAGGCACGCCGTTTGGCGAAGAGCAACGAGCCCACGACCGCGTCAGCGTCAAGCGGGCTTCAGGCCGCATGCCTGAGGCTCGCGCTCAGAGGACCGTGGCGGACTTGTCGTTGGAACGCAGAACCGCCCTCCCCCTGCGGAGGAAGGCGGTTCGGTCAGAGCGTTGGAACCCGTTCAGGCGGTATGGAGCACCTTGCCCCAGTGTGCCCGGATCTTGACTGCGTCGCCGCAGACCTCGAGCACTTCGGCCTCGATCGTGTCAGCCTCGTCATCGGTGATAGCGATGAGCTGCCCTACGTGGAGACCTTCGGTCTTGGGGCCGTAGATCGTGCCATATCCGGCACTCGTCAATCTGGTGAAGTCCACCTGGATCGTCGTGTCAGGCATCAGAGTCACCTCGAGGTTCAAGTGTACCTGGGCGCTTCGGGTTGGGTTGCTTCGTGAAGCGGGCCCGGATCTCTTCGATGCGGTCTCGCAACTCGGTCTCGTCAGCGGCCACGACGACAATGTCGAAGTGGCTGAGATCGACAGAGCTGGGCGCCGCGCCTTCCTCTGTCACGGTTGTCGCGACGATGTCGATGTAGTCCAGCGCGAGGAGCTGCGCTGCTTCGGCTCGTAGGTAGGGCCTGTAGACCACGTAGCCGGGCGACCCGAGGATGTCGTCGACGTCAGCGACGCCGGCGCGTGGAATGTTCACCGAGATGCTGTAGGCGCTGCGGATAGCGCCCGCCTCAACGAGCGCCCGGTACTGCGGAGCATTCTCGATGGCCTTCGATGTGAGGCTGTCGACATTCCCGCCCCCAGCCCGAAGAACGATGTCGTCGCGTGGGTCGACCTGGTCGCCAGGTCGCAGAACTATCGACACCTGTTGCTCCCTTCGACTCTGAGGCTTCGACCATAGGTGCGCACGATGACACCGGAACCCAAGCCTCAGGTCGCACCCGAACAGGGACACACCCGGTAGTCACGTGTCCCCACCGGCGGAGCATCCCGGCGTACTGGTCGAGGTAGGCGGTCCCGTGCCGGTGTTCGACGACGACCGTGTCGGCCCACCCGCCGACGTTGAGCAGGTCGATCATCAAGAAGGGTTGCTTTCGTTGTCGATGCGTGTCATCGTCACGCGTACTGACATCGAATGCAACGCTTTTCTTCGAGGCACCCATGCCCGTCACCCTGAACCTGACGTCCGACATAGCGGTCACCGTCGACGACACCACTGCGCAGTCGATCGCCGAGCAGCTCGGCGCCGCCGGCTTCTCGGCGACCAGCACCGACGGACGCGATCGCGATCGGTTCGGTGACGATCACCGGATCTGGGCCTCGCACAGTGGTGGGGGTGGCCACTACGCCGAGCCCGAGTGGGACAGCGACGACGGTGAGCTGGCCGAGGCCTTCTACGCGCAGGTCCGCGGGAAGGCCAAGGTCTTCCTCGACCTGCTCATCGACCAGCCCGGTCGACGACTGTCGACGGTGCAGATCCGCCGGCTCGCACCGGACGTCTTCGACAGCGACTACGCGATCGCCGGATCGATCAAGGGACTCACGAAGGCCACCACCGCGAGCGGCCGCCGCTACCCCTTCTACTGGTGGAAGGCTCGGCCGACGTCATACGCGATGAAGCCAGGGGTCGCCGCCGTGTTCGCCGCCGCCCGCGATCGGGTCGGTCGATGAGCAGCGCACCGTTCGGGATGTTGTCGTGGAACTGGTGCGTGTGGACCGCCAACCGCGACCGCCACAAGCTCGCTCTCCTGGACCGGCTCGACTGGTCGATCGCGGCGCTGCAGGAGACCGCACCCGAGTCGATCCGACGCATCGCCGAGCACCTCGGTGAGGTCGACATCGCCAGCGGATGCGACCTCGCGGCCACCGAGCACGGAGTCGATCCGTCCTACGGCTGCTCGATCATCACACGCAACGGGGCCCACATCATCGGATCCGGCCTTGTGCCCCTCGACCACACCACGCCTGGACGACTGCCCGGGTCGGAACCCTTGCCCGAGTCGGTGCTGTGGGCACGCGTCCGGATGGCCGATGGGACCGAGGTCCTCGCCGTCTCCGCACACCCGCCGCACGCCGCCGGCAGAGGCGACGACCGCCACCGTCGGGTCGAACGCAAGGTGCGCACCTACCGAGCGCTCGAGACCTGGCTCCACGACCAAACCGAACCGATCGTCATCGGACTCGACGGCAACTCCTGGATCGACGGCGGGGTCGACGACCTCTACGGCACACCGACCACGCGACCCGACCCGCAACAGGAGATCGGACGGTTCTTCCACGACGGACCAAGTCGACACGGCCTCCGAGACGTCTACCGCGACTGGCTCACCCGAAACCCAGCCCGTCTCGAAGCCGTGCAACGACGACGCCCCGTCGGGCCGCTCGCCGTCACATTCGTCCGCGGCACCACCCGCAAGGGCGCCGACCGCTTCGACGCGATCATGGCCTCGACCAGACTGCGAGTGCACCACGTCGAACACAGCTATGAGGACGCAGTCTCAGCCGGCAGCGACCACTCCTACGTCCTCGCCACCCTCCAACTCGATCGATGACCCACATCGCCGGGTACGACGACGTCAACGTCCTTGCCTGGTTCGGATGCGGCACGGTCCTGTCTGCGACCGACGGCACCAACTACCTGCTCATCACCGACGAGTCCACCCTCGTCGACATCCTCGGACCCGACGACGCCCACCTGCTCGACCAACTCGAACTCCGGTGGCTGATTCTCCCACAGCGCTGCTGGTTTGCTGGCCCCCGGGTCGCGGTGCCGGCCGATGTCGCCGAGTGATCGGACCGAAGCGTGAACGAGGCTGGTCGTAGCGACGACTGCGTCCGTGCGTCGGAGCGGGTCAGGCGCTGTAGGTGAGCCTGACTGCCTCATCCCAGAGGTCGTCGTAGCGGAGCAGTTCAGCGTCGACGTCGACGCCACTCGGCCAGCAGAGAACCCCCAGCTCGGGGTCGATGCCCACCTCGGCGAATCGGTCCGGGTTCGATCGGATCTCGTCGAACACCGGACCCGTCAGCAGTGGCGACAGGTCACGCTCGCGGCGCGCGCCGTCATCGAAAGTCATAGCGACGCGATGCCCGCCGAGGACTTCGACGGTGGTGATGTTCACTATGTCGTGCGCCATCAGGCTTCCTCCTCGATGGTCGGGGCGATCGCCTCATGCGGCAGTCCCTGTCGGGCCAGGTCCCAGATTCGCATGAGTTCGTCCTTGTGGATAGCCGCCCACGCAAGCAACAGGCGTTGCCTGGCAGGCCCGAGTTGGCCGGTCTTCACAGTCAGGTCGTCGAGCCTGATGCGCACCTCGTCACCGCTATACGGTGCGTGTGGCGATGGCATGCATCGGCAACGAAGCAACCCTTCTTGCTGGGTGTGTCCCAACCGACGAAGGGACACCCGGTTCAGATCCGCCGGCTCGCACCGGACGTCTTCGACAGCGACTACGCGATCGCCGGATCGATCAAGGGACTCGCGAAGGCCACCACCGCGAGCGGCCGCCGCTACCCCTTCTACTGCTGGAAGGAACGCCCCACCTCATACGCGATGAAGCCCGGCGTCGCCGCCGTGTTCGCCGCCGCCCGCGATCGGGTCGGTCGATGAGCAGCGCCCGTTCGGGATGTTGTCGTGGAACTGGTGCGTGTGGACCGCCAACCGCGATGCCACCAAGCTCGCGCTCCTGGACCGGCTCGAAGCCGTGCAACGACGGCGACCTGCTGGACCGCTCGCAGTCACCTTCGTCCGGGGCACCATCCGCAAGGTCGCCGACCGCTTCGACGCGATCATGGCCTCGACCAGACTGAACGTGCACCACGTCGAGCACAACTACGAGGACGCCGTATCGGCTGGCAGCGACCACTCCTACGTCCTCGCCACCCTCGAACTCGATCGATGACCCACATCGACGGGTACGACGACGCCGCGGTGGATCGACGAGCACACACGACAATGCGGGTGCGCCACACCGCCGGCCCAGGATCGGGCCGGTGGTGTGGGCCGCGGGTCCGCTCAGCAGACCCAGCCGTCCGCGGGCATCGACGCCCCGCTCCAGCCCCAGGTCAGGGATGCGCGTCCCGCTTCGTATGCTCCCAACGAGTTGCAGAGCGTCGTGGCCGCACCGAAGTCGGCGGCCTGCACGATCGCGACGCTGACGCCGCCGTCGTAACCACAGGTTCCGTTCATGGTGCCGTAGAACACCAGCCCATTGCCGAGCGTGTTCTTCGGGCCCAGGTACTTCAGGTCGGGGACCATCTGCCTGATCGGACCCCAGCACTGCCCGACGGCATCCGCCCACGGGTCGGGCTCCGGCCCAGGCGGCTCGGGTGCGCACGCCGTCAGGCCCGCGAGCAGTGCCACGCCGAACGCGGCGGCGATGATCGGTCGAATCTTCATCGGATCTCCCCCCGTCGATTCGGCAACTCCGAACCGCAGCGACGACTGTACGGCCCGACGACGGCTCTCCGCCGGACTGTCTCTTCTCGGTACGCTCGCAAGCACCTTCTTCCGCGGCACGACCCGCCAGTGCTCTGACTGTCGTGTCGGGGTGTCGGCGGCCTTGAGATCGTGCCCGGCGGTGGCCGGTCGACGATCTCGACGTCGGGCCGCTTCGAGACGGCGGTGACGAGCGAACGTTCGACTTCGGACTCAGCGGTTGGCGCAGAATCCCCAGGGCTGGGTGCCGCCGGGCTGCACGGTCCTGTTCCAGTCGGCGCCCGATGCCGTCATCGTGGTGCCGCTCTGGGACCAGACGGCGTTCCACACCGTGTACGGCCGGCCCTCGATCGGGAAGCTGATCTTCCAGTCGATCGGCTTGGGCGTGGGGTTCGACACCGTCACGTCCGCGCAGTACCCGATGCCCCAGTCCGACTGCACCTTGACCACCCACGTGACCCCGTCCGCCGTCGTCGTGGTGGTCGTCGTCGGCTTGACCGTGGTGGTCGTCGAGGTCGTCGTAGAGGTGGTCGTGGTCGGGACCGTCGTGGTGGTCGTCGGGACCGTCGTCACCGGAACCGTCGTCGAGGGGGAGGTGGTCGTGGACGTCGTGGAGGTGCTCGTGGTGGTCGTGACGAGCGTCGGGTCGCCGACGGTCCAGCTGTCGACCACGACGTCGTTGCCGCCGCCGGGCGCGGCCACGACCTGCAGCGCTGCGGAGCCCGTCACCGACGCGCCCTTCACCGCCGCGGTGAGCACCACGCGGTGCACCTGCCTCGGATCCGTCGAGCCGAAGCAGTTCGAGGTGACGACGACGGGAGCGTCGCCGTCGCCGTCGACGGCGAGCACCGCGCCGCCGGGGCCGAGGCCGGAGGCGCAGCCGCCCTCGGCCTTGCCGATCGGGACGCCCTTGGTGCCGCTGTCGTCGATCTGGATCTGGACGACCCCGACCTGCAGCGCCCCGTCGATCTCACGGGCCGCCTCCGACGCCTTGGCCTGCATGCTGGCCTGCTGCGCGACAGACAGGCTCATCGACATCAACGTCGTCATCGCGACGCCGCCGACCAGCATCCACATGGCGATGCCGGCCATCACGACGGCGCCCTGCTCGCCGCGACCTCGGGCGATCCGTCGGCGCAACCTCGCGACGAACCGCCCCGCGGCGCGCTCGTCGGACCGGCCGTCGCCGGGACGCTGGTGCGGATGGAGCCGGCTCACGACTTCACCCTCAGCGGCTCGGACCACGGTCCCCACGTGCCCGAGGGGCTCTGCGCCCGGACCCGAGCGTCGTACTGCTTGGCGCCCTTCGACAGCCCGCTGATCCGCAGCGTGGTCCCCGACGCCTGGTTCGTGGCGACCTCGCTGCAGGACACGCAGTCCAGCTCGACCTCGTAGCGGGTGGCGCCGTCACGTCGGTCCCATGCCATGTCGATGTACCGCAGGCCCTTCTCGGATCCGCTCTTGGTCTTGCGGAGGTTGACCGGCGCGGCCAGCGGCTTCTCCGTCACGGTGACCGTCTGGGAGCCGGAGGCCGACTCGCCCTGGTCGTCGGTGACGGTGAGCTTGGCGGTGTAGGTGCCGGCGGTCGAGTAGGTCACCGCTCCCGGCGCCGCCGCGCTCGACGTGGTGCCGTTGCCGAAGTCCCACGCGTACTTCAGCTTGGGAGGGCTCGCCATGTCGGGCTCGTCGACGACGGTTCCGGTGAACGTCACCGACAGCGGTGCGGTGCCGCTCGACGGGTTGGCCGTGACGGCCACCGTCGGGATGCGGTTGGCCACGACCACCTTGATCGACGTCGAGGCGGTCAGTCCGGTGTCGTCGGTGACGGTCAACTTCACGTCGTAGCCGGACGCCGCGCTGAGCGCCGAGTACACCTTGGTGGGGTTGGCCTCGGCGGAGCCGGTCCCGTCACCGAAGTCCCACAGGTACGACACCGGCTTGGCGCCGTACGGCTCGTCGGCCGGATCGCCGGAGCCCTTCGAGGAGAACGACACCTTCTGACCCCTGTGCACCGTGGTGCCGCTCGCAGGTGCGGCGATCGCCGCGACCGGGGCGTTGCTCCCGACGGTGATCAGCACCGCGGCCGTCGCGCTGCGGCCCGTCTTCGTCGTCGTCACCGTCAGCGTCGCGGTGTAGGTCCCGATCTTCGAGTACCCGTGGCCGACCGACGGACCCTCGCCGCCGGTCCCGTCGCCGAAGTCCCACTTGTAGGAGATCTCCTCGCCCCGCGGGTCCACCGACGACGACCCGTCGAAGGCGACCTTCAACGGAACGAGACCCGTCGTGGGGTCCGCCGCGACCACGGCGATCGGGGCGTCGGCGTCGACGGTACTGCTCGGCGACGATCGGCGCGTGGCGGTCAATGCGATCTGATCCAGCTGGCCGGTCGTCACGCGCAGCGTGACGCGCGAGCACTCCTGGTCGGCCAACCGGGCCTCGAACCCTGCGTCCTTCTCGAACTTCGGCGACCGCGCCGCCTCGAGCTCCGCGAGCTGCGACACCGTCGCACAGGTGGCATCGGTCCCGGCATCGATGACGTCGCCCACCAGCTCCCGCTCGACCGCTGCCGGCCCACCGGACGAGGCGCACTGCGCTCTCACGAGCTGCGAGTCGCCCTCGCCGTGATCAGGCGTCGTGGCGTACACGGTGTGGCGGTTGCCGGACACGAGGGCGACGAGGGGACGGGCGCCCTTGGTGCTCAGCACGCAGTCCTCGAGGTGCTCGCCGTCGACCCATGCCCGGTCCGAGTTGACGACGTCGCGGGTGAACACCGTGCGCAGCACGCCGAGCGATGCTCCCGACAGGTTCCGCTGCGACACGTCACGCTGCTCACGCATGGCCAGCGACGTCCAACCGAACACCGGCAGCACCATCAGCGCGCTCATCATCAGCGCGAGCAGCGTCTCCAGGAGGGTCATGCCCGACTGGCCGCGGCGCGCCAACCGACGTCGCGACCAACGGCGCACCGCGCTGCTCATCCGGTCCCCGCGGCACGCGTCGCCGGGTTGCGCTTGACGACCGTGCCGCGAGCGCTGCGGTCGGCGGCCACGGTCACCATCGTCACGCGCTGCGCTCCGTCGTCGCCCACGCACTCGGGCAGGAAGACGCCCTTGGCGCTGTTCCAGTACTCGACGGCGACGACCTTCGCGGCGGGCGCCTGCGACGTCGACACCAGCTTCGGGTCGAGCGCGGCGCTCCACCCGTCGAGCAGCTCCTGGTACTGCCCCGGATCGCCGCAGGACACGTACGGGACCGCCATGAGGTCCTCGCCGGCTTCGGTCAACGACACCTCGAGGCGCTGCGCGTCCTGCGTCCCGGTCGAGACCTTCATCTGGAGCAGCAGGCCGCTCACGGAGGCCAGCGTCAGCGGCGCCATCACGACGATGCCCACGAGGACCTCGATCAACGTGACGCCGGACTGTCCGGCGCTCCCGGCACGCGCTCGTCGGATCCGGTGCGCGGGCCGAGCCGCGGGACGGCCCCTGTTGCCTCGTCGACTCACTCGGCCCCATCGGCGCGGCGAGCCGTGATGTGAGCGATTCCGACACGGAAGGTGTGGAGGTCGGGTCGACCGGCGGCAGCGCGCCCCCAGGGGTAGGTTCGCCGTCGAGGACTGCGGAGGTCACATGGCGACGGACTGGAACGAGGTCGGCGAGCGGTTCGGTTCGCTCGGACGCACGCTGCAGGGAAGGTGGAGCGCGAGCGCGGACCAGGCGCAGTCGGCAGCGGGGAAGGCCCGCGACGAGGCGTCGGAGGAGGTCCGCTCGGCGCTCGACCGGGTGAACTCGTCGCTCGACGGGTTGGCGGATGCGATCACCCGCACCGTGAACGATCCCGAGGTCCACCACGCGGCCACGTCGGCCGCCGGCGGGCTGATCGAGGCGCTCGGAGCGTCGCTCGACGACCTGGCCACGAAGATCCAGGGGTCCCGGCGCGACGACGTCGCCCCCGGAGCAGACGGCGCCGCGAGCAGCACCGACGATCGACAGGTCTGATCGGCGCCTGAGCTGGCCGATCAGACGCGATCAGCTGAAGTCGAGGTCGCCGCGAAGGGAGCGCTTGAGCTCCGAGACGCCAGGGATGCGTGCCAGGGTCACGAGCGCGTCCCACAGCTCGAGCGCCTCCTCGCCGCGAGGGATCCGGTTGATCACCGGACCGAAGAAGGTCGAGGTCGCCGGTCGCTCCAGGTTGTAGGTGATGATCGGCGTGCCGACACCTGGCCCGGTGCGTGACAGCGCGAGCTCGGTCTCGCTGCGGATCAACCCGTCCCGGGCGTCGTCGGCGGCGGCATCGGCGTACGAGGCCGCCATCCCGGCCACGGCGAGCGCCTCCACGACGAACGACGTGTCGGCGTCGCCATCTGCGCTGAACAGCTCGCGGCTGATCCCCTCGGTGTGGATCTTGGTGCCGAAGGCCGTGTAGAGGGCTGCCACCCCGGCGTTGCCGTGGTCCTCGCGCACCGCAGCGGCGATGCGCAGGAGGCGCAGGCCGATGCGGTGTCCGGCGCGGTAGTGCTCGGGCATGTCGTGGTCCTCGTTGACGTACAGCAGCGAGATGAAGCGCCACTCCACGTCGAGGTCGGAGTGCTCGGACACCTCGACGGCCCAGCGGCTGGTCAGCCAGGCGAACGGACACACGGGGTCGAAGAAGAACTCGATGTTGCTCGTCATCGGGACTCCCAACGACCGCCCGTCGCCAGATGTTCCCGGGTTGGGGGAGTTCGACTCAGCGGGGAACGAGGTCCGGAAGGAGCGCCTCGTCGGCCTCGGTGAGGCAGTCGGTGCGAAGGTGCACCCCATCGGGGAGCAGACACCGCGTGGCGGTCGCTCCCCCCAGCCCGAGCAGCTCGTCGAGGTCGCGCACCTCCACCCACGGACGGTCCTGCGCCACCTCGGTCGCCAGCCGATGGACTCGCCGGTTGGTGTCCGCGACCGAGTCCTTGACCGTGCGGACGTGGCCCACCCACACGACCTTGGTGCCCGCGTCCTCGCCGTCGGTGGGAGCGAACGCGTCGAAGACCTCGGCCAGCCGGCGGGAGTACTCGGCGTCCCACTCGTCGTCGTCGGACATCGTCACCACCACGTCGCCGTCGACGTCGGTCAGGTCCTGGGCGTCGTTCGATCCGACCGAGAACACCAGCACGTCCGGCGGGTGGTCCGCCGCGAGCTCTCGGATCCGGGTCGGCCAGTCGAAGGAGTCGGGCCGGGCCAGACCGGTGCCCGGCATGCCGATGACCTTGACGACCGCGTCGTCACCGGTCGCGGCGGCGACGACATCGCGCAGCTGAGCACCGAGTCCCACCGAGATCGAGTCACCGGCGACGGTGACCTTGTGCTCGCCGAGGCCGCCATCGGTGCTCGGTCGGGCGCTCCCGCCGCACGCGGTTGCCACGAGCGGCACCCCGACCAACAGCACCGCCACCACCAACAGCACCGCGGCCCGCGGAGCGGCGGCCAGCCGGCGGACCGCAACGAGCCCGGCGGTGCGGACGACTGGCGCTCGAGACGCTACCGACATCGGAGCCTCACCAGGCCAGCGTGACTCGGAAGCGGGCGTCACCCGGACACCACATCGGGAAGTTCGTGCCCCACACGTTGTCGTACAGGCAGACGTGCCAGCCGCCCGCCAGGTCGGGGAGGCGGTCGTCGAAGCGCAGCAGCGCCGGTGCCCCCGGCGCGACGAGCGGCGCGTCGGGCAGCGAGAGGCGCAGGCCGTCGGGGTGCTGCAGCGACTCGACCGCGTGCAGGTTGCGCGCCCCGCGGGCCACCACGTCGAGCGGCGAGATGACCTCGCCGAGCTTGCTCATCGTCCAGCCAGCGGGATCCGACACCGTGGGAGCGAACGACCACCAGGTCGACTCCGGCCACCGTGCGGCCGGCTTGGCGACCCACTGCAACCAGCACGACAGCTCGTCGGGGCGGCCGTCGACGAGCTCGTAGCCGACCACGACCCAGTGCGGCGCGGCGCTGAACGAGCGGACCTCCTCGGGGAACGACAGCTCCAGCAGCAGCACCTCCGCGCCGATCTCGCCGGCGTCCGGTCCGGCCGAGGGGTCGACGGCGGCGACTGCTGCGGTCGATGCCGGTCGCCGACCCGCCCACACGCCCACCAGGTCCGGCGCGCACCAGGCCGATCGTGCGGCGGTGTGCTCCAGACCCGGCTTCGTGTTGTCCCAGCGGGCCCAGTCCAGGTCCTCCGCCTCGGTTGCGCCGTTGTAGGTCGAGAACCACCGCTCGTAGTCCGCCGCGTCGAACGTGCGGTGACCGAGCCGGCCGAGGGATCGACCCCCGCCGACGAGCTCCCTCGGTCCACCGGGCGCGTCGCTCAGAACCACGCCGACGAGCGCTCCGTCGTGCGGGTCGATCGACAGCTCCAGCGGGCCGAGGCGCACCGGGATCGGTCCGCCGTCAGCGGGACGGCCGAGCGCGTCGAGCCCCTCGACGTCGACGGGCGCCGAGCCGCACAGCGCCATCCCGGCCCGGGCGTCCTCGGCGAGGTCGTGGCGGCCGGCGCGCTCGAGCACCTCCCGGAAGCGGTCGAGGTAGGTCCGCTGCTCGCTCCAGCTCCACTCGAAGCGACGCGTGGATGGCCGGGGTCGCACGGAGGCCAGCTCCACCTCGGACCAGTGCTCGGTGTCGGGCCACGCGGCCTTCTGATCCAGGCCCCAGGTGTGCTCCGCCACCAGCAGCAGCTCGGTCGACGCCCGCCACAGCGCCGGGTCGTCCTCGGCGACGCGGCCGCCGTCGATCCAGCCGCGACGACGACGACAGGTCTCCCGGAACGCGGCGGTCTTGGCGGGGTCCGACGCCACGCCGTGGATCCACGTGTCGCCGATCTCGGAGGTGACGACCGGGAGTCCGTTCGCCACCGGGCGCACCACGTCGGCCACGTCGTCGAAGGTGGCGGCGACGACGCGGGCCTGCGGGAACTGCGCGACCAGCTGCGTCCAGCGCTTGCGCACATCCTCTGCCGACGGCGGTCCGTCGTTGTCGCCGGTCATCCACACGTCGACGACGACGCCGGTGTCGCCCAGTCGCTGCAGCGAGCCGTAGCCGCCGGGCTGGTGCACGACGGTCACCTCGGGCGGCGGCTCACCGCCCGCCGGATCGTTCCAGCGGAACAGCGGCGGCACGTCGGGCGCCGCCGCTGCGGGGTTGATCCCGATGTGCAGCAGGTCGACGCCCGAGTCAGCGAGCAGCGACACGAGCGAGCGGGTGTGGCCCGGCACGTCGGTCAGCTTGGCGGCCCGGGTCCGCCGCTCGAACCACTGGTCCAGCCGCGACGAGATAGACAGGCCGTGGGCCAGGAGCGACCGGTCGGCCAGCTCGGTGTGGGTGGTGAAGGGCATGGCGTGCCATGCCAGGTCGCCGTCCTCGATCGCGTGCTCCACCAGCAGCCGCAACTCCCGATCCGGTTCCTCGAGCGCCTCGTTGAGGATCCACGAGCCGGTCGTCCAGCGCAGCGTCGGCCCATCGCCTGCGTCGCGCAGCTCTCTGGCCGTCGCCACGGCGGTCGGCAGGTGCGAGCGCAGCCAGCGCTCGCGGACCTCGCCCGCCAGGCCGGTGAAGCCGACGTCGAGGTGCGACTTCGACACCACCAGCACGGTGTGGACCACGTCGGGAGCGTCCGTCCCGCCAACCGGCGGGTTCATCGAGGATCGATCACCAGGGTGGACAGCACCCGGTCCACGCGCGGAACCGAACGGGAGCGGAGTCGATGCGCTCCGAGCGCCACGTACAGGGCGAACGCCCGCCCCCCTGTGTGGAAGAACTGCTGGTGCCCGCTCGCGCCGACGAGCGGTCGGTGCATGGTCGAGCGGGAGAAGTCCGACGTGCGAAGCGGTCGTCGGAGGCCGGCGGCCGAGAACAGCGGCGTGGCCACCGCCTCGGGATCGAACTCGACGAGCGCGACCAGCACGTCGCTCGGCCGCATGCGCTCGACCGCGCCGCCGCCGTAGTCGCCGCGCACCGCAGGGAGCGGGAAGCTCGCCACGTGCAGGACCGGGTTGGTCGTGCCGAGTGCGCCGACGTCGTCCCGGTCGGTGTCGGAGGCGTCGCCGGCGGCGCGGCGGATCGAGCCGTCCCACCCGGCCGGCACCAGCACCTTCAGTCCATGGGCCCGAAGCGTGCGCGCCGCAGCCACCCGAGCCACCGTCACGAGCGCTGCCCCGTTCCTTCGGAGCGCGCCGGGTCGTCGGAGCCCTGCGGATCGTCGGGCTCCGCCACCGGCCCGTACAGGCGGGGGTCGCCGGGGACGATGCCGGCGGCCGCGAGCTCGGCGTCGATGCGATCGGCGCGGTCCCGGCCCGTCAGGAACGCTCGCCGCGACGCAGCGACGGACCCGGGGGTCGAGAGCGACCTTCCGGCGTCCGCGAGCGACCGCCCGAGCAGGTCGACGACCTGGGTCCACGTGGCCGCCGCGCCTTCGCCCACGACCTGGTCGCGCTCGACGAGCGCGAAGTACGGGGCGACCGGCACGCCGTAGTCCTCCCAGGCGTCGCTCGACATGACCACGTCGATGTCGCTCGGCGCGAGCTCGGCCACCCGCGCCGGCGATTCGGCTTCCTCGCCCTGGGTCACGACGACGAGGCGGATGTCGGGAGCCGGAAGCTCGACGCCCTCGGCGAACGCCGACCAGAACCCGTGGCAGGTGGTGCAGCCCGTCGTCAGGAACGCGAGGAGCGTGCGGTGCGATCCGCCCAGCACGCCGATCGCCACCGCGTCACCCGACGGGTCGGCGCCCACCAGGTCGAAGGCACCCATGCCGAGCAGGTCGCCGGGCTCGGCCACGCCGTCCGCGGTCGTGAACCCTGCCGTGCTCGACGACGGTGCCGACCGGCCGGCCTCCGCCGCGGCACCTTCCGAGGTGAGCAGGTCGCCCTGGGCGGCGCGGGCGGCGCGGGCGGCTCGCGCCGCGTCCGCCGGCTGATCGGGATCGAGGTCGACGCCCAGGTCGTGCAGCGCGCGGAGGATCTCCGCGTGGCTGCGCAGCAGGCTGATCACCAGGACCGCGAGCAGCGCGACGACCACACCGAGGAGCACCACCGCGACGGTCATCCGGTTGCCTTCCCCGATGCCGGCGACGCGTCGGATGCGGCCGGGTCCGGGACCGAGATCGCCGCACTGGCGAGGACGATCGGGATGGTCCGCGGGCCGTCGGAGGTGGTGGTCACCACCACCTCGTGCTCACCAGGCGTCAACGGGAGCGACTCGTCGATGCCGCCCGGACCGGCCCGCAGCGACGCACGGAACTGGCCGTCGACGAGCACGCGGACCGAGGCGGTGGAGTCGTCGGTCCGGGTGACCTCCGTCGTGGCCACGCGCACGCCGTCGCCGGTCGCCTCCAACGCCGTGACCTGGCCGGCCTGGACGGCGGCGACGCCGGTGGTGCTGCAGCCCAGCACCACGTCACGCCCGCGATCGGCGTTGAGCGCGGTCACGCAGACCGATCGGGCACCGGGAGCGATCCCGGTCAACGTCACGTCGAACCCTCGGCCGTTCCACTGGTCGCCTCGGGTGCGATCGGCCAGGTAGGTCCCCCGGTCGGCTCCGTCGACGGTGACGCTGACTCGGATCGGCGCCGCGACGTCCGCGTCCGTTGCCCACCCGACGACGCGGACCGAGCCGGAGCCAGGCGACGTGACCGATTCGACCACGCCCTGAGGGTCGGCGGCGACGGCCGCCCATCGACAGCCGAGGTCGACGTCGCGACCACCGGGGCCCCGGGCGACCACGCAGACGTGGTGGGACCCCGGCCCCGCAGCCCAGCTGACGTCGAAGCCGTAGTGACCGTGGAGGTGCGGATAGGCCGCGGCGATGTCGGGTCGACTCAGACCGGCGACGACGCGGGTGACCAGCCGGCCGTCCTCGAAGATGTCCACCGGGAGCTGGCCGCCGTCGGCGCCGATGACGAACCCGGTGGCACGGATGGTGCCGACGCCGCCATCCACCTGGTCGAAGTGACCGCTGGGGTTCGGGTCGATCCGCGCCATCCGGTGGAAGATCCAGTTCGAGCCCCTGCCGGAGGTGTCGTTGGCGGCGACCGAGACCAGCCGGTCGCCGGGGCACAAGCGGTAGAAGACGTCGAAGCCGTGTGCTGGGCCCTGGCCGGGGAAGCTCCGGGCGATGTCGTCGCGCCACACGTTCGCCACGACCGTGGCCTGCGGGCGCAGGCAGTCGTAGACGTTGACGCTGATCGGCACGCCGACGGCGGTCGGGTCGATGGCCCATCCGGTCACGCGCACACCCCCCGGCACCACGGTGAGCGAGTCGACGTTGCCCATGGCATCGACCTCGAGGCACGGACGCGAGTGGTAGCGGGTCGCGTTGTCGGTCCGCGCCGCGGTGGTGCAGGTCCCGTCGAGGCGCCACGGCTCGGTGCAGGTGACGACGCGGCAGACGATCGGGCCCAAGCAGGCGATGCCCTGGTTGCACTGGCCGTAGCGGAACCCGGTGCAGCCGGCCTTGCGGTTGTTGCAGTCACCGTTGGCGCAACCGCACGGGGTGCCCGAACAGCCGCCGGGGCAGATCCCGTTGGCACCGCAGCCGCAGCCGCCGCAGCCGGCGTTGCAGTCCATGTAGTAGCGAGGGCCGCCTCCGCAGAAGTTGGACCCGTCGACCTTCCACCACCCGCCGAGCGCCGTGCCGGGTGGGCACTGGTTGGCGCCGGTGATCGTGCAGCAGAACTCGGTGTAGCCGTCGTTGCAGAGCGCGTTGCGTGCGCACACCGCCGCATACGCGCTCCCTGGTCGCAGCGCGAACGTCGCCGGAGCGACCGCCAGCGCGGTGCCGGCCATCGCTCCCTTGCGCAGCACGCCGCGCCGGTCGACTCGGCGCTCCATGAACGACGCGATCCGCTCGGCCAGGTTGCGACGCCGACGGGGCGCACGCTCCACGCCGGTCGCGCCCAGCGCAGCGCCGACAACTTGCGCATCGGCGTCGGGGGCACCGGTGCCGACGCGGTCGAGGACGCGCATGGGGTCCTTCGTCGGGGGAACCTCGGTGGCGGTCACGCTGTCTCCACACCCCGGTCCTGGTCCCGCAGCGCCCTGGTCGCCTCGACGACGTCGGCCACGACGGTGTCGAGCGCGACCACCAGCGCCGTGGCCAGCAACACCAAGGCCGCCACCGCCATCGCGGTGCTCGACGAGACGGCGCCGAGGCCGTCCGCCGCCGGAGCCGGTCCGCCGCTCGTCGCCGCGGCCACCGCGGCGACGAGGGCCGATCCGACGTTGACCGCCACATGGACCCAGCTCGGCGGCGCGCTCGTGGCGCCGAAGCAACCGCAGCCGCTCAGACCCCGCCGACGGGCCACGACGACGACGACAGCGAACCCGACGTACACCGCCGACACGCCGAGCGCGATCACCGTGCCGCCGACGGCCAGGCCGGCGATGCCGAGCACCACCTCGAACGCGCCGACGACCCTGGCCGCCAGGACGCCGGAAACCGACGAAGCCGACCGCGACGAGCGACGAGGTCCACCGAGGGCGACCAGCGTCGAAGCCACCTGCTCCGGCGCGACCAGCTTCGAAGAGCCCGCCACCACCAGCACCAGGCAGACGACCCAGAAGAGGGCATCCACTGCGCTCACCCCAATGAGGCTAATCGGCCCGATCCGGAACGGAGTCCGATCCCCCGGGTCGTCCTGTCCTGCTGGGTCATCCTCCCGGCTGGGTCGTTCTCCCTGCATCGGCGTGGTTCCCCACCAAGGTGTCAACCGTTCGGTACGTTCACACGTTGCAGGAGGGTGTGTTGCCGGATCCGGTGCGTGAGGAGGAGTTCCGTGCGTTCTACGAGCGCATGCACGACCGCGCTCTGCGCACGGCTCGCCGGTTGCTCGGGAACGCCACCCTGGCCGAGGACGTCGCTGCGGAGAGCCTCGCTCGTGCCTTCGCCCGCTGGCACCAGGTGCGGTCCCACCCGAACCCCGACGCCTGGCTCCTGCGGGTCGTCGGCAACCTGGCGATCGACCACGTGCGAAAGGAGCGGCGACGGGACCCGGCGCCGCTCGCCGAGACCGCAGCCGCGGACCGCCCCGACGACGACGCCGCGCTCCGGGTCGACCTCGCCCGGGCCGTGCACCGCCTGTCGCACCGCCAGCAGGAGGTCGTCGTGATGCGCTACCTGATCGACCTGAGCGAAGAGGACACCGCCGCGTCGCTCGGCATGTCCACCGGCTCGGTCAAGACCCACCTCTCCCGAGCGAGCGGACGCCTCCGCGACCACTTGGGCGAGCTCGACGAGATCGCGGCGAGGGCCGACTGATGCCGAGCACCGAGCACTTCCCACCGCCGTCTCGTCCCGAGCAGCGCTACGACGCCGTCGTGGCGCGAGGTGAGCGGCTCCGCCGTCGCGACCGGACCCGTCGTGCGCTCGCCACCACCGGCGTCGCCGCGGTCGCCGTGCTGGCGATCGGCATCGGTGTGCTCGCCGCCCGCGGAGGCGGGACGACCGATGCGGACCCCGTGGCGCCGGACACCACGACGACCACGACCACGACCACGACGCCCACAGTGGCGCAGGTGACCGACGGGCTCGTCACGACCGCCCTGGTCGAGGACGGTGCCCTGTCGGTGGACATCGACGACGGCTCGGTCCCATCGAGCGATGCCACGCTCGCCTGCGTCCACGTGCGCGTGCAGCCCGAAGGCGCCGGTCAGCTCCCGGTCGCGGTGGGATCGGCCTGCTGGTCTTCGATCGACGGCGACGCGGCCACCGAATCGTCGCTGGTGCCGGCCAACGGGGTCGAGGTCGGCTGTGCCGTCGCCGTGCTGCGGCCCGAGGACGCTGCTCCGATACCGGCTGCGACCGGCCCGCTGCACCGCTCGTTCCGGTTCACGCTGCCGGCCGACCTGGCCAGCGGCACCTACGTGGCCGAGATCACCGGCGTCACAGGGATCGGCGACGGCTGCCCGCCGTCGCTCCCGGGCGAGCAGGAAGACAGCGCGAACGCCAAGGTCACCATCGACGTGCCCTGAACGGGTTCGCGTCGCAGCGCACCGGTCGCGTGCGGCTCACAGGTAGCCGGGTGCATGCAGCGGCCATGGACGCTCGATCTCGAGCAGGCGGGCCAGGCGCAGCGGCACCTCGTCGTGGTGGCGCCGCCCGATGATCTGCAGGCCGATCGGCAGGCCCTCGGCACTCAACCCGGCGGGCACCGACACCGCCGGGTTCCAGCACAGGTTGGCCAGCATCGTGAACGGCACGCTCATCGCCGGCTGCACCTCCACCCCGCCGATCACCGACGGCGACGGGCCCTTGGCGGCGAACGCCGGCACCGCCGTCGTCGGCGTCAGCAGCACGTCGAGGTCGCCGAACAGCGTGGCCATGTCAGCCTGGAGCTGCAGCCGACGGCGGTAGCCGTTGACCAACGTCCGCAGCGGCCGATCGAACGTGGCCTCGAGCGTCGCCTTCACGTACGGGGTGAGGTCGTCGGCTCGGTCGGGCCAGTGCTCGTGCTGCTCGATGGACAACCACAGGCTCATCGCTCCGGCCGACAGCCACGTGGCGACCGGGTCCGTCAGGTGCACGTCGACGTCGATCAGCTCCACGCCCGCGGCGCGAGCGGTGTCGAGGGCGGCGGCGTGCGCGAGCTCGGCGACCTCGGGATCGACGGGCGCGAATCCGAGCGTGGCGGACCATCCCATCCGCAGGCGCGACACGTCGAGGACCTCGATCGCCTCCTCGTAGCGGACGGCCGGCGGCGGCAGCGACAGACGGTCGGTGTCGTGAGGGCCGGCCGTGATGTCGAGGTGCCGGGCGCTGTCGGCCACGGTGGTGGCCAGCGCGCCGTAGCAGGCGGTCTCCGACGGGTCGACGTCGGGGTGCGGGATCCGGCCGTGGCTGGGCTTGAGGCCCACCAGTCCGGAGAACCCGGCCGGGATGCGGGTGGAGCCGCCGCCGTCGGAGGCCGTGCCGAACGGGATCAGTCCCGCGGCGACCGCCGATGCGGTGCCGCCGCTGGAGCCGCCCGGCGTCCGGTCGGTGTTCCATGCGTTGCGGGTCGCGCCCCACGCCTTGGTGTAGGTGTACTGCAGCGTGCCGAACTCGGGTGCCGCGGTCTTGCCCAGCGGGATCGCGCCGGCGGCGCGCAGGCGGGCGACGTGCTCGGAGTCGGCGGTGGCCACCGGGCCGCCCTTGTAGAGCAGCGACCCGTGGCTTGTGGGCATCCCCGCGCAGTCCTCCAGGTCCTTCACCCCGAAGGGCACGCCGGCGAGCGGACCGAGCAGGTCGGCCTCGCCGGCGGACACGCGTGCGTCGACCGCTTCTGCAGCCCGACGGGCACCGTCCGCGTCGAGGTGGACGAACGCGTTGAGCGCCTCGTCGTGGGCTTCGATGCGGGCGATGCACTCCTCCACCAGCTCGACGGAGGACTGGCGACCTTCGCGGATCGCGGTCGCGGCCTCGATCGCCGATGGCATCGGCCGGCCGGCCAGGCCGGTCACGATCCTCCCTCCGATCCTGCGGCCGACGGTGCGGCCGCCTGATCGTCGGGTGCTCCGATGCTGCGGCCTCGCCAGGGCCGGGTGCCGAAGCGGTCGAGGTGGACGACGTCGCCGACGGCCTTGCGGGTGGTCGGTCCGTAGCGACCGCGTGGCCAGCCGAGCGGCACCATGCACACCGGCTGCACGGTGAGGGGCAGGCCGAGGGTCCGGCGCGACATCGTGACGCTCCACAGCGGCAACGTGATCAGCGATGCGCCGAGCCCCATCGCCCGGGCGGCGAGCAGCAGGTTCTGGACGCTCGGGTAGATCGAGCCGTAGTGGCTGCTGGCCGCGATCGCGGGCACCGGGGCGAAGCGCTGCACCCCCTCCAGGCACGGCACGACCACCACGGGGATCTCCTCGAAGTGGTCGACCTGCCACTTGACGGCGCCGAGGACCCGACGCATCGACGGGTCATCGCCGACGACCCGCTCGCCGAGGCCCCCGTAGAGCGCCCACGCCTGGCGGTAGCGGCGGGCGAAGGTCCCGAGCACCTCCCGGTCCTTGATCACGACGAACTGCCAGTTCTGGCCGTTCGATCCGGTGGGCGCCTTGAGCGCCAGCTCGATGCAGCGAAGCACGACGTCGTCGTCGACCGGGTCGGGCAGGACCCTCCGGACCGCGCGTTGGGTCTGCATCGCCTCGACGAGCGACATGTCGAGGCGATCCGCGATCGCCGCGTAGGACCGGTCCCCGTCGGGCGCCCGTTCGTTGGTCGTCATGTGGTCCCCCCGTCGACGCCTGCAGGCAGCAGCGTAGGTCGAACGTCGAGCGCGTCGAACGGCGCTGCTGCACCTGAGCGCCGCCAGGCTGATCGCCCGTCGTGGCCCCGTGCCCTGACCGATGTGATGGCCCGATGTGATGGCCCGATGCGATGGCCCGATGAGATGGCACCGGAGTGCGGAAACGGAGCCTGCCGGTGGCAGGCTGATCGCTTGCGGCTGTCTCTCCCACGCCCCGGGCGCCCACGTCCCGAGCGCCCAGGTCCCGGGCGCTCACGTCCTGCGCTCCTGCCGGGCTGGGACGTCGCGCTGTCGTGGGCGGGCCGCTGGGCCGACGAGGCCGATCGCCTCACCGCGGTGGACTCGGCGACCGACGCCCTCTCGGGGATGCCGACCGACGTCATCGACGCCGGCCCTGCGGTCGGCGACCTTGCTCCGAGGGCGGGGATCACCGCGGCGACGTGGGCCGTGCTGAAGGCGTCGGCCACCGTCTTCGGCGCACCGGTGAGCCTCCCGACGATGGCGTTGGCGGGCCGACGGGCCCAGCAGGTCGCGCTGGCGCGCATCGACGCGTTCGACCGTCACCTGCAGGCGCTGGCGGAGGGCGGAGAGAGCCCTCTGCCGGCGCAGCGCCGTCGACGGCTGGCGTCGGACCGGAGGGTGGTCGTCACCTCCGACCTCCACCGCTGCGTGCCGGGACGGCTCGACTGGCCGCTGCGGCAGCGGACCAAGGACCTGTCGCTGAGGGTCCTCGCCGCCTACGCGGAGCAGGGCTGGGACCTCGTCGAGAACGGCGACATCGAGGACTTCTGGCTCGTGGGCGGCTCCACGTGGGGCACGGTCTACGACGTCGCCCGAATCGGCGGCGGCCTGGGCCGCAGCGCGGCCGACGGCGCCCGCCGTCGGCTCCTGACCGAGCACCTCGACCGGATCGTCGACAACAACGCCGCCACCTACCGCCTGCTGCGCGACGGGTTCTGCGCCGATGGCCGCTACCACCGGACGATGGGCAACCACGACGACGTGTTCGTCGACACCGCGCTGGTCGAGCACCTGGGCCGGCACCTGCCGGGCGTCGACGTCGTCGACACCGTCGTGCTCACCCGACCCGACGCGTTGGCCGCAGCGACCGGTCCCGATGCCGCAGGACTCGGCGGCGTCGACGCCTTCATCGCCCACGGACACCTGACCGACGCGTGGAACGGGCCGGGATCGGCCTTCCTCGGCCAGGTCATCACATGGATGGCCACCGCGTTCGACGACTTCCCGGGACTGGGCGGCGCGGTCAACGGTGCCACCGAAGAGGCCGACCTCGGACGGCTCCTCACCGGACGGGGACGCAACCGCCTGATCACCCTCGATCCCCGCTTCGGCGGCAACCGTCGGTTCGACTCGCTCGACGAGGAGCGGCTGTTCGCGCGCCTCGGCTCTGCTGGGCTCGTCGACCCGATGCCGTGGCTGGTGTTCGGCCACACCCACATCCCGATGCTGCGTCCGCTGGACGCCGGCGGCGCACCGGTGCGCTACGCCAACTCCGGCACCGGGCTCCTCGAGGGAGCGGTCAGCCTCATCGAGTGGGACCCGGAGCACCGCGAGCCTCGGCTGGTCATCTGGTGCGACGAGCCGGGGGGACCCCGCCGCGTCGAGCTCGTCGCCGACGGCGCTCGCCTGGCGGTCCGCGATCGAACGTGAGCGGCATGGTCGCCCGACACGACGTTCGGCAAATGGGTATGTTGAGCCTCGACGATGCAGCTGGGGCGCGAACATCGGGCGGACGGATCCGCCGAACCCGGTCTTGAGCCGGACGCACCGACCGTGACGGTCGGTGCGTCGGAGCAGACTGCGGATGCCGATGCCCCCGCGCGGCCCGAGGTCGCGGCACTCGGAGTCGAGGTCATCAGAGCGGACCCGCTCCCCCATCGACTCCTCCTGCGATGGCGACGGGCCGGCAGATCCGAGGGCGCCCGCAGCGAGTGGCACCCCGTGCGGGCCACCGTCCTCACCGCGATCGTCGTGGCGATCACGTGGCTGCTGCCCGGCGCCGCGGTGTTCCTGGCCATCCTGATCGCGCTGATCCTGGTCCACGAGGTCGGTCACCTCGTCGTCGCCCGCCGCTGCGGCATGGGGCCCACCGAGTACTTCCTGGGCTTCGGTCCCACGGTCTGGAGCCGTACGTCCCGTTCGGGACTCCGCTACGGGGTCAAGGCCGTCGTGCTCGGCGGCTACGTCAAGATCCCGGGCATGGGTCCGAGCGAGGAGGTGGAGGCGTCGCTCGAACCGATGACCTACCGCGCCGCGACCCGGCCGCGCCGGATGGCGGTGATCCTGGCCGGCGTCGGGGTGAACTTCGTCGTGGCGCTGGCGCTGTTCTGGACGTACGCGATGTGGTCGCCCGAGATCGACGTGGGTCCGGTCCGAGCGGCCACCGGTTCGACGTCGCTCATGTGGGACGTGTCCCGCGACACCGTGGTGAGCCTGGGCGAGCTCGTCACCGGCGCCGCCGACTACAGCCGGTCCGTCGTCGACGGCGAGGTGCCCGAGCAGCGGATGGTCTCCGCCGTCGGCGGTGCCCAGCTCACCGACGGCCTGCTCGAGCAGCACCCTTCACGCCTGCTGCTGCTCGCGGGCCTGTTCTCCACGAGCCTGGCCGTGTTCAACCTGCTCCCGCTGCTGCCCCTCGACGGGGGCCACGCCGCGATCATCGTGGTCGAGGGGGCGATCGCCCGGGCTCGACGGCGACCCCGCTACCGCCTGGACCCGAACCGCTTCCGGATCGCCGCGGCGGTCGTGATCGTGGTCCTGCTGGCGATCGGGGCGACCAGCATGTACATCGACGTGCTGCACCCTCTCAGCGCGTCGGGCTGAGCGCGTCGGGCCGAGCGCGTCCTGCCAAGCGCGTCGGGCTGAGCGGGACCGCCCCGGCCACGGAACGGCTCGACCACCGGGCGAGCTGCTACCGTTGCAGTCACGCCACACCTCAGGCCCCGCCACACCGCGCGGGTGCCGACCCTCGTGTCGGGCCGGTCATCCGATCCGGTCCAGCGATCGAGGGGGCCTTCCGGGTCGGTGGGCGTTCGCCAGTCGCAGGTGTCGTGACGCCAACTGCTCTCCGGCGAATCCACCATCTGAGACTCCCCCCGATGCACGACCGCCCTTCGCTGTGGCGCGTGCACCCATGAGCCCGCACGTCACGCGGGCATCAAGAACAGGACGAAGAACGTGAACACCTCATTCGCCGATCTCGGCGTTCCCGCGCCGATCGTCGCCTCCCTGGCCGATCGCGGCATCACCGCCCCCTTCCCCATCCAGTCCCTGACCCTCGCCGACACGCTCGCCGGCCGCGACGTGTCGGGCAAGGCTCCGACCGGTTCCGGCAAGACGCTGGCGTTCGGCATCCCGCTCGTCGTCGACTGCCCGTCCGCCGAGCGGCGCAGGCCCCGCCGGCTCGTGCTCGTCCCCACTCGCGAGCTCGCCACCCAGGTCGCAGACGAGCTGAGCCAGCTCGCCGGCCCTCAGGGCCCCCGCGTCGCGGCGTTCTTCGGCGGCGTGCCGATCCCCCGCAACGCGAAGGCGCTCGAACGTGGCGTCGACATCGCCGTTGCCTGCCCCGGTCGTCTGGCCGACCTCATCAACCAGCGGCTCGTGCGACTGGACGACGTCGACGTGGTGGTGCTCGACGAGGCGGACCGCATGGCCGACATGGGCTTCCTGCCGCAGGTCCGCAAGCTGCTCGACCAGTGCAGCTCGGACCGCCAGACGGTGCTGTTCTCCGCCACGCTGGACGGCGACATCGACGTGCTCGTGCGCAACTACCAGCACGACCCGGTGCTGCACGAGCTCGACGTGCCCGAGGAGGAGCTGCCGGACCTGGAGCACCACTTCTGGTCGATCGACCGCACCGAGCGCGTGGCCACCGCCGCCCGGATCGTCGACCGCATGGGCCCGACCGTGGTGTTCTGTCGCACCAAGCGCGGCGCCGAGCGCGTCGCCAAGCAGATGAGCAACGCCGGCGTGACCGCAGCGGCGATCCACGGCGACCGCTCCCAGAACCAGCGCGACCGGGCGCTCGAGGACTTCCGGGCCGGGCGGGCCCAGGCGCTGGTGGCCACCGACGTCGCCGCCCGAGGCATCCACGTCGACGACGTGGCCGCCGTCATCCACTTCGACCCGCCGGAGGACCCCAAGGACTACGTCCACCGATCGGGCCGCACCGCCCGCGCCGGCGCCCGCGGCGTGGTGGTCAGCCTGGTGATCCCGGAGAAGGCGTCGCTGGTCAAGGGCCTGCAGAAGGACCTCGACCTCCCCAAGGGGCTGACCGACGTCGACCTCGGGTCCCTCGGCGAGCCCGCTGCGGCGCCCGTCCGCACCGCGCCGCCATCGAACCGCCGCTCGCGCACCGAGGCGCGAAGCGCTGCCCGAGATGAGCGCCGCGCCGACGAGCGTCCGGCCGGGAAGGGCAAGGCTCAACGACGTCGCGACAGCAGCTCGCAGCCCAACGGGTCAGATCGCAACAGGTCGGATCGCAACAGGTCGGATCGCAACAGGTCGGACCGCAACACGGACTCTGGGCAAAGCGACTCCGGGCGCAACGTCCGGGACGAGCGCAGCTCCTGGCCATCGAAGCGGTCCTCAGCAGCTTCGACGGACGCCCGGGATCGCACCGAGGGTCGCGGCGACCGCGGCCGTTCCGGCACCAAGGGCTCCGTCCGCGACGACCGGCCCGACGGTCGCGCGACGCGCAGCGACCAGCCGTCACGCAACGGCGCCAAGCGCAACGGCGCCAAGCGAGACGGCGCCACCCGCGACGTGGTCCGGTCGGCGTCGTCGAGCGAGGGTGAGCGCCGTGGGCGCCGCTCCGGCGAGCGCGAGCGCACCGGTTCGCCCGACTCGCCGCGCCAGCGGCGGCATCGCCGCAACCACGAGCAGAACCCGCGCAGCGCGTCACGTTCCAAGAAGCGCGGCTGACCGGAACCCACGCGACTCGGGTCAGAACGCGGGCTCCACGGCCCGAATCCGACCCGAGAATCGGCGTGCGGCGAGAGCCGGCCGGGTCGAACGGGTCAGCGGCCGGTGTGGCCGAACCCGCCGTCGCCGCGGTCGGTGTCGTCGAGCTCGTCGACCTCCCGGAACCGCACGTGCTCCACGGCCTGGACCACCAGCTGGGCGATCCGCTCACCGCGGGTGACCACGAACGGCTCGGTCGGATCTGTGTTGACGAGCAGCACCTTGAGCTCGCCGCGGTAGTCCGCGTCGATCAGCCCCGGAGTGTTCAGCACGGTCACGCCGTGCTGGAGCGCCAGGCCGCTGCGGGGCTGGATGAAGCCGGCGAAGCCTCGGGGGATCGCCACGGCGATGCCGGTCGGCACCAGTCCGCGCCCGCCGCCGGGGGCCAGCGCCATGTCCTCGGCCGCCACCAGGTCCACCCCGGCATCGCCCGAGCGGGCGTAGCGGGGCAGGTCGAGCTCCGGATCGAGACGGACGACGGGGACCTCCAGCACGACAGCGACCATACCGGCAGCTGCACTGGGGCGGGGTCCGTGTGGGTGCCGGAACGGAGCGCCCCGTAGGGTGGGCCGGTGCTCGTCTGGATGGACCTCGAGATGACCGGCCTCGACCCGGCGACGAACGTGATCGTCGAGATCGCCACGCTCGTGACCGACGACGACCTCAACGTGGTGGCCGAGGGACCCGACCTGGTCGTCCACGCGAGCGAAGAGGACCTCGCCAAGATGGACGACGTCGTCGTCGAGATGCACACCCGCAGCGGCCTGCTCGACGAGATCCGCAAGTCGGAGGTGACCCTCGAAGAGGCGGGGTTGGCGACGATGGCGTTCATCGCCGAGCACGTCCGCCAGCCGCGCACCGTGCCCCTGTGCGGCAACTCGATCGGAATGGACCGGCGGTTCCTCTCCGTGCACCTTCCGTACATCGAGGAGTACCTCCACTACCGGTCGATCGACGTGTCGACGATCAAGGAGCTGGCCCGTCGCTGGTACCCGGGCTCGCTCGACGGGTTGACCAAGAAGGCGTCCGCTCACCGGGCGATGGACGACATCAAGGAGTCCGTCGCCGAGCTCGTCTACTGGCGCGGCAGGGTCTTCGTCCCCGCTTCGTCCGTCGCTCCCGACGGTGCAGGCGCTGTCGACGCCCCCTCCACCGACAGCACGACCACCGACAGCATCGCCACCGACAGCATCGCCACCGACAGCACGACCGTGGCCACCTCCCCGGTCGGCGAGCGCGACGATGCGCTCCCCGAGGTCGCCGGCAACGCCGGGGTCACGGGGAACGCTCCGTCCTGATGGTCGAACGACAGGAGCGCCTCGCCGCTCGTGAGACCGTCGACGAGGTCGCTCCGGGCATCGGCCGGATCCAGCTGCCGATCATGATCCCCGGTCTCGGCCACGTGAACTGCTACGTGCTCGAGGACGAGCGCGGGGTCGCGCTGATCGACCCCGGCATGCCCGACCCGACCACCAACAAGGTGCTGGTGGAGCGACTCCGCTCGATCGGCGTCGCGCCCGAGCGCGTGCACACGGTGCTCGTGACCCACTCGCATCCCGACCACTTCGGCGGCGCCGGGCGGCTCAAGGTGGAGCACGGCGCCGAGGTCGTCGCCCACCGCAGCTTCCGGACCCCCTTCGACCGGGCGCACCACGACGACCTGGCCGAGCTCGAGGCGGCCAGCGACCTGATCAGCGATGCCAGCGCGCCGGACGACCTGGACCCCGATGCCGGCGACGCTCCAACGCCGGAGCGTCGCAACGAACGTCTGGCCGAGATCCTCTTCGGTCAGGGCGACCTCCCCGACGTGGCACCCGAACCGACCCCGTGGGGCGAGGACGGGTTCCGGCCCGGGCCCGGCGAGCTGGAGGCGATGCGGGCGTGGGACGACCTGTCCAAGCAGGGGCTGCTGCAGCTGGATCCGACCACGCGCGTCGTGGACCTGCAGGTGATCCGGCTCGGTCGACGCGAGTGGCAGGTCATCCACACGCCGGGTCACACCGGCGACCACATCTGCCTCTTCGACCCGTCGGACGGCACGTTCCTGTCCGGTGACCACGTGCTGCCCACCATCACGCCGCACATCTCCGGCATGACCGGCAGCGACGACTCCCTCGCCGAGTTCGTCGGGGCCCTGCAGCGCGTGTCGATGCTGCCAGGGGTGACGAACGTGCTCCCGGCGCACGGCCTGGCATTCACCGACCTCAGTGGCCGGGTCGACGACATCATCGGCCACCACGTCGAGCGCCTGGCAGAGATCGAGCGACTCGGCGTGGAGCTCGGCGACGCAACGGTCCGGGCGTACTCGCGGCGGCTCTTCCAGGAGCGCTCGTGGGGGCCGATGGCCGAATCGGAGACGTACGCGCACCTCGAGCACCTCCGCGAGCAGGGGCTCATGGCGACACGCACCGACGACGACGGGCTGCTTCGCTATCGACCCGTCCCCGTGTGACGAGGTTGCCGCTCGGACCGAGTGGACTCGACGCGGACCTCTCCGGAGCTCGCCGGAAGTTCGCCGGTTATTCGCTTGACTGCGTCTGCACAGCGTGGTTCGCTCCACGGACCCGCCGGTGCGGGCCCGTGCTGCGGGCCTGTCCGGCGAACGGACGAACCGCACGTCGCGAGCACCCAGAGCGACCCCACCGACACACGAGCAGATCGATGAACGACCTCAGCGCACCCACGACCCGGACCGCCATGTGGCGATCCGGCGTCGCGCGCACGCGTCTGCATCTCTGCTCGGCGGTGAACGCCTTCGGGATCGCCAACGTGTACGGCACCAAGCCGGGCGCCACCGCCGCCACCACCACCCGACGGGGGGCACCTCCGCACTGACCGCACAGGTCGAGCGCAGGAAGGCTCCAGGAGCCGTCGGGTGGATCTCCACCCGGCGGCTCCTTCGCTTTTCGGCCCGTTCGACCCGTGCGGCACGAACCCACCCGTCACGACGTCGTTCGTTCACCAGCCCGCCAGCCCGCCAGCTCACCAACCCGCCAGATGACCACCCAGATCTCCCGACAAGAGAGCCAACACCGCCCGGCACCGCCGACGGCAGCACCGCTGGACGCCACAGCCCGCCGCCGTCAGCGCCGCCCCGCAGAAGGAGCACCTACATGACCATCGTCGACACCCACCCCCGCGGTGATGTCATCGCCGACCTCGCGATCGGCTCACTGGTCGAGCGTGCCGCGTGGGAGACCGAGGCGGCGTGCCGCGACCTCGACACCGCGTTGTTCTTCACCGACGACGTCGACGAGATCAGCCATGCCAAGCAGATCTGCCTGGCCTGTCCGGTTCGGACCCGATGTCTGGACGCCGCGGTCGAACGCGGCGAGCAGTTCGGGATCTGGGGAGGCCACCTCTTCGTCGCCGGCAGGATCGTCCTGCACAAGCGGCGGAGAGGACGTCCGCCCAAGGATCCCAGGCCGGGGGACCGCTTCCCGGAGGTGGACGTCCCCGACGCCTACCGGCGCCTCGTGGCTGCAGGGATCGCCGGCGACGCAGCGGCGACCGCCGGCGCGTCCGGCGGTGGCCGCTGACACGGATCCGAGGCCGGACCGGGTACCGCCCGGTCCGGCCCAGGCTCCGGTCCGGCTCTGGTCCGACATGATCGGCGGGATGGTGACGCACGAGCTCGCGAGCTGACCGCCGACGGACCGGATCACTACAGTGGAGGGGGCCCTCCGGGGGCCCCTCCACCGGGTTCCCGCGACCGCACAACCCCTCCCCGGGGCCTCGCACATCGCCAGGATCCCGGCCTCCCACAGGACCCCCCGATGTCCCGGATCGACGAGACCACCTCCGAGCAGCCCCCCGACGGTGACGGCAATGCCGGCACAGACAACACCGACAACACCGACAGCACAGACAGCACCGGCACCGGCCGGCGCAGCGGTCAGCGACGCACGCGGCTGTCGATCGGACCGCTCGGGCTCTTCCTGATCACCGCGATCGCCCTGTGCGCGGCCGGCGTCGTCGTCTGGCTGGGAACACGACCGAGCAGCGACGCCGTCAAGGTCACCGATGCCCTCGACGGCATGGAAGGGTCGTCGCTCGTCCCCGACGGCACCGACTCCGTCGGCGTCGGCGACGCCGCACCGGACGTCACCCTCGACCTGCTCGACGGCACCAGCACCACGTTGTCGGCGTTCCGCGGTCGCCCGGTGGTCCTCAACTTCTGGTCCTCCACCTGCATCCCGTGCCTGAAGGAGATGCCGGACCTCGAACGGGTCTGGAACGACCACGGCGGGAAGGTGGCGTTGGTCGGCGTGAACGTCACCGACACGGAGGCCGCCGGCAAGGAGATGGTCGCCACGACCGGGGTGACCTATCCGAACGGTCGCGATCCGAGTGCCGAGATCCTCGCCGCCTTCGGCGGCACCGCGCTGCCCCGGACCGTGTTCATCGATGCCGACGGCACCGTGGTCGACGTGCACAACGGCGCCCTGACCAGCGACGAGGTCGACGACGTGCTGCGCGACCACGGCCTGGCCGGCTGAGCCGGTCGGGGACGGCAACAGCTCCGTGGGCGCTCGGCTGGCGCTGGCGTTCTCCGCCGGGATGGTGGCGACGGTGAACCCGTGCGGGTTCGCGCTCCTCCCCGCCTACCTGTCGTACTTCCTGGGCCTGGACCAGAGCTCCGCCACCGTCGGCGCTGCGACGGGCGACGGCGACTCGCCCCAGAGCGCCGTCGGGCGATCCGGCCTGCGGGGACCTTCGGGCAGCCCGGTGCTGCGCGCCGTCGTCGTCTCGGTCGCCGTCACCGCCGGCTTCCTCGTGGTCTTCGGGATCATGGGCGTCGCGTGGTCCTCGGTGAGCTCGATCGTCGGTCGGCGACTGCCGTGGTTCACGCTGGTGATCGGCATCGCCCTGGTGCTGCTCGGCATCGCGGTGACCCGCGGCTTCGAGCCCACGATCCGGATCCCCCACCTGGACCTGAACCGCAGCGGCCGGGAGCTCGTCACGATGTTCCTCTACGGCATCTCCTATGCCGTCGCGTCGTTGAGCTGCACGATCCCGGTGTTCATCTCGTTGGTGTCGGTCACCCTCGACGGCAGCTTCGGCCAGAGCCTCGCCGCGTTCGTCGCGTACGGCCTGGGCATGGGAACCACGCTCGCCATCCTGACGATCGCCGTGGCGCTCGCCCGCTCCGGCGTGGTCACCGCGTTCCGACGGATCCTCCCCCACATGCAGGCGATCTCCGGCGTCCTGCTGATCCTCGCAGGGCTGTTCGTCGGCTACTACGCATGGGTGGAGATCCAGGAGCTGGGCTCCGGGGCGTCGTCGCCCGTCGTCGACTGGACCCGCGACGCCCAGAGCTGGCTGCAGAACCACGTCGAGGGCATCGGCGGTGCCCGACTGGCCGCGGCGGCCGCCGTGGTCATCGCCGCCGCGGTGGCGATCGCCGTGTTGCGCAACGGTCCGGCCAAGCGCCAGGGTGCGGGGCCGGAATCGGACCCTGCGGACGCACCCGCTGCACCAGCAACAGATGGGCCAGCCGCGATCGACGGAACAGGCGCGATCGATGGAACAGGGCACACCGATGCCCGCCCGGGTGACGCCACCGCGTCACAGCCCGAATAGCGTGGACTCCATGCTCGACACCCTCCGCAACCGATTCCCCGACGCGGTCCCGGTCGGGACCTACCTCGACCGGGTCGCGACAGCGCTCGACCCGTTCGACTTCCGACCCGACGCCACGTTCGCCGCGGTGTCGATCTGTCGCGACGAGCTGACCCAGCAGCTGATCGAGCAGGTGGCACAGCGCTGGCACCGACCGTTCGCCGTCGGTGGGTTGGGTGCGATGCCGTCGCTCGGTCGCACCGGGTGGCGCGCCTGCCTGTCCCACGTCCCCGACACCGATGGCCGTGGCCGGCTGCTGGTGTTCGGGATGCCGCACCTCGGCATCGACCGCGACGGCACCGTCGGCCAGACGCTGCGCCGGAACCAGGGCAAGCCGACCGCGACCTGCGGTGCGATGGTGTCGCTGCTCGACGTGGTCCGCACCGGCGACGTGGGTTCGCTGCCTCCCGGGCTCGACGACCACGAGGCCCAGCGGCTCCTCCGATTCGTCCAGGACGAGACCGGAGCGGTTCCGATGGAGCTGATCGAGCTCACCCACCGCGCCGCGCTGGCCGTGGAGGAGGAGATGTGGGCGGAGCTCGACGCCCTCGATGCGTGGAGAGAGATGGACGTCGCCGTCCTCGGCGGCGTGCAGATCCACGTGCCCGAGCGATCCGACCACGTGTGGCCGATCGGCGCGTCGGTCAAGGGCGCCGACGGCGTCCGCATCCCGCTCACCCTCTGACCGATCCTTCTGGCCGCTCGCCGCTCTGACCGCTCGCCGCGCTGACCGCTCTGACCGCTGGCCCCCTGGCCGCCGGGGACGTGAGGCGATCGGGCGGATCAGCGGTCAGGGCGAGAGGCGCTCGCGGGTCCAGGTGCCCTCAGCGGTTCGGCGATAGCGCAACCGATCGTGGAGGCGGCTCGGTCGTCCCTGCCAGAACTCGAACACCTCGGGCGTCACCGAGTAGCCACCCCAGTTCGACGGGCGGGGCACCTCGCCGTCGCCGAAGCGCTCGACGACCGACACGACGCGCTCTTCCAGCTCGGCGCGGTCGGCCAGCACGCTGGACTGCTCGCTCGCCCACGCGCCGATGCGGCTGGCGCGGGGCCGAGATGCGAAGTACTCGTCGCTGACCGCGGACGGGACGGGCTCGGCGACGCCGTCGATGCGCACCTGGCGGTGGATGCCGAGCCAGCTGAACAGCAGTCCGACGAAGGGGTCAGTCGCGAGCTCCAAGCCCTTGCGGCTGTCGTAGTTGGTGAAGAACTGAAGTCGCCCGTCGTCGTCGAGGCCGCGCAGCAGCACGTTGCGGATCGTGGGCCGGCCGTTCGACACGGTCGCGAGCGCCATGGCGTTGAACTCCGCCTCGCCCGCCTCCTCGGCATCGGCGAGCCATCGCTCGAACAGCTCGTAGGGCCCCGACGGGGCGTCGGCCTCGGTCAGAGTCCCCCAGTCGTAGTCCGTCCGGTGCTCGAGCGGCATCGGACGAGCGTACCGCCGGGGCACCGCGGGTTCGGCCGGTCAGCCGCTCGGCCGGTCGGCGACGGAGTCAGCACCCCGCTCGGCTCATGTGTCGGCGATGCGGCGCCGGCGCCACACCAGCGCCGGCACCTTCGGGCCGTCCGAGCGCTGCGCTCCGTAGATGCCCTGGTGCGCGGAGAACACGTAGCTCACCACGCACGCCACCGCGAAGTACGGCACCGCTCCCGCGCCGAAGAGCTCCACGCCCATGATCGTGCAGGCGAGCGGCGTGTTGGACGCCCCGGCGAACACCGCCACGAACCCGAGGGCGGCCAGCAGGTCCGGGGGGATGCCGAGCGGTGCCGCCAACGTGGCGCCGAGCGTGGCACCGATGACGAACAGCGGCGTCACCTCGCCGCCGACGAAGCCCGATCCGAGCGTGACGACGGTGAACGCGAGCTTCAGCGCGAACGCCCACGTGGGAACGTGCCCGCCGAGCAGGCTGACCTCGACCAACCCCTCCGACAGCCCGTTGTAGAGCCGGTTCCCCACGGCCAAGGTCATGACGATCACCGCGACGCCACCGATCAGCGGCCGGGCCGGCGGCCACGCCACCCAGCGACGGAACACTCGGCGGATCCAGTGGTCGCTCAGGCTGAAGGCCACGCTCACCAGGCCGAAGCACACCCCGGCGAGCGCGACCTTGAGCAGCAGCCCGACCGACAGGTGGACGTCACCCAGGTGCGGCGTGAGCGTGTGCTGCACCCCGAGACCCCGTACCACCAGGTCGCCGGTCACCGACGCCACCAGACACGGGACGAGCGCCTCATAGCGGAGACGACCGATCGACTGGACCTCCAGGGCGAACACGGCACCGGCCAGGGGGACGCCGAACACCGCGCCGAACCCGCCGGCGATCGCTGTGATCAGCATGATCCGACGGTCGTCGCGACCCAGCCTCATGACCCTCGACGCCAGGTCGGTCAGGCTGCCGCTCATCTGGATCGCCGTGCCCTCGCGGCCTGCGGATCCACCGAACAGGTGCGTGACCACGGTCCCCACGAAGATCATCGGCGCCATGCGGCGCGGCACCCAGTCGGTGGGATCGTGGATCTCATCGATGATCAGGTCGTTGCCCTGCGCCGCCCGTCCGCCGCCGTGGTGGTACACCAGCCCGATCGCCAGTCCGGCGAGCGGCAGGAACCAGAGCAGCGCCCCGTGGGTGTCGAACGCGTCGGTCGCCCAGCGCAGCGAGATCAGGAACGCCGCTGCCGCGCCACCAGCGAGCAGGCCGACCAACGTGGCGAGCAGGATCCATCGAAGCAGGTCGAGACCGAACGCCACCTGCGATCGCAGCACCGCCGAGCCGCCACCGCGCCGTGCATCGGCGGCGGCAGCATCAGCGCTGGCGGGGGACCCGTTCCCATCGGGCTCGTGGTCGGGTTCGTCGGTCATGTCACCTCCATCCCGTCGTGGTGAGCACCCGGGCGACGGTCGGATCAGGAGATCACGGTGCGGCCACGCATGTACGGCTGCAGCGGTTCGGGCACGGCGACCGTGCCGTCGGGCTGGCGATACGTCTCGACGATCGCGGCCCACACCCGTGGCACCGCGAGCGCGGAGCCGTTGAGCGTGTGGAGGATCTCGGTCCCCTTGCCCGCCGACGGGCGGTAGCGCAGGTTGGCGCGACGGGCCTGGTAGTCGCCGAACCACGACACGGAGCTGACCTCCAACCACCGATCCGCCCCCGGGGCGTAGACCTCGATGTCGAAGGTGCGCATGGCAGACGCCCCCAGGTCGGCGGCACACAGGTCGAGGATCCGGTACGCCAGGCCGAGGTCGGCGATGAGCGATTCGGCCCGGTCCAGGATCTCCGCGTGCAGCCCGGCGGCCTGCTCCGGCGTCGAGTACGCCAGGATCTCCACCTTGTCGAACTCGTGGACACGCAGCAGCCCACGGGTGTCCTTGCCGGCCGAGCCGGCCTCGCGGCGGAAGCAGCTCGTGTGCGCGCAGAAGCGCCGAGGGAGGCCGGCCTCGTCGACGATCTCGTCGCGACCGAGCGACGTCAGCGGCACCTCTGCGGTCGGGATGGCCCAGAGGTCGTCGCGCTCCATGCGGTAGGCCTCCTCTTCGAACTTCGGAAGATGACCGGTGGAGACCATGGTGTCGGTCCGCACGAGCGTGGGAGGGCGGATCTCCTCGTAGAGGTCCACGTTGCGGTCGATCGCCAGCTGGCACAGTGCCCGGACCAGCGCAGCGCCGGCACCCCGGTACATGACGAACATCGACCCCGACAGCTTGACGGCGCGCTCCACGTCGAGGATGTGCAGCTCCTCGCCGATCTCCCAGTGCGGGACGCGCTGGTGGGTGGCGTAGGAGTCGGCGTCGAACTGCTCGACACGCAGCACCACGTTGTCCTGCTCACCCTGCCCGTCGGGCGCGTCGGGTGACGGCAGGTTGGGGATGCGCAGCAGCTTCTCCCGCAGCTCGACGGCCATCTCCTCCGCGCCGACGTCGAGCGCCTTCTCTTCGGCGCCCAGGATCCGGCTCTGCTCCTGCAGCTCCTTGGCCTCGTCCTGGCGCTGCTCGCGGAACAGCGTCCCGACCTCGTTCGACAGGGCACGGATCTCTGCCCGCAAGCTGTCGCGCCGGGCCATCAGGTTGCGCAACTCGGCGTCGAGTCGGACCACGTCGTCGACCGCAGCGAGGTCCTCTCCGCGCCGGGACAGACCGGCCTCGACCGCGTCGGGGTCGTTGCGGAACAGGCGAACGTCGAGCATGGCGGGAACGGTAGCGGCGCTCCGCGTCGGCGCCCGAACCCGAATCTCCCCACGAGCGCCGTGGACCGTCCGACGGAGGTCGCCGCTCGTGGGATCCTGGCCCGGTGATCGTGATCTTCGACCTCGACGGGACCGTCTGGAACTCCGAGCCGGGCATCCTGGCGTGCATGGTCCACGCCCTCGACCAGCTCGCCCTGGAGGTACCGACCGAGGCGGTGCTCCGCTCCCACATCGGCCCGCCCCTGCGATCGATGCTCGCGGAGGTCGGGGTCCCCGAGCCGCTGCTCGACGACGGCGTGCGCCACTACCGAGACCGCTACCTCAGCGCCGGCGTGTACGAGGCGTCGCTCTACGACGGCGTGATCGGGCTCCTCGACGGCATCACCGGCGACGGCCACGTGCTCGCGACCGCCACGTCCAAGGGCGAGGTCCCCACTCGGACCATGCTGGAGCACTTCGGCCTCGCCGATCGCTTCGCCGTGGTCGGTGCCGCGACGATGGACGGCACCGCCACGACCAAGTCCGAGGTGCTGGCCCGGACGCTGGACGGACTCGACCACCCCGAGCCAGCCGAGTGCGTGCTCGTCGGCGACCGGGACCTCGACGTGGCAGGGGCGGCCGCGCACGGGATCGACTGCATCGGCGCGGCGTGGGGCTTCGGCGGCCGCATCGAGCTCGTCGATGCCGGTGCGTGGGCGGTGGCCGAGCGGCCCGTCGACGTGCCCGCCCTGCTGGCGCGCCGGTAGCGTCACGCCACGTGACGAGCGGAGCGACCCCCGCACCCGCGCCTTCCCCCGGCGAGCCCGACGGGGACGCCGCCGTCGTCGTCGAGGACCTGGTGCTCCGCTACGGCGAGACGACCGCGGTCGACGGCGTGTCGTTCGCCGCCCACGCCGGAGCGGTGACCACGATCCTCGGTCCGAACGGTGCCGGCAAGACCTCCACCGTGGAGCACCTCGAGGGGTATCGACCGCGCGCCGGCGGCCGAGCACGGGTGCTCGGCCACGACCCGTCGCGCGACCATCGCGCCCTCACCCGGCGCGTCGGCGTGATGCTGCAGGACGGCGGCATCCCGACCGCGATCCGTCCGGGCGAGCTGCTGCGCCAGTACGCAGGCTTCTTCGACCGTCCCCTCGATCCCCATGCGCTGCTGCGCAGGGTGGGGCTCGCCCATCGGGAGGGCACCCCGTTCCGGCGGTTGTCAGGTGGCGAGCAGCGCAGGCTGTCGCTGGCACTGGCGATCATCGGCCGCCCCGACGTGGTGTTCCTCGACGAGCCCACCGCCGGCATCGACCTGGACGGCCGCGACGCTGTGCGCGACGTGGTCGCCCGTCTGCGAGACGACGGCGTGTGCGTGGTGATGACCACCCACGACCTCGACGAGGCCGAGCGTGGCTCGGACCACGTGGTGATCGTCGACCGCGGCGCCGTGGTCGCGGCCGGCTCCCCGGCCGACCTGGTGCGTCCCAGCGACAACGACCACATCCTGTTCGGCGCGCCGGTCGGTCTGGCCGTCGATGAGCTGGGCGATCGGATCCGTGCGACGGTGACCCAGGTGACCCCTGGCGAGTACCGCGCCGATCTGGCACCGACGCCGGCGAACGTCGCCGCGGTGACCGCGTGGCTGGCCGAGCGAGACCTCCCGCTCCAGGACCTCCGGGCGGGGCGTCAGCGCCTCGACGACGTGTTCCGCCGGCTGACCGCCCACGACGACGAACCGGAGGCGGCGACCGTCGGTCGCCGAGGACGGCGCACTCGCAGCGGCCGGGGCCGGGAGCGCCGATGAAGCCGTTCCTGTCGCAGCTGCGGATCGAGCTGGCGCTCGCGTCACGTCAAGGCGAGCAGCTGCTGGTCAGCCTCGGCATCCCCCTGCTGATCCTGGTCTTCTTCTCCACCGTCCACATCCTTCCCTCCGGCGAGGTGGACGAGCCGATCGACTTCCTGGCTCCCGCGGTGCTGGCGTTGGCGGTGATGTCGACCGCGATGGTGTCGCTCGGCATCGGCAGCGGGTTCGAACGCCACTACGGCGTCCTGAAGCGACTCGGCGCATCGCCGCTCGGACGGGGCCGGTGGGTGGCGGCCAAGATCACGACCGTCCTCGTCACCGAGGTGGCGCAGTGGGTGGTGCTGATCGGCGTCTCGCTGCTGCTCGGCTGGTCGCCCCCGGCATCGGGCTGGGCGGCCGCAGTGCTCGGCGCCCTCTTGGGAACTGCGGCGTTCGGCGGCATCGGCCTGCTGCTCGCCGGCACGCTGCCCGGCGTGGGCACCCTGGCGGTGGCGAACGGCCTCTACCTGGTGCTGCTGCTGACCGGCGGCATGGTGATCCCGCTGTCGGAGCTGCCGAGCGGCCTCGCCGACGTGGCCAAGGTGCTGCCGGCTGCGCCCCTCGCCGAGATCCTGACCGGATCGCTCGGCGGCGGCGGCGTGGCGACCTGGGCGTGGGTGTCGCTCACCGCGTGGGCGGTGGTCGCCCCGATCGCCGCGGCGCTCACGTTCCGCTGGGAGTGAGTCGGATCGGTCGATTCTCCGGGAGATCGACGACCGTTCCGGTGCTGACTTCTCGTCAGAATCCGGTCGTCAGCCGCCGGCCGCGGCGACCGTGGTAGTCGTCACCGCCGGCGGCGGATCGTTGAACCACGGGTTGCCGTTGTCGGTGAAGATGTTCATCGTGGCGAGGGCGGCCATGTACACGATGATGGCGACGGCCAGGCCGAAGTAGAAGATCCGCCCCAGCAACTTCGAGTCGAAGCGCAGGTGCATGAAGAAGGAGGCGATCAGGATGAACTTGACCACCATCATGACCACCAGCAGCACGACCGCCGGGTAGTGCGAGCCGTCGCCGAACCACGACGACCAGAAGTACGTGGAGACCTCGAGCGCGGTGATGGCGACGAGGATCCAGAAGATCGTGTAGTACGTCCCGTTGCTCGGGCCGTGGTCGTGGTGCTCGCCCGGGTGCGCCGGGGAGTCGTCGTCGAGTTCCTGCACCGTGGTGCTCACGCGTTGCTCCTCAAGCTCTCTTCAGATCAGGGGATCAGGTAGACGATCGCGAAGATCACGACCCAGACGATGTCGACGAAGTGCCAGTACAGACCCAGGACCTCGACGGCCTCGGCGTGCATCTGCTTGCGCATGGAATAGCCGACGGCGCTCAACAACATGATGATGCCGATGGCGACGTGCGCACCGTGGAACCCGGTCAGGGTGTAGAACGCGGAGGCAGACACGTTCGAGGTGTAGCCGAGGCCTTCGCGGACGAACTCGGTGAACTCGTAGATCTGGCCGGCGAGGAACAGCCCGCCGAGGATGCAGGTGCTCGTCAGCCAGAGCCGCATGCGCTTGTGGTCGCCGCTCATGATCGAGTTCACGGCCAGCACCATCGTCAGCGAGCTCATCAGCAGGATGAAGCTCGTCATCGATGTGAACGGGATGTTGAACAGCTCCGAGGCCTTGAGCGGCGACCCGGCCAGACCCGGGATGCTGCCGGGTCGGTTCTTGTAGAGCAGGTAGGTGGAGATCAGGCCGCCGAAGAGCAGGCAGTCCGACGCGAGGTAGGTCCACATCGCCAACTTGGCGTTGGAGACGCCGGTGGACGTCTGGTGGATGTCGTCGGGGAACTCGATGTCCTCGACCGGTTCGAGGGAGATGTCAGCCAACGGTCGTCTCCTCGGTGCTGGCCATGGCCGGCTCGGGGGTGGGTGCATCCGCGACCTCGTCCGAGCCGAGCGACGATGCGTCGTCGTCCGCGTCGGTCGACTCGCCGGCCGTCGCCTCGGCGGCATCGGGACGGTCGTCGGAAGGCTGGTCGTCGTCGTGGTGGTGGCCGCCGTCCGGGTCGGTCGACGGCTCGAAGACCCAGCCGAAGATGCCGAGCACGATCAGCAGCGCGCCGGGCACCAGCCACCAGTAGTTGAAGATCAGGCCGTAGCCGACGAGCGGGAACCCGGCCGCCATGACGAGCGGCCAGTACGACGGCGACGGCAGGTGCACGTCGGTGGCGTCACCCTTCTGGACGACGTCCTCGGTGGCCGCGATGCGCACGAGCCGGCCGTCGTCGTCGTGGCCGTACTTGCGGTGCCAGAACTCGTCGGTCTCCTCGACCAGCGGCAGCTCGTCGAAGTTGTGCTCCGGGGCGGGCGACGGGATCATCCACTCGAGCGACCGAGCGTCCCAGGGGTCCGGTCCGGGGTCGACCGGGTTGCGCTTGTGCTTCCGGTAGCTCAGAGCGATGTTGACCATGAAGAGGATCAGCGACACGGCGATCGTGAACGCACCGATGGTGGCCACCATGTTCCAGAGGTTGAAGCCCTGACCCTCGGTGTAGGTGTAGGTGCGACGCATCATCCCCTGCATGCCCAGGATGTGCATGGGCCCGAACGTCAGGTTGAAGCCGACGAGCATCACCCAGAAGTTCCACTTGCCCATCTTCTCGCCCAGGAAGAAGCCGAAGATCTTCGGCCACCAGAAGTACATGCCGGAGAAGAGCCCCAGCAGGGCACCGCCGAAGAGCACGTAGTGGAAGTGCGCAACGATGTAGTACGTGTCGGTCTGCTGCGTGTCGGCGGGGGCGAAGGCGTGGGTCACGCCCGACAGACCGCCGATGGTGAACATGCCGACGAGGCCGATCGCGAACAGCATGGCGGTCGTGAACCGCAGCCGGCCGCCGTACATCGTCGCCAGCCAGTTGAGGATCTTCACGCCGGTCGGCACGGCGATGAACATCGTGGCCAGGGAGAACGCCAGCACCGACAGCGTGCCGATGCCCGATGCGAACATGTGGTGCGCCCAGACGCCCCAGCCCATGAACCCGATGGCGATGCCGGAGCCGATCATGAACGGATAGCCGAAGATCGGCTTGCGGGAGAACGTCGGGATCACCTCCGACGCGATGCCGAAGCTCGGCAGGATCATGATGTACACCTCGGGGTGCCCGAAGATCCAGAACAGGTTCTCCCACAGGAACGGGTCACCGCCCTTCGACGCGTCGAAGAACGTCGCCCCGAAGAGCCGATCGAACATCAGCAGGAACAGCGCCACGGTGATGACCGGCAGGGCGAACACGAGCAGCACCTGCACCACGAAGGTCATCCAGGTGAAGACCGGCATCTTCATGAGGGTCATGCCCGGCGCCCGCATGTTGAGCACGGTGACGGTCAGGTTGATGGCCGACACGGTCGAGCCGATGCCCATGATGATCAGGCCGACGGCGTAGAAGTCGATGCCGTGCCCGGGCGAGAACGTCACGCCCGAGTTCGGCGCGTACATGAACCAACCGCCGTTGGCGCCGCCACCGAGCAACCACGAGGTGTTGAAGAAGATCGCGCCGGAGAGCCAGACCCACAACGACAGGGCGTTCATGCGGGGGAACGAGACGTCCCTCGCCCCGATCTGCAGCGGCAGCAGGTAGTTGGCGAACGCGGAGGCCATCGGCATGACCACCAGGAACACCATGGTGACGCCGTGCATCGTGAAGACCTGGTTGTAGAGGTCCGCAGAGAGGAACTTCGAGCCGGGGACGGCGAGCTGGGTGCGGATCAGCAGCGCTTCGAACCCGCCGACGAGCAGGAAGAAGAACGACGCGGCGCCGTACATGATGCCGATCTTCTTGTGATCGACGGTGGTCAGCCACGAGGTCCAGCCGTGCGTGGACGTCGGCCGCGAGAACACGCCCAGCGGCTTGGTCACCGTCGCTGCTCCGGCGTCGAGCTCGAGCGGCGCGTGTTCTTCGACAAGTGCCATCTGTTGGGTCCTTCTCGTCCTTCTCCGGCCGGTCTACTTCAACGTCACCAGGTAGGCGACGAGCTGATCGATCTGGTCCTCCGTGAGCTGGAGGTTCGGCATCCCCTGGTTGTTGTCGGGGTCCATCGGCTTGATCGCCTCCGGATCACGCAACCAGTCCTTGAGGTCGGAGGTGGCGGGCACGCCGTCGGGTACGACGGAGACGGACTCCGCGGCCTTGCCCTCGTAGAGGGGCAGCAACGACCCGGCGAAGGTCTGGCGCATCATCAGGTGCGTCAGGTTCGGCGCGTTCTTGGACGACAGCGTGGAGTCCACCGACTCTCCGTATTCCGGGTCCGGCTGGGCGGCGTAGCTGAACGGCGCGGTGGAGTCGGGTCGCAGCCCGTTGATCTGGTGGCAGCGGGCGCACTGGCTGACGAACAGCTCCTGGCCGGCGAGCGCCTTGGGGTCGGTCGGCTGCTCCGGCGGCTTGGTCATCGCCGCGACCCACTCGTCGTACTCCGCCTCCGGCAGCGCCTTCAGCTCCATGCGCATCACGCCGTGGGACAGACCGCAGAACTCGGTGCACTGGCCCTGGTAGATGCCGGGCTTGTCGGCGGTCATGATCAGCGAGTGCGTGCGGCCCGGCACCGCGTCCTTCTTGCCGTTGATCGCCGGGATCCAGAACGAGTGGATGACGTCGTTGGACTGGATCTTCACCTCCACGTCACGGCCGACGGGCACGACGATCTGCGTGGCGGTGATGATGTCGACGGTGCCGTCGCGGTCGACGTCGTAGCGGTACTCCCACCACCACTGCTGTCCGATGACGCGAACCTCGATCGGATCGGTCTTCTCCTCGATGCGCAGCAGGGTCTGGACGTTGAACACGGCGAGCACGGCGAGCATCAGCGCCGGCAGCACGGTCCAGCCGATCTCGAGCGGCGTGTTGCCGTGGGTCTGCGTGGGCTCGTCGACGCCGTCGACGTCGGACTTGTTCCGCTTGAAGCGGACGGCCATCCAGATGAGACCGGCCTCGACCACCAGGAACACGATGCCGGCGACGGCGAACACCGGCTTGACCAGGCCGAAGATCTCCCAGTTCTGGCGACCGGCGGGAGCGAGGGTGTTGAGCGGGTACCCCTCAGCATCACCGATGTTGCGGATGATCAGCCAGAGCATCACCGCCATGAGGACGAACGAGACGACCCCTGCGATCGCCGCATTGCGCTTGTTCCGCATTCCCAACCTCTCACTCACCGGTCGGCACGGTGAGAGTATCCACCGCTGCCGGACCGGGTGCCGAATCGACCACGACGGTCGGGCTGGCGCCCGCACCGTGCTCTTCCTCGCCGCCGTGCTGCTCGCCGGCGATGCCGCCGACGATGCCGGCACCGATGATCACGACGCCGCCCACGAGCAGGACCGCGACCACCAGCGAGCGCTTGAGCTCGGGACGCCCGGCCAGCACGAACGCCAGGGCGAACACCACGATCGCGGCACCGATGATCACGTACACCGACGCCGACTGCGGCAGAGCGAGCAGCAGGCGCGACACGCACAGGACGATGACGGCCAGCGTGAGCACGGCCAGCACCGGGACCTCGAGCGGGTCCATCAGGTCGTGGCGCAGGCCACGGTTGACGCCCTGGTCGCCGGTGGCGCTCTCCGCCCAGGCCCGCACCGTCCAGGAGACGACCACGATGGCCAGCAGGACGATCCCGACCCAGAACAGGACGGTGTCCACCGCCAGGCCGACCGTCGCGATCCCGACGCCGAAGGCGCCGATCAACGGCCAGTAGCTGAGACCGACCGGGCTGAGGACCGACGGGTTGGCCGCCGTCTCCGGGTCACCGCCCTCCATCTCGACGAGCACGTCGGGGCTTCCGTCGCGGAACGCCGTGGTGAACCCGCCGAGCGCCGCCATCACCGCGGCGAAGCCCATGAGGACGCTGTAGCCGACGTGGTCGCCGACCCAGCCCTTCCATCCGAAGGTCAGCGGACCGACGATGGAGTTGACCACGTCGCCGTCGGAGAACACACCGAGCACGCCGCTGTGCGCGGCCGCTCCCGAGAGGAACCCGTACACGATCGCCGACACGAAGCCGACGACCGCAGCGGCATAGAAGAACTTGGAACCCCGAGTGATCATCAAGTGCTCACTTCATGATGTAGACGGCGACCCAGACCACGGCGTACACAGCGCAGCTGGCGTACCAGAGCACTGCGGCCGCGGCGATCCCGTCCGGCTGACGACTGGAGAACTGACCGCCGAGGACCCTGAAGCCCATCACCAGCAGGTAGATGATCCCGGCGACCACCATGGCGAGGCTGCCGCCGGTCACGGCGTAGAAGAGCGGGGCCTCGGCCTGGTCGAGGACCACGCCGGCCTGCTTGTACAGGAAGATCGACTGGTTCACGAACGCCATGCCGAGCAGCAGCGTGACGCCGAGCGCCAGGTAGGTGTGGGGACGGTCGTCGCGGGCGATCGAGTGCACGGCCCACTGCATGGTCACCATCGACATGCCCAGCGTCAGCGCCTGCATGTTCGGCTGCGTGAGCGGGATCGTGTTGTCGGCCAACCAGTCGACGCCGCCGGCGTTGCGGGCGGCGAGGTAGTAGCCGATCAGCGTCGCCATGAGGGCGACGACCCCGGCGGTGGCGAACGCCGTGCCGAACAGCAGCTCCCGACGACGGGGCTGGCTCGGTGCGGGCAGGGCGGCAACCATCAGTCGCTCTCCTCCGTGCCCTCACGGGCGTCGAGCAGCGGGTACGGCGAGATCACCCGGGCGAGGTCGTCGCGCACGACCCCTCCGGTCGCCGGCGTGGACGATGCCCACTCGAGGGTGAGGCCCTCGACCGGGTCGGGCTCCTGGCCGCTGCTGCGCACCGCAGCGATGAGGGCGCTGAGCGCCCCGAGCGCCAGCAGTCCGGCGCCGACGGCGGTCAGAAGACCGAAGAGCTGGAACGCCGTGGTCTCACCATCGAGCTGCACGACGGCCTGGACCAGCACGGCCGTGCCGAGCAACCCGCCACCGAGGACGACGAGCGGCACGGTCAGACGGGACTCGACCGAGTTGCCCGGCCCGCCCCACAGCAGTGGCGACCAGTGCAGCGACGCGGCGATCCCTCCGGCGAGGGCGGCACCGGCCACGAAGGCGGTCTGGGCCGAAGCGAGCGTGGCGGGCGAGGCGCCGAACAGGGTGCCCTGACCTGCGAGCGACAGGGCTTGGACCCAACCCGTGATGACCGCACCGACGAGCAACAGGACCGACAGCACCGACAGGATCAGCGCGGGGCCGGTGCTGACCGAGCCGCGGCGGAAGGCGTCGCCGAGCGCACCGAGGAGTCCGAGCACGGGGACGGTGATCGCCGCGGCGAACAGCGTCCACATCGCGGTGTTGAGCGAGCTCGGCAGCTGCGCCCACGCACCGAAGGCCAGGATGGCGTAGAGACCGATGATCAGCTGCAGCGCGTCGGTGTTGGCGAAGCGGCGGCCCGTGGCAGCAGCCACGACGTCGACGGCGATGCCGAGCACCGGGATGGCGAACGCGAAGACCGCCGGACCCCGGAAGACCCAGACGAGGCCCTCGAGGAAGGCGGTGGCCAGCGCTCCGGCTTCCGAGCCGGCCACCTCGCCGAGGAGGATGTGCGCGCACACCGCACCGAGGGTGACGATCCAGAGTGCAGCGCCCACGAGCGACGCCCACGACAGACCCGGCACCCAGGCCAGGCGCATGCCGAGCGGTCGGTGCACGACCACGGTGGTGGCCACGCAGACGGCGCCGAGGCCGAGCGACACCAGCACCGCGCCGAGCGACACGTTGCCGAGCTGGGCGGCGGTCGTGTCGGCGCCCAGCACACCGCCGTCGATGGCGATGCTCGTCACGAAGATCCCGGCGCTGACGAGCCAGGTCCAGAACGACAGGGCCGCAGCGCGGGGGAAGGCGATGGCCGGCGACGCCAGCTGCAGCGGCACGACGGCGATGGCGATGCCCAGGAGCAACGGCACCACGCCGAGGAACAGCAGCGCGGTCTGGGCGCTGGCGGCGAGCTGGGCGGTACGAGCGCCGAGGAAGCCGTTGTCGGTCAGCGCGTCGAGCCCGGCGACGGCCCAGAGGGTGAGCGCCACGGCGGACAGCGCCAAGGAGAAGCCGATGTACAGGCGCCCGATGGCGACGTGGTCACCGGTGCCCAGCAGGCGTTCGGCGGAGCCTGGGTCCGGTCGGGCGGCGTCGCCCGCGGCCACATCCTCCGCGTCGGGCCTGGTCTCAGTGAGTGCCATGCGTCGTTCTGCCCTCTGCCTCGTCCCTGCTGTCTCTGGCTGGCTCTTGCTCTGGCTGCTGGCTCTTGCTCTGGCTGCTGGCTCTGGCTGCTGCGGTGGCCGACCCCTACCGGTGCCGCGTTCGACTCCGGGCCGTTCAGCGCGGACACTACCGCGACCGGACAGGCACTGAGAAAAGCGTCAGGACCGGACCGTCACCAGCCGTTCCGCACGATCACGTCGACCGCCATCGCTCCGAAGAGCAGGGTGATGTAGGTGATCGAGAACGTGAACGTGCGAATGGCGTTGGCTGCCGACTCGGTGCGACGAAGCTCCACGGTCATCCACGTGAACACGGCACCGAGCACGACCGCAGCAGCCCAGTAGAGGAGGCCCAGCCCGGCGGTGGCGCCGAAGACGAGGGTGAGCGCCCACACGACGACCGTGTAGGCCAGGATCTGGTTCGCCGTGGAGCGGTGCGAGGCCACCGAGGGCAGCATCGGCACCTCCGCTCGGGCGTAGTCGTCCTTGTACTTGATGGCGAGCGCCCAGAAGTGCGGCGGCGTCCAGAAGAAGATGACCCCGAAGAGCACGAATGCAGACACCGACAGGCTGTTCGTGACCGCCGACCAGCCCACCAGGACCGGAACGGCACCGGCGGCGCCGCCGATGACGATGTTCTGGCTGGAGCTCCGCTTGAGCCACAGGGTGTACACGAACACGTAGAACAGGCAGGCGCTGACCGCCAGGACGGCCGACAGCAGGTTGACGACCTGCCAGAGGAAGAAGAAGGCCAGCACCTCGATCGACACGGCGAAGACCAGGGCGCTGCGGGGCGAGACCGCACCGGTGACCAGCGGACGGTCCTGGGTGCGCTCCATCACGGCATCGATGTCGCGGTCGACGTACATGTTGATGGCGTTGGCGCCACCGGCGGCGAGCGTGCCGCCGATCACCGTGGCCGCCATCAGCCACAGCGACGGGACGCCCTGCTCGGCGACGATCATGGTGGGCACGGTCGTCACGAGCAGCAGCTCGATGATCCGCGGCTTGGTCAGCGCCACGTAGGCGGCCACCTTGGAGCCCAACTTGGCACCGACCGAGGTCGGAGGGGTGAGCGCCGGCGCGACCATGACGCCGCCAACGCTACGGCGGGGGCGAACCCCACCGCCAGCCCGGCGCCGGTGTGTCCGCAACGCTCGCCGCCGGACGAGCCGGCGCCCGGTGGCGACTCCCGAGCCGACGGCGACGACGCCTACCCTGACCCTTCGTGGTCGACCCAGATGCCCCCGTGTCCTCCGCCGCACCGGAGCGGGAGCGCTTGACGTTCGCGCCGCGGACCTACCGCTCGATCGCCGTGGTGGCACTGGTGCTGCTGTGCACGATCGTCGTGACCGGCGCCGCGGTCCGCCTCTCGGGCTCCGGTCTCGGTTGCGAGGACTGGCCCAACTGCTCGGAGGACAAGGTCCTGGAGTTCGGCGACACCAACCAGACGATCGAGCAGGTGAACCGCCTGTTCACCGGGCTGGTGTCGATCGCGGTCGTCGCCGCGGTGCTCGGTTCGCTGCGCCGTCGGCCCTACCGCAGCGACCTCGTGTGGTTGTCGTGGGGGCTCGTCGCCGGCGTGATCGGCCAGATCGTCCTGGGCGGCATCACCGTCCTGGTCGACCTGCACCCGCTGGCCGTGGCGGGGCACTTCGTGCTGTCGATGCTGCTGGTCGCGGACGCCGTCGTGCTCGTGTGGCGCGCCGGTCAGCCCGAGGGCCCCCGACGCCCGGTCGTCGCCCGCACGGACCTCGTCCTGTCCCGCGCTGCGGTGGTGCTGATGTGCTGCCTGATGGCGACCGGCCCCGCGGTGACCGGATCGGGGCCCCACGCCGGCGACGCAGCGGCGCGGCGCTTCGACTGGTTCCTCCCCGACGTGGTGCGGGTCCACAGCGTCAACATGTGGTTGTTCCTGGCCGTCGTCGTGGTGCTGATGTACCGCCTGGCCCGGGGTGGCGCCCCGGTCGGCGTGACCCGCCGCGGGTACGCGCTGCTGGCGGTGATCGTGGCCCAGGGGGCGATCGGCTACACGCAGTACGAGCTCGGCATCCCTGCGTGGCTCGTCGCGCTCCACATCGCAGGCGCCACCGCCGTGCTGGGCACGACGATCTGGTTCCACCTGGGCCTCTCCGCACCCGGCGACCTCCCCCCGACGCGCCCTGGCGAAGCGGGCGCCGGAGGGCTGACCGCCGGTGTCGGCTCGCACGCGTAGCCTCAGGGGGTGTCCAGTCCCGCGCCGATCGGCGTCGTCGAACCCGACCTGTCCGACGTCGTCGACATCGACACGCCCTGGGTCGTGTTGGTCTGGAACGACCCGATCAACCTCATGAGCTACGTGACCTTCGTGCTCCAGAAGCTGTTCGGCTACTCCAAGGACGAGGCGACCACCCTGATGCTGCAGGTCCACCACGAGGGCAGGGCCGTGGTGTCGAGCGGCCCCCGCTCCGAGGCCGAGCGCGACGTGTTCCGACTCCACGAGCACGGCCTCTGGGCCACGATGCAGCAGGACTGAGCGGATGCCACGGTTCCGATCTCCCGTCAGTGCCGCCGCCGACGGCTCCTACGTGGTCGACCTCGGACCGAACGAGCGCGAGCTGCTGCGATCCGTGGGCGAGCAGCTCAAGGGTCTGCTGCTGGAGACCGACAGCCCCGCCCTGCGGCGGCTGTTCCCGCCGCCCTACGGCGACGACACCGAGCGCAACGAGGGGTGGACCGCGCTCGCCCGGCCCGAGCTGATCGAGCACCGGCTGAGCAGCCTCGACGCCCTCATCGCCTCCTCCCAGGCAACCACCCTCGACGAGGACCAGATCGGCGCGTGGATGCGGTCGATCAACGACGTGCGGCTCGTGCTCGGCACCGTGCTCGACATCGACGACGATGCCGACGAGGTCGCCGTCGACGACACCAACGCAGCGACCTACCAGGCCTACGAGGTGCTCGGCTTCCTGCTCGACGCCGTCGTCTCCGCCCGCTCGTCGCGACTGTGACACCCGACCCGGGACCGACGCAGGGCGCCCGGTGACACCACGGGACCGACGCCTGGCCCGAGTCGCCGGTGCGCTCGCCGTGCTCGCGGCGCTCGCGGCGGGCGCCGTGGCCGTGTGGGCGGTCGGGCGATCGGATGACCCACCCGCCACGACGACCACGACGTCGACCACGACGTCCAGCACCGTCCCGGCGCCATCCGGGGCGACCGCACCGCTCACCGGCCTCCCCGTCGACGCCGCCGACGATCGCTCCGTGCTCGGCGTCAAGGTCGACCAGCACCCCGGGATCACGACCTTCAGCGGGATCGAGCGCGCCGACATCGTCTACGAGGAGCTGGTCGAGGGCGGCATCACCCGCTGCCTGGCGCTGTTCCAGTCACAGGACGCCGAGCGAGTCGGACCGGTGCGCTCGTTGAGGAGCTCCGACTTCGACCTCGCCGCCAGCCTGGGCGAACCGATCATCGCCTTCTCCGGCGCCAACCGACACACGCTGGAAGCGGCGAGCCAGGAGCCGTTCGTCACCTACACGCCCGACTCGAGCGGGGGATCGGAGGTGTTCCGCCGCGACCGAGCCCTGCGGGCACCGCACAACCTGTTCCTGACGACCGTCGGCGTGCGCGAGCACGCCACCGGCTCGGGATCGGCGCGGACGCCGTTCGCACACGCCGGTCCCAGCGACGTGACACCGCCCGGGCTCCCGGTCGCGGGCGTGCACATCCGGTTCTCGGCGTCGACGGAGGTCCTCTTCACCTGGGACGACGAGCGCGGCGAGTGGCTCCGACGGGCGCACGGCCGAGCGCACGTCGACGACGCGGACCGCCAGCTCGGCGTCGATGTGGTCCTCGTCGTCGACTCGCTCTACCGACACGCACCGTGGGATGTTCGCCAGCCCGAGCTCGTCTCGGTCGGCGGCGGCGACGGGCTGGTCCTCTGGGACGGGCAGGTCACCGCGGTGCGCTGGACTCGAGCCGCGGCCGCAGAGCCGTTCACGTTCACCACCACCGACGGCACGCCCCTGGCGATACCGGCCGGACGGAGCTGGGTGGCGTTCGCCCCGCCCGGCGCCGCGACACCGTTGGGAGCCACCGAGGTCGACAGGCTGTCGACGGGCGCCTGAGCAGCGCGCCGTCCGAGCGCCGAGCCACCCGAGCAGCGCACCACCCGAGGATCCGCCTTTGGCGGCCCTCGCGGCTGCTGCTATGTTGACCCGACCCCTCCACGGGGATGGGGAGCCCCCATCGTCCAGTGGCCTAGGACGCCTCCCTTTCAAGGAGGTAACACGGGTTCGAATCCCGTTGGGGGTGCAGTCGCAGGTGTTGCAGTTGCAGGTGTTGCAGTCGAAGTTCGTGGTCCCGTGGTGCAGTTTGGAGTGCACGCCGGCCTGTCAAGCCGGAGGTCGCGGGTTCAAATCCCGTCGGGACCGCCACTTCGCCGCTGCCCGGTCCATCCGGGTGGTCGGCGGAGGAACGGTCGGGTAGCTCAGTTGGCAGAGCGACCGCCTGAAAAGCGGTAGGTCACCGGATCGACGCCGGTCCCGACCACTCGAGAAGCCCCTGCTCTGCAGGGGTTTCTTGCTTCTCCGGATCGTGTGACGCCACGTCGGAGCAGCGAGACGAGATCGATGTCGGTCCCGACCGCAGCGGACAGCGTTCTTGCTACCTCAGCGGCAGACGCCGTCGGCGCGGGCCGCCTCGGCGCACGCATCGGCCACCGCCGTGGCCACCGCCGGGTTGAACACCGACGGGATGATGAAGTCGGGAGCCAGCTCGTCGTCCAGCACGGTCGAGGCGATGGCCAGCGCCGCGGCCACCTTCATGTTCTCGGTGATGCGCTTGGCGCCGGCGTCGAGCGCGCCGCGGAACACGCCGGGGAACGCCAGCACGTTGTTGATCTGGTTCGGGAAGTCCGATCGTCCCGTGGCGATGACCGCGGCGACGTCCGCGATGACCTCGGGACGGATCTCGGGATCGGGGTTGGCCATGGCGAACACGATCGGGTCCTTGGCCATGGCCTCCACGTCGGAGCGCTCGATCAGGTTCGGCCCCGACAGGCCGATGAACACGTCCGCGCCCGGCATGACCTGGGTGAGCGAGCCGGACCGCCCCTCGGGGTTCGTGTTCTCCGCGAACCACTGCTTGGAGCTGTTGAGGCCCTCTCGCCCGAGGTGCACCGCGCCCTGACGGTCGGCGCCGATCACGTGGCGCACACCGGCGTTCATCAGGATCTTCGACACGGCGACGCCCGCCGCGCCCACGCCGGCCACCACGACCTTGAGATCGCCGATGTCCTTGCCGACGATCTTCAGCGCGTTCTCCAGCGCGGCGAGCGTGACGATCGCGGTGCCGTGCTGGTCGTCGTGGAACACCGGGATGTCCATGATCTCGTCGAGCCGCTCCTCGACCTCGAACGCGCCCGGTGCGGCGATGTCCTCCAGGTTGATGCCGCCGAAGGTCGGCTCCAGGCGCAGGACGGTCTCGATGATCTCCTCGGGGTCCTTGGTGTCGAGGCAGATCGGGAAGGCGTCCACCCCGGCGAAGTGCTTGAACAGCAGCGCCTTGCCCTCCATCACCGGCATCGCCGCGGCTGGGCCGATGTCGCCCAGGCCCAGCACCGCGGTGCCGTCGGAGACGATGGCGACCGTGTTCTTCTTGATCGTGTAGCGGTGCGCGGACTCGGGGTTCTTGGCGATCTCCAGGCACACCCGCGCCACGCCGGGCGTGTAGGCCATCGACAGGTCCTCGACGTCACGCACCGGCGCCAGCGACAGGACCTCGATCTTGCCGCCCTCGTGCATGTGGAAGGTCCGGTCCTCGAACTCCAGGACCTCGATGCCGTCGATGGCTTCGACCGCGGCACGGACCTGCTCCTGGTGCGCCTCGCTGGTGCAGTTGACGACGACGTCCTCGTCGAGCGACGCGGTCTTGACCTCGAAGCCCTGCAACGCCGAGATGTTGGCCCCTACCTCGCCGATCGCGATCGCCAGGCGCCCGAGCATGCCGGGCTGGTTCTTCATCCGGACGCGGATGCGGACGGAGTACGCGGGGGTCGGGGTGTCGGCCATACGGCCCACGACGCTACCGCTGGTGCGCGACGTGCACCGAAAGGGTCGGCCGGTCAGGGTCCTTCGTAGGCGAAGCCCAGGTCGAGGGCGGTCACGAGCGGCCGATACGCGATGCCGGCCTCTGCGGCCATGGCGGCGCAGGTTCCGCCTCGGTCGACCAGCGGCATGATCAGCACGGGCTCCGCTCCGAGCTCGCGCACCACCTCGACCGCCTCGAACAGCGACGTCCCCCGGGTGACGGTGTCCTCGGTGATGACGACCCTGTCGCCGGCCCGCAGCGGCCCGGCGAGGCGGCCGGTCACGCCGTGGTCCTTGGCCTCCTTGCGGATCGTGAAGCTGCGCAGCCGACGGCCCTGCGTCGCCAGCACCGCGGCCACTCCGTAGGCGACCGGATCGGCACCGACGGTCAGCCCGCCGATGGCGGTGGCGTCATCGCCGATGACCGCCGCGGCGGCCCGGGCCATCAGCAGCACGCCGTCGGGGTCGCACGCGGTCTGCTTGGAGTCGATGAACCAGCTGCTCTTGCGGCCCGACTTCAGCGTGAAGTCACCCTCCTTGACGGAGTGCTCGAGCAGGTGGGCGACGAGCTCGGGGCTCGCGGTGGGCGCAGGGTCGGACATGGCGCCGAACCTACCCAACGAGATCCGTTCGGCCGACGTTCTGGACCGATCGATCAGGCCGGGAGCGGGTCCCAGCCGACGAGGCCGTAGCGGCTGAAGTCGCCGATGAAGAAGAACTCGTGCAGGCCGAAGCCGACCGCCCCGTCGCCGGACCCGCCCGACTGCGTGAAGCGGGCCACCTGGTCGACCAGGCCGAACAGTCGGTCCGAGTCGCGCCGGTAGTCGATCTCCACCCCCTGGACCACCAGCGGCCCCTGGTACATGCCGTGGCGCCAGTCGGCCTCGATGCCGTAGCCCGTGCCGAGCATCAACCAGCAATCCATGAGCGGGGCGACCGCGATGTCGATCGCACCGCCCGGTGCGTCGGGGAACGACAGCGTGGAGGACTCGATGCGGCGGGTGCCGGGGGTGATCACGGCGTCGTGTTCGGGACGGCCGAGCCAGTCGGGCGCCCGTCCGGGGTCGTGCCAGATGCGCACCGCCTCTTCGAGCTCGCGCCTGCCGTCGTCGTGCTCGTTGCAGATGTAGAGGATCGAGTGGTCCTCGAACTGCATCGGCGCGTAGTTCCACATGCCCTGCATCTGGCCCTCGGTGCGGATGCCCATGGGCTCCTCCTCACCGACGGGACGGATGCCCCAGCTGCGGTCGCGGGTCCCCCACCACGAGTCGGGGGTGACGTCGAAGGTCGTGGTGCCGCTGGTGATCGTCCCGCTCCAGCGGCCGGTCTGAGCGAGGCGCATGGAGTCGAACAGCGTCCGGCCGTGGCGACGCACGTACTGGCGCGGCTCCTCGAACGCGGGCATGGACCCCACCCAGCGCAGGTCCAGCGACAGGTCGCTCCGGTCGTTGGGGTCGCACACGATCCGCAGCTCGTGCAGCGGCCGGATCACCTCGACCCGCAGCGGCCCGACGGAGGTGTCCATCCGGTCGTCGAGCTCCCGCGACGCCCGCAGCACCCGGTGGTCCTCGCCGCTCACCACGCACGCGAACGCGTCCTGCACCGCCAGGTTCGGGTACTGACCGAGCCCGAAGACCATGAACGCGGATCCGTCGTTGGCATGGCAGTTGAAGTAGTAGCGGTCGTAGAAGTTCCGGTCCCCCGTCGTCACGTGGCGGACCGTCTCGGCTGCCTGGTGGACCGGGTAGTCGTCCCACGACGAGAGCGTTCCGTGGGCCGCCGGCTGGGTGAACTCCGTCATCGCTCCGACGGTACCGCAGGGCCCGGCGGCTCAATCGGTGAAGCGCACCTGGCCGTCGCCGGGGACCACCTCGCCGATGATCCGGGCCGCCAACCCCTCGCCGGCGAGCACGTCGAGCGCAGTGGACGCGGCATCCGCAGGCACGGCGGCCACCATTCCCACACCCAGGTTGAACACGCGGCGCATCTCGTCGCGCTCGACGTCGCCGATGCGCTGGAGCTCGTCGAAGATCCGCGGCGGCTCCCACGACGAGGGCTCGACCACCGCGTCGGCGGCGTCGCCGATCACCCGGTTGAGGTTTCCGGGCAGGCCGCCACCGGTGATGTGGGCGACGGCGTGCACCGGGACCGCGGCGAGCAGCGCCCGGACGGCTGGGGCGTAGATCACCGACGGCCGGAGGAGCTCGTCGGCGACGCTCGGGGCGTCGGGTCCGTCCCACGCCGGATCGTCGAGCGAGCGACCCGCCACGTCGAACATCAGGCGGCGGGCCAGGGTGTAGCCGTTGGAGCGCAGCCCGGGGGACGGCAGCGCGACCAGCACGTCGCCAGGGGTCACGGCCTCTCCGGTGAGCATCCGGGAGCGCTCGACGGCACCGACGGCGAAGCCGACCAGGTCGAACTCGCCGGGTTCCATGACGCCGGCGTGCTCGGCCATCTCACCGCCGACGAGCGCGCAGCCGGCCTGGCGGCAGCCCTCGGCCACGCCGGCGACGAGCTGGTCGATCACGTCGGGGTCGACCTTGCCGATCGAGATGTAGTCCAGGAAGAACAGCGGCTCGGCGCCCTGGCACACCAGGTCGTCGACGCACATGGCGACGAGGTCCAGCCCGATCGTGTCATAGCGGCCGGTCGCGGTGGCGATCAGCGCCTTGGTGCCCACCCCGTCGGTGGTCGAGACGAGCACCGGCTGGTCGTATCCCGACGTGTCGAAGGAGAACAGGCCGCCGAACCCCCCGATGCCGCCCAGGACCTCGGGGCGCCGGGTGGAGGCGACGTGGCCCTTGATGCGATCGACCGCGTCCTCGCCTGCGTCGATCGACACGCCGGCACCGGCGTAGGTCTCACCCATCGGACGCTGCCTCGTCCGACGGCAGCCGACCCGCGTCGGCGAACAGCACCGAGCCCATCTCCGACACGCCCTCCTGGGGGACTGCGGCATCGACGTCGAGGACGCCCTTGCCCACCTCGACGGGGATCTCCACGGGGTAGGTGCCGGTCAGGCACGCGTCGCAGAACCCAGCTCCGGGCGCACCGATGGCGGCGACCAGTCGGTCGAGGCTGAGGTACGACAGGGTGTCGACGTTGAGGTACCGGCGGATCTCCTCCACCTCCAGGTTGGCGGCGAGCAGCTCTCCGCGAGTGCCGGTGTCCATGCCGTAGAAGCACGGCCAGCGGTACGGCGGCGAGCTCACCCGCAGGTGCACCTCCTTGGCGCCGGCCTCCCGCAGCATCGACACCATCGCCTTGGTGGTCGTTCCCCGGACGATCGAGTCGTCGACGACGACCAGCCGCCGCCCTTCGATGTTCTCCCGCAGGGGGTTGAGCTTCATGCGCACGCCGAGCGCACGCATCTCCTGGCTGGGAGCGATGAACGTGCGGCCGATGTAGCGGTTCTTGACGAGGCCGTGACCGAAGGGGATGCCGGAACGGCGGGCGTAGCCCTCCGCCGCAGGGATGCCGGACTCCGGGACGCCCATGACCATGTCGGCGTCGACCGGCGCGTGCTCGGCCAGCTGCTCGCCCATCCGGACGCGGGCCTGGTGGACGTTGCGGTCATAGAGCTGCGAGTCGGGTCGGGCGAAGTACACGAACTCGAAGAGGCAGAGCTTGGGGTCCACCTGACCAGCGTCGAAGGGTCGCAGGGACCGGACGCCGTCGCCGTCGATCACGACCATCTCCCCCGGGTCGAGCTCCCGGACGAAGTGCGCACCGACGATGTCGAGCGCGGGCGTCTCCGACGCCAGCACCCACCCGGAGTCCAGCTTGCCCAGGCACAGCGGCCGGAAGCCGTGCGGGTCGCGCAGCCCGATCACGCGCTCGCGGTCCATCAAGCACAGCGAGAACGCACCGGTGAACGTCGGCAGCACGGCGAGCAGCGCCCGCTCCAGGGTGTCGGTCCCGGGACCGATCCGCTCGCACTCCATCGCGATCACCTCGGCCATCGCGTCGGTGTCCGACGAGACGGTGCCGGGGAGCATGCCGGCGTCGTCGACCAGCTCGGCGGTGTTCACCAGGTTGCCGTTGTGCGCGAGCGCGAACTGCACGTGACCGACGTCGCGGAACAGGGGCTGGGAGTTCTTCCACAGGCTCGACCCCGTGGTCGAGTAGCGGGTGTGGCCGATCGCCAGGTCGCCCTCGAGCGCGACGAGGGTGCGGTCGTCGAACACGTTCGACACCAGGCCCATGTCCTTGACCACCGTCAGGTGGTCGCCGTCGGAGCTGGCGATGCCGGCCGACTCCTGGCCGCGGTGCTGCAACGCGTAGATGCCCAGGTAGGCCAGGTGGGCGACCGGGGACCCCGGCGCGTACACCCCGAACACACCGCACGCCTCACGCGGCTTGCCGTCGGGGTCCACCAGATCACCGTCGAGGTCGGATCCGACGGGATCCGCACCGGCGGGATCAGCGGGGGTCACGCCCACGAGTCTCGCGCATCGGCCCACCGTCGAACACCCACGGCTCGCGCCGCAACCGCCCGACGTCGAAGCGTGATGCCACGTCGTCCGCGGTGAGCCGTTCGCCGCGCTCGGCCAACCCGGCAGAGTGCGCGAGCATCCCGATCACCGTCGCCGCGTCCTCCCCCATGGCGAGCCGGTCCCCGAGGGTCACCGCTCCGTCGCGCTTGGCCAGTCGGCTCCCGTCGGGACCGACGACGAGCGCCACGTGCAAGTACTCGGGAGTCGCCAGCCCGAGCAGCTGCTGCAACCGCACGTGACGCGGAGTGGTCTCCCACAGGTCGTCGCCCCGGACCACCTGGCCCACGCCCTGTTCGGCGTCGTCGACGACGACGGCCAGGTTGTAGGCCACCTGCCCGTCCGCCCGCCGCAGCACCAGGTCGTCGACCTCGGCGATCATCGGACCGGCGAGCACGTCGGTCGCCGTCACCTCGACGCGGTCGGCGCGCAAGCGCAGGGCCGGGCGACGACCCTCCCGCTGCAGCTCACGGACGCGGGATCTGCTCAACGTCGAGCACGTCCCTGGATAGGCCCCGTCGGGGTGCGGGCCGTGGGGCGCGGACGACGCCTCGCGGATCTCGCGACGCGTGCAGAAGCAGGGGTAGGTGCGCCCGGCATCGACCAACCGAGCGATGGCGTCGTCGTAGAGGTCGCGACGTTCGGACTGGCGAACGACGTCGCCGTCGTGGGTCAGTCCGAGGGCGTCGAGATCGGCCAGCTGACCTGCGGCCACCTCGGCGGCGACCCGACCGTCGAACCCGGTCGTCAGGTCCTCGACGCGCACCAGGAACCGACCTCCGACGCTGCGCGCCGCAGCCCAGGCGAGCAGCGCGGTCCGCAGGTTGCCGAGGTGCAGCGACGCCGACGGGCTCGGAGCGAAGCGGCCGGTCGGTGGCGACGGCCTCGACAACGGCGCGCCTCAACCCGTGATCACGACGTGGAACGGCACCTTCACCGTCAGGTACTGACCTCTGTTCGGCCCGACCGCGACCAACTGGTCGTAGTAGCCCACGCCGAGCAGGCCCGGCTCGCTCAGCGCCGGTTGGACCGTGCCGGCGTAGCAGTAGAACTCCGACGAGCCGACGCGGTCGTCGCATCCGGGGAGCGCGACCTCGACGACGTCGCTCCACGGGCCTTCCGGCGCGGTGGCGACGCGGACGAAGACCCGGTCGCTGAAGCCGGGCCACGGGCTGTAGCCCATCACGTACACGCCGTGGGTGGCGTCGAAGGACACCGTGGCGCCTGCGACGGGAGCGCGGGTGTCGGCCACGCCCGGAGCCGGACCGGGGATGACCGCAGCGGCCTGCGCCGGGTCGGTCACCCAGCCCGAGCCGTTCCAGTAGCGCCACGAGGACGCCGTCGTCACGGAGCCGACCGGGACACGACCGACGTGGCAGGGGCCGAGCACGTTCGGCCACAGAGGTGTGCCCTGGGGCGGAGTGACGCACTTGTAGCCGTAGACGTAGGTGGTCCCCGACACGGTCCGGGTGGTGGCCGCCTGGCCGTACTCCTGGGTGGGCCACAGCTCGTGGTTGACCACCGTGCCCTGGATCGGCGTGCCGTTCGGCTTGTTGGCCGGGTCGTAGGTCCACTGCACGACCGAGATGCCCTTGGCGACGATCTCGAGGAACTCGTCGCCCAGGCACACGTTGGAGAAGAACGCGGTCACCAGGTCCCGACCTCCGGCGCCGTCGTTGCCGTCGGTGCGAACCGCCGACGCCGGCCACATGGCCTTGTTCGGGTGGTCGGCCGGACACGTCCACGACGACCCGGCCGGCGTCACGAACTGCACCGGCGCGCCGCCCTGGACGGCGTCGCGGGTGACGGTCGGGCTGCCGGCGGGCGCCCACGCCGCGGTGTTGTTGACGAAGTACTGGAGCCGACCTGCCCAGTCGAGCTGGCTCGAGTCGCCGAACAGCCACAGCACCGACCCGTCGTTGAGCTGCACGCTGATGCCGGCGTCGCGGTCCACGGTGGCGATCGGGCTCGCGGCCGACGGTCCGACCGGCACCGTCGGGCCGCCGGGGGCCCCGGAGCTCCCCACCGACACGTCGCCGAGGATCACGGTCCCGCACGGCCACGATCGGTCCCCGGTGATGACCGCACCGGCTCCGCGGTACGGAGCGTCGACGGCGGTGACGCAGACGCGATGGGTTCCGGCCGACAGACCCGAGATCACCGTCGAGTAGCTTCCGCCGCTCGTCGAGACCGTGGTCGTCACGCCGTCGACGGCGATCCGCACCTGCAGCGCAGCGGTGGTGTCGGGATCGCTCGCGGTGCCTCTGACGGCGACCGCGCCGGCGCCCGGCTGCGGCTCCACCGCGGTCACCGAACCGACCGGCCGACGGTCGGGCCGAGGCTCCGGCACGGCGACGACACGACAGCCCAGCCACGAGTGCGCGCCCGGCCCCACGTTCTCGGCGATCACGCACAGCTGGTGCGGACCCGGCTCCGCCGGGACGTCGAAGGAGAACCCGTGCGCCGTGCCGAACCCGAGACCGGCCACATCCGGCCGAGCCTGCGAGGCCACCGCGTTCAGGACGGGCTTGCCGTCGAGCAGGACGCCCACACCGATCGGTGCCGAGGTGTCCGGATCGATCGCCCAACCGGAGAGGTGCACCCGCCGGTCACCGGCCGGAGCGACGAGCTCCAGGCTGCCGAACGGGCTGGGCTCCGGAACAGTGACGTACGTGCAACCCAACGCCCGTGCCCGGCTGCCGCGACCGACGTTGTCGGCCCACACGCACACCTGGTGCGGTCCGGGGCCGAGCCCCCCGAAGCGGACGTCGAAGCCGTGACGGGTGCCGAGACCGCGGGTGGCGAACACCAGGTCGGGCCTGTCGCCGTCGGCGACGCCCTTGACCGTGCGCTGCTCGGAGGAGACCGTCACCTCGATCGGGGCGGCGGTGTCGGGGTCGACGACCCAGCCGACGGCACGGAACCCGCCGGGGACCGCCACCACCGCGTCGAGGTGGCCGAACGGCGCGGTTCCGGTCGGATCCGGCTCGTCGGGCCCCAGGCAACCGGTGAGCACGACGACTCCGAAGGCCACCAGCAACACCGCGGGCCAACCCGCTCTGAGCACTCCACGCATCGGCTCGACTCCGACCTCTCCGCTCCGTCGACCCGCCCCCGGTCGCTCGTCCGAACCCGCAACGGTACCGGCGGACGCCCCGATTCCGGGATCAGCGCCCTTGGCTGCCGTTCGCATGCGCTTTGCTCAGGTCAGAGCCCGTCGACCCGACGGGAGGGTGTGCACGCCGAGGACCACGACCAGCGGCGTACCCGTGCAGCAGCCCTGGCCGGTCGCGCCTGCGCCGCCGTCGCGGTGCTCACCGGCGGTGCGGCGGCCGCAGTCACCGTCGCGTGGGCCACCGCGGACCGCTGGGCGCTGGTCGTCGTGCTGGTGGCGGCCATCCTGTGGGGGCTCGGCGGCGCCGTGGCCGTGGCGCTGGCCCCGACGCGCCGACCGGCGCCGACACCGCTCGACGATGACCAGCCCCCGGTGTTGGGCACGTTGGTCCACCTGGGCGACGTCCCGGACGTGGTGGCCAGGACGATGACCTCCGCTGCTGCCACCACGGGGCCGGTCGCGCTGGTGGTGCCGCCGGGCCGGGACGCCCCACCCGGTCTGGACCCCCGGGTTCTGGTCCACCGTGGCGTCGAAGCGGGATCGGCGGTCGACAGGGCAGCGGCCGACCTCGCTGGCCGCTGCGACGCCGTCCTGGTCTGCTCCGCCCGCGCCGTGCCCGACCCGGACGGGTGCCGTGCCGCTGCCGCCGAGCTGGCCGGCGGGGCGTCATGGGTGGTGGGCACCGCCGAGACGCTCAACCCGGACCGGTTCGGCCCCGCTCGACGGGACCGGCTCGACGCCCGGCTGCGCCACCTGGCCGGAGCGGCCGGTGTCGCCCTCTGGGAGCCCGACGCCACCGTCGTGACCTCGTCGTTGCTGCGCGACCACCCGCTCCCCGACGGCCGGCCCCTGGGGAGCTGGCTGCGCGCCCGAGTGCCGGAGGGCCATCGGGGCGCCACGATCGGTCGATGCCTGGCGGTCCGGGCGGCACCCGTGTCGGCCACCGGCTACTGGCCCGACACGACGGCGCGGCAGTGCGCCGCCGCGGCGGACCTGGCCGACGCCACGCTCGGTCGCCGCGTCCCGCTGCGCTCCCGCATGATCGTCGCGGGCCTGGCCGTCCGGGCGCTGTTCGGCTGGTCGGTGCTGTGGTGGCTGGCGGTCCTGGCGATGCTGGCGGGCGGCTCGCCGCTGCAGGGCGGCGACAGGGTCGTCGCCGGGCTCGTGCTGGCGTCGACGTTGCTGCGCTGGTGCGCGCTGAGGTGGTCCACCCGAACCCGGCCGGCGCCCGTGGCCGATGCCGTCGGGGCGCTCTACGCCGTGCCGGGGTCCCTGACCGCGACCGCGTCGGCCGTCACCCGACGACCCCGATCCGGTCACCGGCGGGTGCCCACCCGACCGCTGGTCTGGTTGGGTCTGGTTGCCACCGCTGCTGCCGGTACCGCCGCGCTGGGCTCGACGCCCGGGGACCAGACCGGTCGCGTCGCCTCCGCGGCCGCCGCGGTGCTGCTGGTGCTGCTGTGGGTGCTCACCGTCCGATCGCTGGTGGAGCGGACGTGGTCCCGCGTGGGGTTCCGCATCCCGCTCGACCTGCCGGCGACCCTCGACGGGGCAGACGACAGCGCAGACGACGGGGCGGACAGCGACGCAGACGACGGCGCGGCAGCGGCCGGTCGTCGACTTCTCGACGGCTCGCCCGGCGGGTTCGCCCTGGCCGGTCCGCGGAGCGGATTGGCCCCCGGGGACGAGCTGACCGTCCGGGTGGACGCGCCTCCCGGCCCGCCGATCGTGCTCGACGGGACCGTCGCCGACCGCCGCCGGACCTCCCACAGCACCGAGCTCCTCGGAGTCGAGCTCCGCGCTGTGCGCCCCGACGCCGGTCGCTGGGACTCGCTGCTGGTGTCGGCAGCGGTGGAGCACCGGGAGGTGGCGCCGCGGACCGCTGTCGGTCAACGGCCGGAGCCTCACGCGGGCCCCCAGCGGTGGGCCGACCGGCTCACGATCGGCCTGGTCGTCGTGGTCTCGGTGGCCGTCGCCGGCCTGCTGATGCTGGTGCTGGCCGGCTTCCGACCGTTGGTCGTCCGCAGCGGCTCGATGGAGCCGACCTACTCCATCGGCGACGTGGTGCTGGTGTCCGAGCGGACGGCGGGCGACCTGCGACCCGGCCAGGTGGTGACCCGCTTCGGCGCCCCCCAGGCCATGGACAGCCTGACCCACCGCGTGCGTTCGGTGGAGCGACGCGGCGACGACGTCGCCGTCGAGACCCGTGGCGACGCCAACGACGGCAGCGAGTTCTGGACGGTCCCCGCGTCGACGCCGGTCGGCGTGGTGACGGCGTCGATCCCCGCCATCGGTCGACCGCTGACGCTGGTGCGGACCTCCCTCGGCTGGGCTGTCGCCGTCGGCACGCTGGTCGTCGGGCTCGTGCTGTTCGTGCTCCGCCCCCGCCGGCACCGGCCGGACGCGACGCCGCGACCCCTCAAGGTGGACGACGAGGTGCCGACGACAACTGGAGCGAACGCTCGCCGCGCCCCGCAGCGCGACCCCATCGACACGACCAGGGACCGACCATGACCGACTCCCCCAGCCCCACCACATCCGACCGAACCTCCGGCGGGCGAGCCGCAGGAGCGTTCCGGGCCGGCATCGTCACCCTGTTGATCGGCGCGGTCCTCGTGGCGGTCGGCTTGGTCAGCACCACGTCGTCGTCGGACCAGCCGACCTGCCCGGAGGGCACGACGCTGCTGGCCCACTACGACCTCGTCGACGGGGTGTTCCGTGGCACCGGCGGGGACCCCTCGGCGGTCACGATCACCGACGGCACCGGCACCGGCGGCTCGTGGGCGTCCACCCGGCTCGTCGGCGCCGTGGTGGTCAAGGGCGGACCCGGGTCGGCCACGACGACCATCGACCCCAGCCAGATGGCCGGCTCCTTCTCCAACGAGCGATTGGACCCCGTGGGCGGGATGGTCCCCCAGATCTCCAACGTGCAGTTCTGCGCCTCGACCGGCCTGGCCTCCTCCCTGGCCGGCTCCCAGGCATCCAGCAAGGCGCGCCCGTGGACGGTGACGCTGGCGGCCCGCACCTGCCCCACCTACACCGACATCTTCGCCAACCGGAACCGCAACAACATCCAGGAGAGCCTGCAGGACCTGGGACCCGACACGAACTACGCAGACGGCCAGGTGGTCAACCCGGCCAAGGAGGCCGAGGCGCCGCAGAGCAACTGCTCGCCGCTGACGGGTTGGGACTTCCAGTGGGGCACGGGCATCACCGGGAAGTCCCCGGCCACCGCCAACCTGTCGACGGTGACGGGGGCGAACGCCATCGCCACCACGGTGGCGTCGGTGCCCGAGCTCGACTCCGCCGGCAACGACACCGGCCGGACGATCAAGGGCGCGGTGACCTACGAGCTCACCTCGGACCAGGTCAACCAGGCCGGCCGTGGGTCGCTGTGGATCCAGGGCGGCACCAAGGCCCAGCCGCTGGGCGACGGCACGCTGTCGTTCGGGGCGCTGCGCTGCGCCACCGACAACTACAACGGCGACAACGTCGAGTACGTCCGTTACCCCACCAACGCTCGTCACGCGTACTGCTTCGCCTACTACGTGGCCCAGCCACCGGAGCCGGTGACCATCACCGTGCGCAAGCAGCTCACCGAGCGCTCACCCGGCGGCACCACCTTCAACTTCACCGGTGACACGTCGTTCATCCCGGGCGGCACCTTCAGCCTGAGGCCCGAGGGCACCGGCGGGTCCGCCGAGATCAGCTTCGTGCGCTCAGCAGACGTCACATGGACCGTGGCCGAGGAGGTCCCGACCGGCTGGACGTTGAAGGATCTGGCCTGCACCACCCCGACGAGCGGTCGCACGCCGACGATCGAGGGGTCGTCCTTCGTCGCCAACCTCGCGCCGGGCGACGCGGTGACCTGCACCTACACCAACGATCGATCCTCCACCACGAGCTCCTCCACGAGCTCTTCCACGACGACGAGCTCCTCCACGACCACCAGCTCCTCGACCACGTCCTCCACGACGACCACGACCGAGGCGCCCACCACCACGGTCGCGCCGACCACGTCGGCCGCGCCGACGAGCAGCACCGCTCCGACGTCGTCCACCTCGTCCACCAGCTCGACGATCGCGGGGTCGACCTCGTCGTCGGTGCCGTCGGCGGTCGCGGACGACGTGGCCATCCGGACCGTGGTGACGCCCGACGACGCCACCGCCAGCAACTCGGGGGTGCTCGCCTTCACCGGCGGGAGCGCCACGCCGATGCTGGCCCTGGGCATCGTGCTGCTGCTGGCCGGCGGCACCCTCACCGCCGTCAGCTGGCAGCGCCGGCGCCGTAGCGGCCTCGCCTGATCGACCCGGGTCCCCCGGCCACGCGAGTGGTCGGGGGACCCGGGCGCTCAGCCCTGCCCTTCCGCTCCCGGGCGCTCAGCCCTGCCCTTCCGCTCCCGGGCGCTCAGCCCTGCCCTTCCGCTCCCGGGCGCTCAGCCCTGCCCTTCCGCTCCCGGGCGCTCAGCCCTGGGTCGTCCCCGAGCCGATCGCGTTCGGGATCCGATCCCGCCACGCGGTGGTGACCTCGTCCAGGGCGACGTCGAGGAGGTCCTTGACCACGATCCGGTCACCGGACGCTGCTCCGATGCGCGAGTGGGCCACGTCGTGGGCCTCGAGCACGTCGAGCACCGCCCGGACCTGGTCGGGCGCCACGCACAGCACGGCCCGGCCGACCGACTCGGAGAACAGGTCGACGTGATCCGCGAGACGGGCCACGTTCAGCCCGACGCCGGAGGCGACCGCCATCTCGGCGAGCGCAACGCCCAACCCGCCGCCCGACACGTCGTGCGCGCCCTGGACCAGCTGCGCCGACACCAGCTCGCGCACCACCCCCGCAACCCCCGACACCGCGTCGAGGTCGACCGCCGGCAGCTCGCCGCGGCCACGGTGGCCGCGCCGGGCGGCCCACTCGGATCCGGACAGCTCGCGCACGGTGTCACCGACCAGGATCAACCGCCCGCCGTCGACCACCGTGGGGCGGGGCGGCACCGCGTCGAGGCGGTCGAGCACGCCGAGCACGCCGACGATGGGCGTCGGGTCGATGTCGGCGCCCCGGCTCTCGTTGTAGAGGCTGACGTTGCCGCCGATGCAGGGGACGTCGAACGCGCGCAGGGCGTCGGACAGGCCGTCGACCGACTCCGACAGCTGCCACATGACCTCGGGGTGCTCGGGGTTCCCGAAGTTCATGCAGTTCACCATCGCGACCGGCCGGGCGCCGACGACGGCCAAGTTCATCACCGACTCACAGATGGTCATCGTGGAGCCGAGCTTCGGGTCCACCGCGCACCACAGGTGGTTGCCGTCGGTCGTGAGCGCGAGCCCGCGTCCGGTGTCGACGCCGGTCGTGGGGTGCTTCAGGCGGAGCACCGCAGCATCTCCACCCGGACCGATGACGGTGTTGAGGAACAGCTGGTGGTCGTACTGGGACCACACCCACGACGTGTCGGCCAGCAGCTCCAGCAGGTCCGCAGCGACGTCGGCGGGTGCCGGCAGCGCGTTGGCCGAGTCCGCCCGACGTGCGGCCAGATCCGCCGGCTCCTGCCTGGGACGGTCGTAGAGCGGAGCGTCCTCCTCGAGCGACTTGGCCGGCACGTCGGCCAGGACCTCGACGCCCCCGTCTCCGTCGCCATCGGCGGACCCGTCGCCGCCCGAGGTGATCCGGAGCCGACCGCTGCCCGTCACCTTGCCGATGACGGTGGCGCTCACCTCCCACTTGTCCGCGATGGCCAGGACCTCGTCGAGCTTGGACGGCTCCACGATCGCCAGCATCCGCTCCTGGGACTCCGAGGTCATGACCTCGAACGGGGCCATGTGTGGCTCACGGCGGGGCACCGCATCGACGTCGACGTCCATGCCGGCGCCACCCTTGGCCGCGGTCTCCGACGTGGCGCAGGTGATGCCGGCGCCGCCGAGGTCCTGCACGCCGACCGCCAGGTCCCGATCCAGCAGCTCCAGGCACGCCTCGATGAGGCGCTTCTCCTCGAAGGGGTCGCCCACCTGCACGCTCGGTCGCTTGTCGGCGTCGGCCTCGTCGTCGCCGAAGCCGGCGCTGGCCAGCACCGACACGCCGCCGATGCCGTCGCGGCCGGTGCTCGAGCCCAACAGGACCGCCAGGTTGCCGACGCCTTCGGCCCGGCCCAGCACCAGTCGCTCGGTGGGCATCAGGCCCAGGCAGAGCACGTTGACCAGCGGGTTGCCCTGGTAGGTCTGATCGAACACGGTCTCGCCGCCGACGTTGGGGACGCCGACCGAGTTGCCGTAGCCGGAGATGCCCGACACCACGCCCTCGGCGATCCAGCGGGACCGGGCGTCGTCGAGGGGACCGAACCGCAGCGGGTCCATGAGCGCGATCGGCCGGGCGCCCACGGAGAAGATGTCGCGCAGGATGCCGCCGGCGCCGGTGGCCGCCCCTTGGTACGGCTCGATCGCCGAGGGGTGGTTGTGGCTCTCGATCCGAAGTGCGGCGGCGATCCCGTCGCCCACGTCGACCACGCCCGCGCCCTCGCCCGGTCCCACGAGCACCCACGGCGCCTCGGTGGGGAACCGGCGCAGGTGGATCCGGGAGCTCTTGTAGGAGCAGTGCTCGGACCACATGACCGAGTACATGGCCAGCTCGAGGTGGTTGGGCTCACGTCCGAGCGTCGCCCGGATGCGCTCGAGCTCGTCGTCGGTGAGACCCAGGGCCCGGTGCACCGCCTCCTCGCTCGGCGGGGCGACGTCGGAGGACTGGTCAGGCGCGGCCATGTTCGCAACCTACCCGTCACCGCGACCGGCTCCCGCAAGCCGGTGGAATCACGACGAGTTCATCCGGTCACCTCACGATGAGACAACTGCCATATGCCACTGCCACCGTTGAGGTTGAACTTTCCCACCGAAAGGTGTGGAATTCGTCTCCATGGCAGCAACCCCGAAGTCGAAGAAGCGCGTCGTCAGCGACGACCACAAAGCAGCAATGGCCACCGGACGAACCGAGGCGATGGCCGTCAAGAACTACCTGGACGCATTGGAGCTCACACGTCCGAAGCGCGGCCGGAAGCGCACGCCCGATTCGATCAATCAGCGACTCGTCAAGATCTCCGCTGAGCTCGAGGAGAACCCCGGCAAGATCAAGGAGCTGACCCTCATCCAGGAGCGACGCGATCTGGAGGACGAGCTCGTCGCGCTCGAGTCCAAGGTCGACATCGACATGGCTCCGCTCGAGAAGGCCTTCATCGCCGCAGCCCCCGGCTACAGCAAGCGCAAGGGCATCTCCTACGGCGCGTGGCGTGAGATCGGCGTGTCCGCCGCCATGCTGAAGGCCGCCGGGATCTCCCGGGCTGGTTGATCGGTCCTCCGCTGGTCAGCGGCTGGCTGCCAGACCGGCGCCGGCCGCGGCCAGCAGCGATCCCACCAGCACACGTCCGTCGGTGGATCCGAGCAGGGTGTTGCAGGCCCGCTCCGGGTGCGGCATGAGGCCGACGACGTTGCGTCCGGCGTTGCAGATCCCGGCGATGTCGTCGACCGACCCGTTCGGGTTGTCCGAATAGCGGAGCACGATGCGATCCTCGGATCGCAGCTCCGCCAGCGTCTCCTCCGAGCAGGTGTAGTTGCCCTCGAAGTGGTTGATCGGGATCGAGAGGCGCTGCCCGACCGTGGCCTGCGAGGTGAGCACGCTGTTCGTCGACACGACGACGAGCTCGACCGACGCACATCGGAACTTCAGCCCGGCGTTCTTCTGCAGCGCACCGGGCAGGAGGTGAGCTTCAGTCAGCACCTGGAAGCCGTTGCAGATCCCCACGACCGGACCGCCGGCATCGGCGAACGACGTGACCGCGCCCATCACCGGCGAGAACCGGGCGATAGCTCCCGGGCGCAGGTAGTCGCCGTGGGCGAAGCCGCCGGCGATGACCACGGCGTCGAAGCCGTCCAGCCGGTCGTGATCGTGGAAGACGACCTCTGCGTCACCGCCGAGCGAGCGAACCGCTTCGACGACGTCCATCTCGCAGTTCGTCCCCGGGAACGCGACCACCGCGACGTTCACGGCCACGTCAGAGCCCTGATGCGGCGGCCGGCTCGACGTCGGTCGACGCAGAGATGGTGACGAACGAATCCTCGATCACCGGGTTCGACAGGAACCGGTGGCACAGGTCGTCGACCAGGGCCGCCGCGGTGTCGTGATCGGCGGCGTCGACCTGGAAGCGGATCGACTTGCCCACCGCCACCCCGCTCACGCCGCCGAAGCCCAGCGCCGGCAGCGCACGTTCGATCGTGGCGCCCTGCGGGTCCGCGATCCCGGGCCGCAGGCGCACCTCCACGGTCACGTCGAAGATCATGGGCCCAACTCTCCCACATCGCCGGGACCGTCTCTGAACGTACCGGTCACGCCCCGGGCCAGTCCCGCAGCGACTTGCCGCAGATGCGCTCGTACGCCTGGCGGTAGCGCTCGGCGGTGGCCTCGACGACCTCGGCCGGCAGCGGCGGGGGCGGCGGCTGCTTGTCCCAGCCGAGGGACTCCAGGTAGTCGCGCACCGGTTGCTTGTCGAAGCCCTGCGGGGTGGCGCCGGGTGACCAGTCGCCGACCGCCCAGTAGCGCGACGAGTCGGGGGTCAGCACCTCGTCGGCCAGGACGAGCCGCGGCTCGCCGTCGGGGTCGACGACCCAGCCCAGCTCGAACTTGGTGTCGGCCAGCAGGAACCCGGCGGCCTCGGCCCGCTCCGTCGCGCGCCGGAAGATGGCCAGGCTGGCGTCCCGAGCCTGCTCGGCGACGTCACCGCCCAGGATCTCCACCGCCCGGTCGAAGGAGATGTTCTCGTCGTGGTCACCGACGGCGGCCTTGGTCGACGGCGTGAACATCGGCTCGGGCAACCGGTCGGCCTCGACGAGGCCCTCCGGCGCCGACATCGCGTGGATGGTGCCGCGCTCGCGGTACTCCTTCCACGCCGAACCGGCCACGTAGCCCCGCACGATGCACTCGACGGGGATCATCTCGGCCCGGCGGCACAGCATCACGCGACCGGCGAGCTCCGCCTGCTGCGCCGGCTCGGGCAGATCGGCGAGGTCGGTCGAGATCAGGTGGTTGCCGATCAGGTCCGACACGGCGTCGAACCAGTGCGTCGACATCGCCGTCAGGACCCGGCCCTTGTCGGGCACCGGCTCCGCCATGACCACGTCGAACGCGCTGAGTCGGTCCGATGCGACCATGAGCAGCCGATCGTCGGCGGCGTCGTAGAGGTCGCGCACCTTGCCCCGGTGCACGTGCGGCAGCTCGATCACAGGACGGTCTCGATCACAGGACGGTCTCGATCACAGGACGGTCTCGATCACAGGACGGGTGCTCCTTGGTAGGTCGCGGCGTCGGGGTGGCGCTCGGCCAGCTCGCCGACGCGGTCGACGAACGCCCTCACCTGCGCGCTGGCGTTGCCCACGTACGACGCCGGATCGCCCAGCGCGTCGGCCAGCGCAGCGGCATCCAGGCCCAGTCGATCGTCGCCGGCGAGGCGCTGCAGCAGGTCGTTGTCGTCGCGACCCGTCTCGCGCATGTCGAGCGCGACCGCGACCGCGTGGGTCTTGATGACCTCGTGTGCCGTCTCGCGCCCGACGCCGCTTCGGACCGCCGCCATCAGCACCTTGGTCGTGCCCAGGAACGGCAGGTAGCGGCGCAGCTCGCGCTCGATCACCGCAGGGAAGGCGCCGAAGCCGTCGAGCACGTCGATCAGCGTCTGGAACACGCCGTCGGCGGCGAAGAACGCGTCGGGCAGCAGGACGCGACGCACCACCGAGCAGGACACGTCGCCCTCGTTCCACTGCTCGCCGGCCAGACCGGCCGCCATCGTGAGGTGGCCGTCGAGGATCACCCGGAACCCGTTGATCCGCTCGCAGCTGCGGGCGTTCATCTTGTGCGGCATCGCCGAGGAGCCGACCTGACCGGGACGGAACCCCTCGGTGACCAGCTCGTTGCCCGCCATCAGGCGCAGCGTCATCGCCAGCGACGACGGGCCCGACGACAGCTGCACGAGGGCCGAGACGACCTCCATGTCGAGCGAACGCGGGTAGACCTGTCCGACGTTGGTGAGCGTCCGGTCGAAGCCCAGGTGCGCGGCCACCGCCCGTTCCAGCTCGTCGAGGCGATCGGCGTCGCCGTCGAGCAGCTCGAGCTGGTCGAGCTGGGTGCCCACCGGACCCTTCAGCCCGCGGAGCGGATAGCGGTCGATCAGCTCCTCCAGCCGCTCCACGGCCAGGAGCAGCTCCTCTCCCGCGTTGGCGAACCGCTTCCCCAGGGTCGTGGCCTGAGCGGCCACGTTGTGGCTGCGCCCGACGATCACCGTGTCCGCGTGCGTGACCGCCAGCTCGGCCAGCCGGACCAACGCGGCCACCGCCCGGTCCCGCACCAGCTCCAATCCGGTGCGGACCTGGAGCTGCTCCACGTTCTCGGTCAGGTCTCGGCTCGTCATCCCCTTGTGGGCGTGCTCATGGCCGGCCAGGTCGGAGAACTCCTCGATCCGCGCCTTCACGTCGTGGCGTGTCACGCGCTCCCGCTCGGCGATCGAGTCCAGGTCCACCACTTCGAGCACCGACTCGTAGGCGTCGATCGCGCCGGCCGGCACGTCGATGCCCAGGTCACGTTGCGCCTTCATCACCGCGACCCACAGTCGGCGCTCCAGCACGATCTTGTGCTCGGGCGACCAGAGCTCGGCCATCTCCGGGCTGGCGTAGCGATCGGCGAGGACATTGGGGACGCTCACCGCCCCATCATCGCCCACCGGGCGGGACCGTCCGCAACGTCGGGCGCCGGATCCTCAAGGAGAGCACCCCGGCAGCCGATCCGCGTGGGGAACCCGAACGAGAGGCAGCTCCGTGTCCGACGCCTGCGTGCGCCATCCGATGACCGTCGCCGAGTTCGCGTGCGGCACCTGCGGCTACGACTTCTGCCCGGAGTGCGTCGTGTTCCCCCACGGCCTGAAGAAGCCACCGATGTGCATCTCGTGCGCGCTCGATCGCGGCGGTGTCCGGCGCCGGGAGACCGGCCGCCCGAAGCTCGGCCGTCGAGAGATCAAGATGCGCCTCGACGCCCGGCGTCAACGCACCACGGTGACCCGCACCGAGTTCCAGCAGTCCCGGCTCGGACAGGTCGTCGACCCGCTCCCGTCGGAGGACGAGACCCAGACGAAGCGGTGGATGGACGGCGAGCGCGACGCCGAGGAGTTCCCCGGCGGCTGGAGCCAGAAGTTCTGAGCGATCGGTCGAGATACCACCGCCGCCCCGGCGGCGCGGGTGGGCCCGAGCTCAGCGATCGAGGCTCGCGTCCTGGTCCATCGCCAGACGCTCCAACCCGTGCTGGTGCTCGGCGATCCGGTGCCGGAGCTCGTCGTCGGAGACGGCGAGGATGCGCAGCGCCATCAGCCCGGCGTTGAGCGCACCGCCGATCGCCATCGTCGCCACCGGCACGCCCCCGGGCATCTGCACGATCGACAGCAGCGAGTCCTCACCGCCCAGGTGACGGGTCGGGACCGGGACGCCGATGACCGGCAGCACCGTCATCGACGCGACCATGCCCGGCAGGTGCGCGGCGCCGCCGGCCCCGGCGATGATCACCTGGATCCCGCGCTCCTCGGCGGTGCGGGCGTAGTCGACCATCCGCAGCGGGCTGCGGTGCGCGGACACGACTCGGACCTCGTGGGCGACCCCGAACTCCGCCAGGACGTCGCCGGCGGGGCGCATGACCTCCAGGTCCGAGGCGGATCCCATGATCACGCCGACCAGTGCTGCAGGGCCGATGTCGGTGCTCACGTCACCGATCCTCGCGCCTCGGAGGACCCGCCAGCAGATCGGCGGCCGCGCCGGCGTCGCGACGCGCCGCGGTCACGTCGCCGCCGACGACGGTGACGTGGCCGACCTTGCGTCCCTCCCTCGGCGACTTGCCGTACAGGTGGACGTGCGCTCCCGACACCTGCGACAGCGCGGCCGCCTGGCGGAGCCGCGGGTCGTGCGTGCCGTCGCCCACCACGTTGACCATGGCCGCGGCCGGGGCGACGCTGTCGGTCGGTCCCAGCGGCCAGTCCAACACCGCCCGCAGGTGCTGCTCGAACTGCGAGGTGGCGCTGGCCTCGATCGTGAGGTGACCCGAGTTGTGCACCCGCGGAGCGATCTCGTTGACCAGCACGTCGGGCCTGTCGACACCGGCCACGACGAACAGCTCGACGGCGACCACGCCCGTGGCACCGACCTCGTCAGCGACGTGTTCACCGATCTCTCGGGCCCGCCGCTCGATCGCGTCGTCGACCGGTGCGGGCAGCAGGACCTCGTCGCACATCCCGTCGACCTGCACCGTCTCGACCAGCGGCCAGGTGACGACGTCCCCCGACGGGCGACGGGCGACGAGCACCGCAAGCTCCGTCAGCAGCTCCAGCCGCGGCTCGAGCACCAGCGGCGCCCCCTCCCAGCCGGCGACGTGGGCCGCCACGCCGTCGGCGTCGAGGATCCAGACGCCACGACCGTCATAGCCGCCGCGACTGGCCTTCACGACCGCCGTGCCCCCGTGGCGTTCGGCGAAGCGGACCGCCGTCGCCACGTCGTCGGACCCGCCGCGCACGACGAGGAAGTCCGGCACCGGGATCCCCGCGGCGGCGAAGCTGCGGCGCTGGTGCGCCTTGTCGGAGAACCGCAGCGTGGCGACCGAGGGGCGGACGGCCACGCCACGGGCCTCGAGCCCGAGGAGCAGGTCGTGGTCGACGTTCTCGTGGTCGAAGGTGACGACGTCGACCGAGTCCGCGAACGCGTCGAGCACCGCCGCGTCGGTGTGGTCGCCGACGACGGTGTCGACCACCACGTCGGCCGCACCTTCGTCGGTCGGCGACGCGAGCACCCGGACGTGCACGCCGAGCGGAGCTGCCGCCTCGCCCAGCATCCGGGCCAGCTGGCCGCCGCCGACGATGCCGACGACCGGCTCGATCCCTCGGGACCGAGCGGCGGCCTCGGACCGCTCCGACGGCGTCACCGCTGCACCAGTGCTTCGGGCCACGGCCGCACGTCAGGACGCACTTGCCGCGATGTCGGTGCGGTGCTGCATCCCGGGCCACGAGATGGCGCTGACCGCGTCGTAGGCCCTGGACCTGGCTTCGGCGATGGTGGCGCCCCGGCCGCACACGTCGAGCACGCGACCGCCGGCGGTGACCAACCGGCCGTCGCCGTCGGTCGCCACGCCCGCCGCGTACACCTGCACGCCGGGGCGCCCTTCGAGCGCGTCGAGCCCCTCGATGACGTCGCCGGTGCGAGCTGCGCTCGGATAGCCCTCGCTCGCGCAGATCACGGTCACGTGCGCCTCGTTCGACACCGTCGGTGCCGAGCGGATGGAACCCTCGGCCGCCTCGGCGAGCAGTTGGGTCAGGTCGCTGGTCAACCTCGGGACGACGACCTGGGTCTCGGGGTCGCCGAAGCGGACGTTGTACTCGATGAGCTTGGGACCCTCGGCGGTGAACATCAGCCCGGCGTAGAGCACGCCGCGGTAGTCGATGCCCCGCCGGCGCAGCTCCGCGAGCGTCGGTCCGACGAAGCGGTCCATCACCGTGGACAAGACGTCGTCGGTCACCACCGGCACCGGCGAGTACGCGCCCATGCCGCCGGTGTTGGGTCCGGTGTCGCCGTCACCGGCGCGCTTGAAGTCCTGCGCCGGCGGGAGGAGCACGGCGTCACGACCGTCGCACACCGCCAGCACCGACAGCTCCGGGCCGACCAGCCCCTCCTCGATGACGAGGGTCCGACCGGCGTCGCCGAACGACGCGCCCGACAGGTAGTCGCCCACCGCGTTGCGGGCCTCGCCGAGCGAGTCGGTGACCAGCACGCCCTTGCCGGCGGCCAGGCCGTCGGTCTTGATCACGAACGGCGGCGTGAGCGTGTCGAGCATGGCGTGCGCGGGTTCGACCGAGCCGAAGGTGCCGTGCCGGGCCGTCGGGACCCCGGCGGCGGCGACCAGGTCCTTCATCCACGCCTTGGACCCCTCCAGGCGCGCTCCGTCGGCACCCGGGCCGAACACGAGCTTCCCGTCGGAGCGGAGGCGGTCGGCCAGCCCGTCGACCAGCGGCACCTCGGGGCCGATCACGAACAGGTCGGCGGCGACCTCCTCGGGCGGGGTGTCGACGCTGCCGGGGATGCCGGGGTTCCCGGGTGCGACGAC